>QMMC01000125.1 GCA_003647065.1 Deltaproteobacteria bacterium | reverse complement strand
GGTCAGCGTCCAAGTCCGCGTCCAGGCCGCGCCCTGGGTGCCGGTGGACCGGCTGCGCGTCTACGCGGGGCGCCGGGTCGCCGTCGACCAGGCCATCGCCGCGACCTCGGACGTGGTGCGCTTCGACGCGGTCGTCGACGTGGGCCTCGAAGGCGCCGACTTCGTCGTCGTGCGTGTCGACGGCTCGGGTGCGCCGCGGCCCTACCAAAGCTTCGACCCGTACGGCGTGACGAACGCCGTCGCCGTGCCGTGACTCGCCGGCCGGCGTGACCCATACTGAGCCTGTGCAGTACCCTTCCCTTCTTGCCGCTCTCGCCTTCGCTCTCCTGGCCGCCCAGGGCTGCGATGGCGAAGCGCAATGTGTAACCAGTACGGATTGCCCCTCGGGTAACGCCTGCGTCGACGGCGAATGCCGTGCAGCCGGGGATACGTCGGTCTCGTCGACCTGCGCTTCGGACGCCGAGTGTGACGACGGCAACAGCTGCAACGGCATCGAAAACTGCGGGGACATCGCCTGCGAAAACGGGGTGCCATTGCCCGACGGGGTCGAATGCGACTCGGACGGGGACGAAACCACCCGTGAGCTCTGCGGCACCGGCATCTGTGGGCCGACGCGGTGCGGCGACGGCATCCCCGACGTGGCCGGCGGCGAGGAGTGTGACGACGGCAACGACGTCGACGGCGACGGCTGCGATACGTGTGTCTTCAGCTGTACGACGGATGCCGAGTGCGTCGACGGGGACCCCTGCAACGGTGACGAAACGTGCAACCGCGGGGCCCATGTGTGCGTCGTGGGGACCGCGGCCATCGATGATACCGATTGCCAAGGGGGCATCGGTCGTTGTGTGACCGGCGTATGCCTGCCGCGGATGTGCACCGACTCCGCCGAGTGCAGTGATGGTGACGTCTGCACCGGGGAGGAAACCTGTGACGCGATGGCGTGCAGTGCAGGGCCCCCCCTCGATTGCGACGACGGGGACCCCTGTACGGCCGATACCTGCGACTCGGCCTCGGGTTGTGCCCACCGCCTCCTCGACGTCGACGGAGACGGCCACGCCTCGGACGCCCTCGGCGCCTGTGGTGACGACTGCGATGATTTGGACCCGACCGTGTATGCGGGCGCGACCGACGCCTGCGACCTCGAAGACAACGACTGCGACGGTGAGATCGACGAAGACGGCTCGGTCGATTGGTACCCCGATTGCGACGGGGACGAGTTTGCAGCCGCGGGGACCACGCCGATGAATTCGTGCATCGAGCCGGCGCCGACGGTGTCGGGGTGCGCGACGGTTGGGGGCTTCACGTCGCGGGGGCCCCTCGACCCTGAGAACACCGACTGCGGTGACGACAATCCCGCCGTCAATCCAACCCAGACCATGTTTCAGACGACGGCGATCGTCGGCGCCGATGCGAGCGTCGACTTCGACTACGATTGCAACGGAACCGAGGAGAAGCAGCTCACCGTCGTGGGTTTTTGTCGGCGGGTTTTCTCGAGTATCTATCGACCGATCAACGTCGGGGGCTGGGTCGGTGCAGTGCCCGAGTGCGGAGTGACCGCAACGACGGTGACCGGTTGCGCCGGCTCTACGCCCACCGGCCCGACACGCACGCAAGCCTGTCGCTGACCTGAAAGCGCTCTCTCTCGAGCGTTCTTTCGGGGGTTCCCCCGGGCCTCTCACAGCTCGGTGCCCTAAGCTATGGCGCCTATGGCCGAATCTCAGCGAGCGACCACCTGGGAGGAGTTCCGCGATCTCCGTGAGCGCATGCATTCCCCCGAGAGCGAGGCTCACTGGGGGGCCTTCGCGCCTCGGCCGACGGACGTCATCATCTCGCCTTACGCCAAGTCCGGGACGACCTGGTTGCAACAGATCGTGCATGGGCTGCGCACCCGGGGCGACATGGACTTCGACGACATCTCCCGGGTCATCCCGTGGATCGAGACGGCCCTCGATCTCGGCCTCGACCTCGACGCCGACCAGCGCGGCGAACCACGAGCCTTCAAGAGCCACCTCAGCGCTCACCGGGTTCCCCCAGGAGCGCGTTACATCGTGTCGCTCCGGGACCCCAAAGACGCGTTCGTCTCGTTTTACCGCTTCATGGAGGGGTGGTGGTTCGAGGCCGGCACCATCGACATGGAGACCGTGGCTCACCGCGTCTACTTCCTTCGGGAACGCGCCACCGACTACTGGACGCACCTGCTCTCGTGGTGGCCCCGGCGCGACGACCCAGATGTCCTGCTGCTCTCCTTCGAGGGCATGAGGGCCGATCTCGAAGGCGTGGTGATTCGCGTCGCGCAGTTCATCGGCGTGCCCCTCGACCAAGCCCTCCTCGACCTCGTCGTGGGCCAATCTTCCTTCGAGTTCATGCGGGCCCACGGGGACCGTTTCGACGATGCGCTCATCCGACGTCTCACCGAAGAACGGGCGGGCCTCCCCCCGGGCGGGGATTCGTCGAAGGTCCGTGAAGGGGCCGTTGGCTCGCACCGGGCCGAGCTCAGCGCCGCGCTCAGCGCCGAGATGGACGCCATCTGGTCCGATGTCATCGAACCCGAGCTTGGCTTCGCGACCTACGCAGAGCTCGCCGCGGCCCTTCCGTGAGGACCACGTGAGTCACCCAGAGTCTCCGCGTCTCGGTCTTCGAGAGAACCTCGCCCAGTTCTCGCTCCTCGTCGTCGTCAACGCCTTCGTCGGCGCGATGGTGGGCCTCGAGCGCAGCATCTTGCCGGCGATAGCCGAAGAAGAGTTTGGCCTCGCCGCCAAGACCGCGGTGCTCTCGTTCATCGTGGCCTTCGGGTTCACCAAGGCCGCGACCAACTACTTCGCGGGGCGACTCTCGGACGCCTACGGCCGAAAGCCGGTGCTCATCGCCGGGTGGCTCGTCGCGGCGCCAGTGCCCTTCCTGCTCATGTGGGCGCCGTCGTGGGGATGGGTCGTCGCGACCAACGTCGCCCTCGGGGTGAGCCAGGGTCTGACCTGGTCGATGACGGTCATCATGAAGATCGACCTCGCGGGCTCGAAGGACCGCGGCACGGCGATGGGGCTCAACGAGTTTGCCGGGTACCTCGCCGTCGCGGTCTCCGCATTGGCCACCGGGTACGTCGCTTCGCGGTGGGGGCTGCGCCCCGAGCCCTTCTACCTCGGCGTGGCCTTCGTCGCGGTCGGCACTTTGCTTTCGGTCTTCCTCGTGCGCGAGACCCACGCCCACGTCGCCGTCGAAGCGGGGCAGCACCCGTCAGCCGGCTCGACGCCCCCGGCGCCCTCGGCGAGTGCGATCTTCGTACGCACCTCGTTCACCGACCGGGATCTCTCCTCGGTGAGCCAGGCGGGCCTCGTCAACAACCTCAACGACGGCATGGCCTGGGGCCTCTTTCCCATCGTGTTCGCCCTCGCCGGCATGACCCTCGTCGAGATCGGCTGGCTCGCGGCCATTTACCCCGCGGTCTGGGGCATCGGGCAGCTCTTCACCGGCGTTGCTTCGGACCGCGTCGGCCGCAAGCTCTTCATCGTCTTCGGCATGTGGATTCAAGCGGGGGGCATCGTCCTCGTCGCCCTGAGCGGGTCCTTCGCTGGCTACGCCCTCGCTCTCGGGCTGCTCGGCGCCGGCACCGCGATGGTCTACCCGACGCTCCTCGCGGCCATCGGCGACGTCGCCCATCCCACCTGGCGCGCGAGCGCCGTCGGAATCTACCGCCTATGGCGCGACTCGGGCTACGCCTTCGGAGCCCTCGCCGCCGGGATCATCGCCGACGCCTTTGGCATCGAGGCCGCGGTGTGGGCCATCGCGGCGCTGACGTTCGTATCCGGCGCGGTGGTTCTCTTCCGCATGCGCGAGACGCTCGGGCGTTAGTCAGCCGTCTAGCTGTCTTCCCGATTCTCTTCGTCGTGCTGCAGGTCGCCGTGCGTACAGGTGGCCCGGTTCACCCCGAGGCGCGCCATGCCGCTGCGTGCGTCGAAGCTGAGCCCTCCGTCGCGGCCGTGTTTCGCTCGGAGCTTGCGATTGAGTTTGGCCACCCGGGGGTCCTTCTCGCGGACCTTCGTGCTGGTGAGGCGCGCGCTGACGAGGTTTGGTAGCGACTCGAGGACCGAGAGGTCTGAAAACTTGGTGCCGTGGAAGTCGAGGTGCTCGAGGGAGGGCAGGTCGCCGAGCACGTTGAAGTCGTCGACCGCGAGCCCGCCGAGGTCGAGTTCGAGCAGGGACCGGAGGCCTCGGAGCGGAGAGAGGTCCGTGATGGCGGTGTTGTGCAACCAGAGCAGGCGCAGGCCGGGTAGGCCCTCGGCGATGCCATCGATCGACTTGAGCTTGGTGCGCTCGGCGAAGAGGGTTTCGAGGGCATGGCATCCGTAGATGGCGTCTAGGGAAGGGACCTTGGTGCCGCGGATCTTGAGCGCCCGGAGCATCGTCGCTCCGCTGAGGGCGTCGAGGCTCGCGATGCGGCTTTGGTTGGCGTCGACGTGGACCAGCTTCGGGCAACCGTCGAGTCCGTCGAGGGAGGCCAGCGCTTTGGTCTGATGTGCCACGTACTCTTCGAGGTGTTCGAGGGCGCGCAGCGGCTTGATGGTTCCCGCCCGGTGACCGTTGGCCCGGAGTCGTTCGAGGTGGGGCACGTGGCGTACGGGCGTGAAGTCGGCGACCTCGGTGCCCCGGAAACCAAGAGAGAGCCGCCTCAGTTCGGGGAAACCCGCCAGGAAGTCCAGGCTCCGGAGCTTCGTGCCGGAGATGTCGAGGAGCTCTATCGCCGTCTTCGTCGGCGCCGGGTCGAGGAGCGCGGGTTGATGAATCGTGAGGCCGCGGAGCGTCGTGCACTGGTCGAGAAACGCGTCGAGGCCCGGGGCCTTCTTCACCTTGCGGTCGAGGTGCAGGTGGCGGACGTCGGCGTCGAGATACGACGTCAGGTCGGGCACCGTCGCCACGTTGCAGTGCAGGTATCCGTCGGTGAGGTCCACGTTGGCATTGCTCATGTCGGGGGGAGTCTAGGGCTTCCTTCGGCGGAGCACGATGACCAACACGGCCGCGACGAACCAGGGCGCGTGGCTGGGCGACCGAGACGGGCCACCCGCGGCGCTGCAGCCTCCGGTGATCTCCCCATCACGGGTGTAGCTCCGGGCGCCCTCGGGGCTGCCGACGCCGCCGTCGTCGCCGGGCGCGTACGCCATTCCGCCATCGTCATTTTCTCCGCCGCCGGGCTCGGGAGAGTAGGGCTCCGCGGCGTCGCCGAGGGGGGGCGGAGGCGGATCTTCCGCGGGAGGCGGCGGGGGATCCTCCGCGGGGGGGGGCGGGGGATCTTCTGCGGGAGGCGGCGGCGGGTCTTCGGCGGGCGGGGGCGCCGGCGGGGCCACCAGGCGGATGGCGTCGGCGACGAGGTGTTGGTCGCGCCCGACGGTCCCCGCGTAGTTGTCGAAGAGCGATACGCTCTGGTCGCCCCCCGCGGCGAAGCTGAAGCTTCCGAGGGAGAGCCAGCCGTCCCGGGCCGCGCCCTGGTTCACGATCACTTCGTTCGTAGACGCGCCGTGGCGCACTTCGTAACGTGCCGCCCCGTAGGTGGCGTAGGCGTCGACGATGTGCACCTCGACGCGGTAGGTGCCGGCCGCCGCGAGGTTCAG
This sequence comes from Deltaproteobacteria bacterium, assembly GCA_003647065.1. Lineage (GTDB taxonomy): Bacteria > Myxococcota_A > Polyangia > Polyangiales > B10-G4 > B10-G4. The sequence continues at coordinate 10,284 of QMMC01000125.1, read as the reverse complement.
GCCCCAGCGGGCCCAGTTGCTCGGAGTCCCGTTCTGGAAGGCGTTGGTCCAGTGCGCGCTTCCGCCAATTCCGACGATCGCCGAGCGCCAGTAGGTCGACGGGCCGTAGGCGTCGAAACACGCGCCCCCGTCGTCGACGATGCCGCCGGCCGGGCCGACGGTGCCGCAGGGGGCCGCCGGTGTTCCTGCGGAGAGGGTGGTTCCAGGGAAGTAGTGCAACATCATCCACCGGTAGGTCTTGGGGGCGGACCCATGGGAGCCGAAGCTGCACGGCGCGCGGAAGCAGGTCCCCGTCGCCCAGCGCTGCGTGCCCCACTGGCATGCGCCGCGGCCATGACCGAAGAGGGTCGAGCCCGAGCAGACCGGGTCGTCGATGCCGTGGCCTGCCGTGGGGTGGGCGTTCTCCGCGCTGTATTCGGTGCGCACCACGCGGCCATCACGAAGGACGACGATGCCCCGGGTGTCTTCGACGGCGCGATCCGTCGCGACCGACCGGTCATCGTCGTAGACCTGGGTGACGGTGCCGTCGTCGACGTCGGCGCACGCCCAGCGTCCCCCGCCGAGAGTATGAGATGCCGCGTAGGAGCGGGCGGCAATGGCGCCCGCGCGCAGCGCCTCGCGGTCCCAGGAGGGGATCCACTCGTGGGGGATGACGCCCTTGACGTACTCCTCGAACGCGAGGACCTCGACGACGCCGTCGCAGCTGCGGTCGGCCCACCCGTTGGCTCGGGAAGGTTGCAGCGCGGTACCCCCGCTGCGCCAGACGCGGATCGTCGCCGGCAGGGTCGGGTCCGCGAGGGCTGCGCGGGTTGCGCCGACCTCGCCGAATTGCCCGTCGCCATCGACGGTGCCCGCCGGCTCTTCGGCCACCGGAGGTTCCGGACTCTCGGGTCGATCGAGCCAGCGCTCCTGGAGGTCGAGGGAGGGGTCGACCTGAAAGAGCCGCGCCGTGACCGTCGTCTCACGATCTGCGACGACGACCACGTTCGCGAGGGCCCCCTCGAGGTAGCCCTCGGCGTACATCACGACGCGATGCGTGCCCGACGGCACGGCCTCGAAGAGGAAGAAGCCGTCGTCGTCGGTGACCACCCGTTCGCCGCCCGCTCGGAGGCCGACGCTCGCCCCCGGCACCGGCCCGTGCAGGTAGGCGTCGACGACCTGGCCCTCGATGACGCCCCAGCCTGGGGCGGCGAGAGGCGCCTCATCGCTCGCGAGGCCCGCGGGGCCCCCAGGCCCTTCGACGGGAGCGCAGCCAACCCAGGAGAAGAGGGGAAAGACGAGTGTTCCGAGTAATAGCCAGCGCATGGGGGGTGAAACAGCAAGTTCCACACCACCAAGATCTCCCCGAAAACGACCCATCTGCGGGATCGAGTCCGCACCGCGACGGCCCCGTGGCCGGGGCCCATCGTCCAATGCCAGGGCACTCAGGACTTCCCCGGGACTTCACCCGAACTTCCCCCCATTTTCGGCTACATTGCGCCCACCATGGCGGACGAAAAGAAGCCCTATCGCTACGACGCGACCCGAGCCAACGAGTTCGAGACGAAGTGGCAGCAGCACTGGGCCACGAACGACACCTTCAAGCAGCCGAATCCCGGGGAGCCGGGCTTCGACGGGACCAAGGAGCGCTTCTACTGCCTCGACATGTTCCCGTACCCCTCGGGCGCGGGCCTCCACGTCGGCCACCCCGAGGGCTACACGGCGACCGACATCATCTCGCGCTTCAAGCGCATGCGCGGGCTCAACGTCTTGCATCCGATGGGCTGGGACGCCTTCGGGCTGCCCGCCGAGCAGTACGCCATTCAGACCGGCGTGCACCCCGCCGAGACCACCAAGAAGTCCATCGACAACTTCCGGCGCCAGCTTCAGCGTTTCGGCTTCTCCTACGACTGGTCCCGGGAGTTTGGGACCATCGACGAGGACTACTACCGCTGGACCCAGTGGATCTTCCTCGAGATCTACGACAGCTGGTTCGACGCCGACGCGCAGAAAGCCCGGCGCATCACGGACCTCGTCGCCGACTTCGAAGGCGGCTCGCGTCCCATCGCCATCAACCCTCAGGCTACCGAACACGACGCCGACGCCAAGGCTCGGAAGTATGGCTCCTGGTCGTCTCTCTCGGTGGCCGATCAACGCATCGTCCTCGACAGCTACCGCCTGGCCTACGTCGCCCGGCAGACGGTCAACTGGTGCCCGAAGCTCGGCACGGCCCTCGCCAACGAAGAGGTGATCGACGGCCGCAGTGAGCGCGGCGGTTTCCCCGTCCTGCGCAAGCCCCTCGAGCAGTGGCTCTTCCGCATCACGGCCTACGGCGACCGCTTGCTCTCGGGCCTCGAAGGCCTCGACTGGCCGAGCTCGACGAAGATCAAGCAGACCGACTGGATCGGCCGCTCCGAGGGCGCCGAGTGCGACTTCGAGCTCGAAAAGGAGACGGGCGGCGTCGAGCGCCTGCGCGTTTACACGACGCGCCCCGATACGCTCTTTGGAGCGACCTACATGGTCGTCGCCCCGGAGCATGCGCTGGTCGCCGAGAGCACCGACCCGGCCGTCGCCGCCTACGTCGAAGAGGCCAAGCACCGGAGCGACCTCGAGCGGCAGCAGGCCAAAGACAAGACCGGCGTCTTCACCGGCCTCAACGCCATCAACCCCGTCAACGGCAAGAAGATCCCCATCTGGGTCGCCGACTACGTGCTCATCACCTACGGCACCGGCGCCATCATGGCGGTCCCGGGCCACGACGAGCGCGACTGGCAGTTCGCGAAGAAGTTCGGCCTCGACATCGTCCAGGTGATCTCCAAGGCCGACGGCTCGGCCCTGACCGAGTGTCATTCCGGCGACGGAGAGGCGATGAACTCGGCCAACGACGAGGTCTCCCTCGACGGCCTCGGCGTCACCGAAGCCAAGGCACGGATCACGGCTTGGCTCGAGGACAAGCGTCTCGGCCACGGCAAGGTGAACTACAAGCTCCGCGATTGGCTCTTTAGCCGCCAGCGCTACTGGGGCGAGCCGTTCCCCATCGTCTGGGACGAGGACGGGCACCACCACGCCATCGGCCGGAAATCCCTGCCGCTCACCTTGCCGCCCCTCGCCGACTACGCGCCGGTCGAGAGCGACGACCCCCAGCCGCTCCTCGCCAAGGCGACCGACTGGGTCACGACGACCGCCGGTGACGCTGGCGTAGTGGGGCTTCCCGCTGACGCGAAGGTGACCCGCGAGACGAATACGATGCCCGGCTGGGCAGGGTCTTGCTGGTACTTCCTGCGCTACGCGGACCCCAAGAACGACGAGCGTTTGATCGGAAAGGAAGCCGACGCCTACTGGCTCGGTGAGCGCGGCGTCGACCTCTACATCGGCGGCGCCGAACACGCGGTGCTGCACCTGCTCTACGCGCGCTTCTGGCACAAGGTGCTCTTCGACCACGGCGTCATCCAGAGTGACGAGCCGTTCCGGAAGCTCTTTCACCAGGGCATGATCCTGAGCCACGCCTTTCAGCGTCCCGACAGGTCCCTCGTCGCCGTCGACCAGGCCGACAACGTGGGTACCGAAGACGAGCCGAAGTGGGTCGAGAAGGGAGGCGAAGAGGTCACCCGCATCGTCGCGAAGATGAGCAAGTCGCTCAAGAACGTGACCAACCCCGACGACATCATCGCTGAGTACGGGGCCGACACCTTCCGCCTCTACGAGATGTACATGGGGCCCCTCGAGACGTCGAAGCCCTGGAATACCCAGGACATCCACGGCATGTACCGCTTTCTTCAGCGCGCATGGCGATTGCTCGTCGATGAAACGACGGGCGAGATGAAGCTCCGAGACGCGGCCGACGAGGACGTCGACAAACAGGTTCATCGTTGCATCGCGGGCGTCACCGACGACATCGAGCGCCTCGGTTTCAATACCGCCATCGCCAAGATGATCGAGCTGGTGAACCTCGCGACGAGCCGCGGCGGACTCACCTCGGACCAGGCGACCCGTTTCGCGGCGACCCTCGCGCCCTTTGCGCCCCACCTCGCCGAGGAGATCTGGGAGAAGCTCGGTCACAGCCCCTGTGTGAGCACGGCCCCGTGGCCCACCTGGGACCCGGCGAAGCTTCAGGACGACACGGTGGAGATCCCTGTCCAGCTGATGGGCAAGGTCCGCAGCCGGATCACCATGGCCGCCGACGCCAGCAAGGACGAGCTCGAAGCCGCGGCCCTCGCCGACCCGAAGATCAAGGAGCTCATCGAGGGCAAAACCGTGCGCAAGGTCGTCGTCGTTCCGGGCCGACTGGTGAACATCGTCGCCAACTGAGGCGGGGCGTGTATCCAGCGGAAGCCGCGGCTGGCTAGCGTTTCCGGAGTATGGCGGGCTCCGGATCCTGTAGATTGAGGCGGTGAGCATTACGTTCCCGGTCAGCCAAGTCGAGCCAGCCGCCGACCGGCTCGCGACGTGTAGCGCTGAGGAGGCGCTGCATCGATTGACGAGCACACCGGAGTTCCTCATGGAGGAGCCCTGGGTGAAGCGGCCGCGGCTCGTGCCCTGTGAGGCGCATGCCTCACCCGACAAGGCCTACGTATTGGTCGACTACCATCCCTTCGTGGCGAGCGCGCTCTGTGCGTTCGACGCGCACCGGCCCCTGAGCCTGTCGCCCGACCATGTATGGGTGCTCCTCGTGCAGGGCCTTTCGGAACACATTCGCCAGGACCCGGAGTCGGTGCGGGGGCGCTTCGTGCAACACGCCGGCAAGCTGAAGATCGAGGTGCGGCGGGATGACTTCTCGCCCGGTGGCGCAAACCCCTGGGAGGAAGTCATCGGGGCCTTCAGTGAGAAGGTCCGAGAGCACATCGGAAAGCGGCACGATCTCCTGGTGTGCGACTTCAGCACGACGGGACCCATCGAGCGGACCGCATCGGAGGTCACGATGCTCGCTGCGCTCAGCCCGTACTTCGAGCTCGGCCTCCTGTCCCTATGCGGCATTCCCAGCATCACCCTCGAAGGCACGCCGGAGGACTGGCGCAGCATCCGGACGCGGGCGCGCGTCTTTCGGGAGTTTGGTCTCGATGCCTGGGTCGACCATCTCGAACCCGCCCTCGACCACTTCGTGCGGGCGAGCGAGGGAAGGGCGGACGCGGAAACCTGGCGCTCCTTCGTCAAACGGAAGAACGCGTCCGGGGGTCCCTACATCACGGGTTGGATCAACCTGTTGATGCCGTACCTGCACGACCAGAGCGCCAAGTCCGCCGTGAAGAACCGCTTCCTCACGACGTGGGCAGAAGGGCTAGATACACCCTTCGGCGGCGGTCCCACGACCGAGGAGCTCCCCGCGGCTCTGTCGAGCGCGCCCTTTACCTGGCGCTACCTCGCGGAGAAGTTACCGATGGAGCTGCTCGGGGGGTTCGTCGGCGTGAGCCAGGACCCGGATGCCGGGACCCTGCGCCCCGAGCTCGGTTGGGCTGTGCGCTCCAAAGGCCCAGAGCCCGAGTAGAGTCGGACCGCTACGTCCAAGCGCTCGGTGGTCGCGCTCATCGCATGGCTCGCGTCCGTCGCGTGTGCCCTGCTCGCCGCCGCGGTGCTCTTCTTCTTCTTCTTCGTGCGACCTGCGAACGCGCGATGGTAGACGAAAGAAGCGTAGACTCGCGAAGTGAGCACCCATGGCGCCATCGTCTTGTCGGTACTGCTGATGATCCCCTCCGTGGGTTGCAGCAGCGGCGAGTCCAACTCGTCCACGCCGACCGGGGCGCGGCCCGGGACCCAGGCCGCGGCGGGTGGCCAAGAGTCCCAAGAGTCCCCCGACTCAGAGGAGACGACCGATTCGCCAGAGCCGCTCGGAGGTGGCTTCTTCGTTGCCGAGGGCGCTCCGGATCCGCTGGCGTGTGCCGCCGACACCGACTGCGCATACGATGGGGCCGTCAACGCCGAAGGATGCTGCTGGAGCTACCGGGGCGTGAACGCAGTCGCGATGAGCACGGCCTATCGGGATTGGCAGGCCGCGCACCGAGAGGCGAACTGCGCTGACGTCGACTGTCCCCCGCCCCCGGTGCCGACCCGCCCCGAGGAGTGTCTCTTCGAGGTCTCCTGCGTCGACGCCCAGTGTCAGAACGCGTGCAACCGTTGAACCGCCGTCCCGCCGTCCAGTTGTCGGGGCGGTGAGACCTGCTCAGTCGAAATCGACTTCGCGTCGATGCAGCCCGACTCCCCGGTAGCGATGGATGGGCAGGGTCGGGCCGCCGGCCAGGGCCAGTTGGACCCAGTCGCAGACCTCGTGGTGCCGTAGGGCGAGGTCGTGGATCTCCTGCGGTGCCACCCAGCGGGCGCCGAGGCTGTGCTTGTCCGCCGTTCTCTTGGGGGTCGGGTCGTTCACGACCTGGGCGGTCAGCACGTAGCGCCACTTCTGGCGGACCTGTCCTTCGCCGGGGAGCCATTCGTGGTCGAGGGCGAGGATTGCCGTCGGCTCGACAAGGACCGCCGCCTCCTCGAGGGTCTCCCGGACCGCGGCCTCGACGATGGTCTCGCCCAACTCGACGCCCCCGGCGGGCAGGTAGAAACCGCCTCCGTGTTTGCGCTCTTCGACGAGGAGGTAACGCCCTTCGTATTCACAGACGACGAGCACGTAGGTGTATGAGGGGATTGGGGTTCGGGCCATGCAATGACGATGCAGATCTTCGAAGATGCAAACAAGGCATGCTTTACGCCATAATCATGCGCAATCTGCATGAACGAGCGATCGCCCCGATATCCCGGAGACCTCGTCGAGCACCTCGAGTCCTTCGGGGCCCTAGCCCATCGCCTCGCCGACGACCCCCGGGGCGCTTTCGAAGGGGCCGCCCACGAGATGGGCCTCGACCCGAGTGTGCTTCGGCGCCGGGTCCAGACGCTCACGGCCTACTACGGCTCGCCGTTGCTCGAAGGGCGCGGCGCCAAGCTGCGCCTCAGCGCGACCGGGGCGGCGGTGGTGGACGGGGCAGGGCGGGTCTTCGATGCCCTCGAGCGTTTGCGCGTCGACTCCGGGGTGGCGCCGCAGCGTTTGACCATTGCCTGCACGGGGACGATCACCACTGAGCTCTTGCCCGACGTGCTTCGGGATCTCATCCGCGTTTATCCAGACCTCGCCGTGCGCGTTCGGCGAGCGGGGGCCGCCGCGGCCCGCAAGCAGCTCGAGTCCCAGGCAGCAGACCTCGCCGTCGTCCGGGCGGCGGAGGCTCCCCGAGGCGTCGATGCCGAGGCGCTCTGCCGCGACCGACTGTGGCTCGCCCTCCCGGCGGACCACCCTCTCGCCGGTCGCCGCCGGGTGAGCCTCGCCGACATGGCGGCGCTGCCGATCGTCGGTTACCGGGCGCGTTCGAGTACCCGGCGCCGGGTCATGTCCGTTCTCGGGCCTCGCGGCGCCGAGGTGCGCTTCGAGGTCGACGGGCGCCCGGCGGCTCTGCGTTTCGCGAGCCTCGGCCTCGGCGCCGCGTTTCTTTCGCTCTTGCCGGGGCATCGCATCCAAACACCCGGCGTCGCGGTCCGGGATGTCACGCGGCATTTTTCCGCGATTCACTTCTGGCTCTGCCGGCAGCCCCAGCACGAGGCGACGGAAGTCGAGGAGGCGGCCGCCGGGGCGATACGCAAGTACGCGCGAGGGCGGCGCTGATGGGTGAGCAACGGCGAGCGGATCAGCTCAAGTTGAGCTGCGGCGGATCCCAGCCGAGGTCGTCGATGGGGGCGGCGAATATCCCGAGGCCGCCGGGGCCCATGTGCAGATAAATAGCGGGGGACATCTCCGTTGCATAGACCCCGCGCACGTTGAAGCGTTCGCGCATCGCGTGGGTCAAGGCCCCGGCATCGGCTGCGGCGCCACCGTTGCTGAGGCCGATCCAGATGGGGCGTTTGTCGTCGATGAGCTTGGCCATGCGGGTGACCATTTCCGCGACCCGGTCGTCCTTCTTCCGCATCTTTCCGGCCGGCGTCAGCTCGCCCTCTTTCATCGTGATGACGGGCCGGAGGCCTAGCAGATCGGCGAAGAACGCTTTCAAGAACGACGCGCGTCCCCCCTTGACCAGATTGTCCAGGGTTTCGGGAATGACGACCGCCTCGGCCCCTTGGCAGAAGCGTTGCACCACGTCCGCTACCTCCATGATCGACAAACCTGCTTTGGCCGCCTCGCACGCGAGGATGGTGGCCATGCCGGCACCGGAGTCGGTCATCTGCGAGTCGATGACCTCGATGTGCAGGCTCGGGTCTTTCTTGCCGAGGGTGCGAGCCGCGGAGCAGGCGGCGTCGTAAGAAGGAATGAGCTTTCGTGACGTTTGAATGGAGAGGATCTCTTTGTCGCGTTTGCTGAACGCGTTGAAGAAGCCGGCGAACTGTCCGGCTGAGGTCCCGAGCACGTAGGGGTACTCCTTGGCCGTTGCTGTCCATTCGTCCACCGTGGCAAGCGCGATGCGTTCGCGCGTATCGTGGTGTTCGCCGTCCACGACGATCTGCTGCGGTGTCAACTCGATCTGATACTCGGCGAGGGCCACCGGATTGAGGTTGGATCCCGGATTCGTCGTGATGATCACTGTGCGTGCGCCCCCGTCACGTCGGTCATCATACCAGCGCGAGACCGCGATTGGCGCTCCAGTCATCACAAAACGAGAGTTGGGCGGGGATTGAACCGATCGCTCAGGGGGCGTCGGCCACGGGAGTCACCGTCGGTCCGTCGTCGCAGTGGGGGAGGTCGCCGGCGCCTTCATTGAAATGCGCGAGGCGGTCCGAAATGCCGGTGGCCTCGGTGCCCGCCGCGGTGCTCGCGGCGACTCCGTACGGCAAGCGTCCGTCCGTGTCGCCGTGGGCGTTCATCCACGCCTGACCGTCGGCGGTCGCCGCCGCGAAGTCCGGGGACCCTGCCCCTGACGCCTCGTTGAGCAGGGAGGCGATCAGTTGGTGTGCGAGGATCAAGCTCGCATCGCCCCGGGTCGGCGTGCGCAGCAGCGTCAGGAGCTCGGCTTGGCTGTAGCTCTCGCCGCCGACGGTGAGCCCGTCGGTGGGCCAGTGCTCTTCGTGGTTCTTCCAGTAGCCCTGGGTCAGGGTGCAGCCCGAGGTGCAGCAGGGCTCGTAGGCGATGGACCATCCCCAGCGTGGTCCATCGAAGGGCTCGCCGAGGGCCCAGGCCACTCGTCCGTCGACGACGACTCCATCGACCACCCGCAGCACCTCCGCGTGCACCGCGAGGGTCAGGGTGTCGCCGCAGGTAGCGCCGATGTCCGACAGGTCGATGACGAAGGTCGCATCACCGACCGGGGCGCCGGTGAAGTCCTGGTGGTACGGGAAGAGCGCCGGCATCGGGACGCCCCCGGGGGCCGTCGGTACCGGGCCGAGGCCCGCGTAGACGTTGGCCGAGAGGATCTGCCAATCCCCGGAGGTCGTGATGCGCAGAGCCAATTCGGCGTCGGTATTGATGACCTCGACCGTGCCGGCGTCCATGGTGCGGCCGGCGATTAGCGGCGTCTCGAGGTAAGCGCAAAACGCGTCGTCGCTCCACTCTACTTCGGTGAGGCTCCGGCTCTGGTCAGCCGCGTCGTCGGCCACGCAGCCACCGGCGAGGGGCAGCCCCAAGAGGACTGTCAGAAGGACTGTCAGAAGGACTTGGATGAGTTTTCCGAGCTTGTGCATGGTCCGGCCCTCCGCGTGGCGCCCACGACCTACATGTAGGCTCGATTGTCGGGGCGGCAAGTGCGTTCCCCCCTTTGGTGGCTCACAAGCCGATCAGGACGTGCTTCAGGAAGCTGATGAGCCAGATGACCCCGAGCACATAGACCATCCAGTCTTTTCGGAAGATCGCGATGGCGGCAAGCACCAGGATCGCCGGGACCCGGATCAGGAAGTTGCCGTCGTCGTTCCGGAATTGGGGCAGGAGGTGGAGGGCGACGAAGGCCGCCATGAAGGAGTAGGTCAGCCGCATGCGCGTATGAAACTCGTTCCTGTCCACGATGCCGTCGTGGTTGTCGTCCTTCACGAGGGAGTTGACGGCGAGGAGCAGCAGAAAGGGCCCGCTGAGGTCCAGCAGATAGGACACGTAGGAGTGATCTTCGCGGGCCATGAAGATCTCGAGAAAGTGGTAGATGTTCTATATCGCGACTACGGTGACGGCGACCACGGTGACCACGAAGGGCCCGTAGAAGTTCTTGAAGTCGAAGATGCGCTTCCATTGGCTCAGGAGCTGCGAAAGCGCGATTCCGTAAATGAGCAGCGGGATGAAGAGCAGGAACTCGATGATGTCCATGGGGCCGCGAGTCTGGGGCGCTGCGCAGTCAGACGCAAACCCGATGACGAGCTGTCGTCGTC
>QMMC01000124.1 GCA_003647065.1 Deltaproteobacteria bacterium | reverse complement strand
TGCCAGGACGCGCATCCGAGAGACGGTGGGCTCGCTCGCCGTGGGGGCCCGCCTCGGGGGGTGCGCTCCCGGAACTCCGGTGCGCCGGAACGAACGCCGCGACGCCCTCCGGGAGTTCGGATACGAAAACCCTGAAGAGGTCGGGGCTCAGGGTGTCTCGCAGCACCACCAGCACGGCGCCCAGGTGCTCGATGGCCGCACCGGGGTTGACCTGCTCTCCTCGGGCAACCCCGTCGACCAGGCCCCCGGCGCCGGCCGAAGAATCGTAGGCTCGGCGCTTGAAAGGCTCTGCTGCGAGATCCGGCAGGGCAGCGGCGACGGTGTCTCGACGCGGGTAGGAAACCATCGCCCCGAGGGCCTCGAGGGCCGTCACGAGGGCGATTTCGGCATCGGGTCGCGACGGGATCCCAGCTTCCTCGGCGACCCGGTCGACGATGTCCGGGCCGGCCGTATCGCCCCCCCGCGGCTCTTTGGAGATGCTCACGTAGATCAAATGCTCACGCATCGGGCACCCGCAACCCCTAGCGTGCCCCGTCCCCAGGTCGGGCTACTGGCCAATCCTGTAGGGACATCCGCAATTCTCACGGGCCCGGAGGGAGATCCCGTGTCACGTTTCGGCGCTACTTTTTTTGGCGCCGGAGTCCCAATGCGCATCGTTCATCACGTCTTCGCCTTCTCTTTGATTGCTCTCCTTTCTCTCTCTGCGGCCGGCTGCATGACGGGCCCGGACGGCGACGTCGGCAGTCGGGCCGAGGGCCTCGCCCAGCCCGGCCCCTGGCGGATCCCGGCGAGCACCGTCGCCATCGGTGACACGCAGACCGCGACGCTGACCGAAGCCGGGCCTTGGGTGGGACCGAGTGGGTGCTCCGGGGGCTACACTGAAGGGGCCACCGAGCTCGCCGCCTACCTCCGGGCCAACTTCGCCGGTGTCAGCCGAACCGAAGGATACGCCTGCCGGGCCATCGTCGGCATTGCCGATCAGATGTCGGTCCACGGGACCGGCCGGGCCATCGACATCTTCATCCCGACGATCGGCACCGAAGCCGACAACGACCTCGGGGACGCGGTAGGCAACTGGCTCATCGAGCACGCCGAAGAGGTGGGCATCCAACGAGTGATTTGGGACCGTTGGACCTGGTGGTCCCAGGTGCCCCCGGGCTACTCGCGCAGCATGCCCTACGACTGGGAAGGCTCCCACCCGCACAACGATCACCTGCACGTCGAGATGACGGTCGCCGGTGGCAATCGCGCGACCGCCTTCTTCGATGGGCCGATGGCTCCGCCCACCACTCCAGGGTGCGACGTATTGCCCGCCGCCGGCGGCACCATCGACGACACCGACCTCTGCTTCCAGGCCTTCGGCAACCCGGACTTCTGGCGCGTCGTCAGCGGCAGCGGCTACGGCGGCTCGAGCATCTGGACTAACGCCTGGCAGAGCGACGCCCCGAGCAACTGGGCCCGCTGGGACGTGCGCGCCGGGGCGGCCGGTGACTACGAGCTCGCGGTCAACACGGTCGCCGATTTCGCCGTATACGACAACGTCCGCTACGACGTCCGCCACGGCGGCGCGACGAGCACGGTCTACCTCGACCAGTCCGCCGGCAGCGGCTGGCGCAGCCTCGGTGTGTTTCACTTCACCGGCGAGTCCGGCGAAGGGGTCTCGGTCTACGACAACTACGGCGTGTCTGTGGCGGCGGACCAGCATGTCTCGGTCGATGCCCTCCGCGTGACCTGGGCCGGGACCGCCCCGCCTCCCGACGCCGGTGCGATGCCGCCCCCGCCCGCCGATTCGGGCACGCCCCCGGGCCCCGACACGGACGCCGGCGGACCGGTGGTCGGCGACGACGGCGGCGTTATCGTCGGCGACGACGGCGGCATGATGGTCGCGGCCGATGGCGGCGTCGCCGACCCTCCCGGGACCCGCGCCCGCGGCGGCTGCGCAATCGCGCCCCCCGGCACCGGGAACACTCCACTGACCGCCCTCGTCTTCACCGTGCTGGCCGCGTTCGCTGCGGCAGCGCGGCGGCGTCGACGCTAGCCCCTGCGACATGCCAACGCGCCCCACCCTCAGAGATGCCCGGGGCGTGCTCGCGGACGTCTTCGGGTTTGCCGACTTTCGTACCGGCCAGGCCGAAGCCGTTCAGGCCGCCGTGTCGGGCAACGACGCCGCGGTGTTGCTCCCAACGGGCGCAGGCAAGTCGCTCTGTTATCAGGTGCCGGGCATCGCCCTCGCGCGGGCGGGGCACGGGCCCACGTTGGTCATCTCGCCGCTCATCGCTTTGATGGCAGACCAAGTCAATGCGCTCCGAGCCCGGGGCGTGGCGGCCGCCGCCCTCAACAGCCATCAGTCCGAAGACGAGGCCCTGACGACCCTCGCCGAGTTCGAGGCGGGCGAGCTGGACTTGCTCTACGTATCGCCCGAGCGCGCAGCGCAGCCAGGATTTCGACGCACCCTCGGCCGGCGCCGGGTGGCCCTCTTCGCCATCGACGAGGCCCACTGCGTCAGCCAGTGGGGGCACGATTTTCGGCCGGAGTACATGCAGCTCGCCGAACTCCGGGAGACGAGCGACGCGCCGATGATGGCGGTGACGGCGACCGCTACGCCCAGGGTACTGAAGGAGCTCGTCCGACGCCTCGGCCTGACCACCCCGGAGGTCGTCCGGGGGGACTTTCGGCGCCCGAACCTCGCGTTTTCGGTCGAGGCCATTTCGACCCACGCCGGGCGCCTCGAGCGCCTCGTCGCCTTGCTGGATGAGGCGGGGTTGCGCGATGCGAATACCGGCAAAGCCATCATCTACTGCGCCACTCGAAAACACACCGAGAAGGTCGCCGCGGAGCTGGCTTCCCGAGGCTTCTCGGCCCGCCACTACCATGCGGGGCGAACGAAGATCGCCCGCGAGCGCGCCCAGCATGCCTTTGCGGTCGGCAGGCTCCGAGTGCTGGTGGCGACGAACGCGTTCGGCATGGGAATCGATTTCCCCGATGTGCGGGTCGTCGCCCACTACCAAACGCCGTCGAGCGTCGAGTCGTACTACCAAGAGGCCGGCCGCGCCGGACGGGACGGCGACGACGCGAAATGCGTGATGTTCTTTGGCGCGGCGGATCTCGTGACCCAGCGGAGGATCGTCTCTGGCAAGGGCGCCGGCGAGGCGCTCCTAGCGATCGAGTCCTACGCAAAGACCGAGACCTGCCGCGAGCAAGTCATCTGCGCCCACTTTGGCCTGAACGGCACCGCGGTCTGTACACGCTGCGACGTCTGCACGGGGACCGTCACCGGCGCCGACGACGAGGCACACGAAGAGGCGGCGACGCCGCTGACCCCCGAACAGGTGGCCGTCGTGATCGCCGCGGTCGGAGAGCTCTCGAAACCGGCCGGCAAGACCGGCATCGCTCGGGCGCTCCGAGGCAGTCGCGCCAAGGGGCTCAACAAGTGCGGATTGCTGAAGATGTCTCAGCACGGAGCTCTCCGCGGCGTCGAAGAGCGGGCCATCGTCCGAGCGATCGAAGAGTGCCTCGAGTCGGGGGAGTTGGTGCGCAAGGGCAATCGCTACCCGACCGTGTGGCCGCCGGGCAAGGCCGTCCGGGCCTCGAAGAGCGAAGCGACGGGCGCCGCGCCTTGGCCGCGCAAGAAGGCCAAGAGCGCCAAAGGCATCCGCAACGCCTACTCACCCCTCCAGGGTGCCCTCGAACGCTTTCGCAAGAACAAGGCGCGCGAGCTGAAGTGGAAGCCCTACATGATCTTCCAAAAGCGCACCATGGTGGCCCTGGACTCGGAGCGTCCGTCCACCTTGGTCGAGCTCGAATCGATCCCCGGCCTCGGCAGAGTCAAAGTCGAGCGCTTCGGCGACGACATCTTGCGGCTGGTCCGCGAGAACCCGTAGCCGCAGGCCGTCCCTACCCCTCTACTGCAGCGGCGAAGTCAGCCGCGCGAGGCGTACGACGAAGCGGAACCACCAGGGCCGCTCGGCGAGTTCTCCGGGGCGCATTTGCCGGGAACGCGAGAAGTCCTCTTCGAACATGCGCTCGACCTCGGCGATGAACTCGGCATCGCTGACCATGGCGGTGATCTCGAAGTTGAGGCGGAACGAGCGATTGTCGAAGTTGGCCGTGCCCACGGACGCGGCGGTCTGGTCGACGAGCATCACCTTCTGATGCAAGAACCCGTCGGTATAACGGTAAAAGCGCGCACCCGCGTGCTCGACATCGTCGAAGTACGAAAACGCGGCCAGGTAGACGAGGAGGTGGTCGGCCTTGTCGGGGATCAAGATTCGCACGTCGACGCCCCTCAAGCAGGCGAGCTGCAGTGCAAAGACGATGGCCTCGTCGGGCACGAAGTAGGGGCTCGCGATCCACAGACGCTCGTTCGCCGTATTGATCGCGTGGATGAACATCAGGGTGGCGGTCTCCTCCGAGTCGGCGGGGCCGGTCGGCACGATCGCCACGGAGGCGTCCCCTCTATCTGAAGGGCGCGGCGTCCAATCGAGGCCGAGCATGTCGTCGGTCGCCCAGCGCCAGTCCTCGACGAACGAGAGCTGCGCCGCGAGGGCAGCGGGGCCCTCAATGCGCATGTGGGTGTCCCGCCAATGGCCGAACTTCGGATCCTTGCCGAGGTATTCGTCGCCGACGTTGTGGCCGCCGATCCACGCCGTTCGCCCGTCCACGACCACGACCTTGCGGTGGTTGCGGAAGTTGATCTGAAAGCGGTTGCCCACGCCCCTGCGCGCATTGAAAGCCGAAACGTGCACGCCCGCGTCACGCAGCCCCCGGATGTAGGCCTTGGGCAGGTCGGTGCTGCCCACCTCGTCGTAGAGGAAGTACACTCGCACCCCCGCCTTGGCCTTCGCCACGAGGCGCTCGTGAACTTTGCGGCCGAGCTCGTCGTCGCGGACGATGAAGAACTGGAAGAGCACATACTCCTCGCCGGCGTCGACACCGGCGAGGATGCTGTCGAAGGTCGCAGCACCATCGTTCAGGAGCTCGACCGCGTTCCCGCCGAGGGGCGGCAACCCCGCCAGGCCTTCGACGGCCCGGACCGCGGGGAGGCGCTCCATCACCGGTACCCGGTGCTCCTCGAGGCGCTCGCGGGTCTCCGGGGAAAGCTGCTGAGCGTTCGACATCCCGGTGACGCGCTCAGTGATGTAGCCATGGAACCGGCTGCGGCCGAAGACCCAGTATGCGGGCACCGTGAGGTAGGGGAACGCGACCAAAGAGACGGCCCAGGCGATGGTCCCCTGGGGCGTGCGCGTGCTCATCACCGCATGCACGGCGGAATAGAGCCCTATCGCGTGGGAGACGACGATGATGAACGGGATCATATCGCGATGGTGAATGTCGCCACGGATGACGAAGAAGCACGCCCCAGCACGTGCGCTCCCCCCGAGGTCCGGAGCCAGAAGGCACGCTAGGAGCTGAAGATAAGCTCTGCGAGCTCCTTCGGGTGGGTCAAAGGCAGCAAGTGCGAATCCGTGTCGAAGCCGATGAGCTCGGCGCGCGTCCCGAGATTGGCAAGCTCTTCACTCAGGGCGAAACGGATCGCGGCGTCGTCGCGCCCATGAATTACCGTCGTGGGAACCTCGTAGGCACCGGCCCCGGGTGCCCCCATTTCGAGACCCCGACGCAAAGATCGCACGGCCCTCTCGAAAGGCATCTTCTGCATCTCGGCAACGAGGGGGTGCAACTCCGGGCGATCGTGGCGCTCGCCGAGGGCCACCTCGAGGGCCATCTCGCGAAGGAACTCGAGGTCGAGGCGACCGCCCTCGAGGCCATCGGCCATCTTCCCGTAAACCTCCCGGTCCTCGGGGTGCAGAAAGGCGTAGCCCGAGATCAGAAAGAAGTGGTCGATCGGGCGGGAGAACTTTGGCGCAGCGGTTGCGATCAGGAACGCGCCGAGGGAATGGCCAACCAGCACGACGGGGCCCTCCGGGAGCGCCTTCACCGGGGCGAGGAGCGCTCGCCGAAGGGGCTCGATGGCCGGCGTCGGCTGCGCCGGGGCCGTGCCGTGGTCGGGCAGGTCGAAGGACACCGTGTGGGTGTCGGATGGCGCCAGCGCGATGAGCGCATCCCAGACCCGGCGGTCACTCTGGGACCCGTGAACGAAGAGAATCGACATGAAAGACGCCTAGTCCAACGAAAGAGGGGCGACAGTGCGCGCGACGGTGGACTCGAGTCAATGGGGTGGCCGTATCATCAGAGCATGTCGCATGCGCCCTGGCCCCTACTCGCGATATTGGCGCTCGGGGGGTGTGGAGGCGCCGCAGCGGGGAACGCACCGGGCACGGAAACGGGCACGGGAGCGCCGTCACCCGAGGCGCCGCCGCGGGCGGCCCCTGCACCGGACCTCGACATCGACCCGGACCGCGACGACGACCGGATCCTCGACATCGACGACAGGTGCCCGACCGAGCCCGAGACCTACAACGGCATCGCGGATGAAGACGGGTGCCCCGACCGAGGCCAGATGATAGTCGATGACGGTATCGGTCACTACGGCACCTACCGCGCACTCTTTCGCCCCAACTCTGCCGACGTGCAGGAGTCTGAGGACGCGCTCCTCGATGCGGTCGTGGCGACGCTCGCGGGAAACCCACAGGTCGAACGTGCCGCCTGCATCGGCCGAGCCGGGCCCCGGGAGCGGGACCCTCGGGGCTTATCCCTCGCCCGAGGAGGGGCCGTCTGCCAAAGCCTCGTCGACCGCGGCATCGATCCCGGTCGCCTGATCGCTTTCGGCGCGGGGGCGGCGGACCCCCTCACCGAAGGAGACGCCTTCGACCCGGCGACCGAGCGCAGTGTCACGCTGGCGATCCTCGTCGCGGCGGGCGTCGAACAGAACCGCTGGAACGGCCAGACGCTCGAGCCCGTGGCGCCAGCGTCCGAACGCGCAACGAACGAGGTGGTGGTGACGGATCACGTCGATGTCTATTTCAACCAGATTTACTTCGCGCGAAACTCGGCGCAGGTGCGGGCGATGCAGGAGCCCGCGGTCAAAGCCATCGCCGACGGACTGCGCGCCGCGCCGGACATCGAGCGCATCGAATGCATCGGACACGCGGCCCGGGGAGAGCAAACACCGGACGCGCTATCACGAGCCCGAGCCGACGCGGTGTGCCGGCTGCTCGTGGAAGATGGCAGCGACGCGGCGCGCCTCGAGAGCCGCGGCGTCGGCACCGGCTTGCCCATCACCGGCCCCGGCACCGGCCGGTCCTACGACGCCGAGAGAGAACGGAGGGTCGAGATGCGAGTCCTCGTCGTAGACGGCGTCGAACGTTAGCGCGACAGGGAGCCAGGATGCAGTCGGCGGGGATGAGCCACCATCCACCGTCGCCACAGAGCTGAACGTTCGGGTACAATCCGCGACGCGAAATGCTCGACGTCTCCGCGACCACGCTGGAACTCCAGTGCCCCTGCTGCGAGCAGGCTTTCCCGTTCGGAGACACGTGCTCGAGGTGCGACGTCGCCTTGGTGGACCGAAGCCGCACGCTGGTCGTTCCGAAACACAGCAGCGGCCCGATCGCGACCAGGATGAGTCGCATGTTTCCACTCGCGGGGGTCAGGAACGTCACCACAGCGTTCGCCCTCGTATGCTTCCTCGGGGCCCTGGCCGCCGAAACCCTGGTCATGACATTCGCTTTTACGTACATGGCCACATTCTTTACGCTGACCGCAGGCGTACTGATGCTCATCGCGCGATCTCGAAAACGCAAAGCGAGGTCCCGCGTCATCGCGCGCCAGGCACGCCGGTCGGATCTCGACGTCACATCGCTCGGTGCTCTGCCCGACGAGGCCGACGCGATCCGGGTTCGCGGAACACTGCACCTCGTCGTCGAGGGGGAGAAGGTCATCGCGTGGGTCGAGGACGAACACGGCGTCGCCCGGTTGCCCATTTCCGGCAAGCTCCGCGTAACGACCATTGAGCACGTCAAAAATGTCGACGCGATCGAGACCGGCCATGAGGTCGAGGTCGTCGGGCCGGGCCGAAGGGTCAATAGCCCGGGCCAGGACTACCGCACCCTCGACTCGAGCTTCACCTTCGACGAGGGTGCAGAACTCGACGTCTGGGTATGAGGGCTCACGTCGGCCGGTGCACGCTCAGCCGCGGGTACGGCGACGGCCTCGCCTGAACACCAGGACGACAGGGAGGACGGCGAACCACGGCCATGGAGCCTGCGTTCGCGAGGTTACGGCGGCCGCGCTGCAACCACCGGTCATCTCCCCTGTGGACATGCCGGTTCCAGATGTACCGCCATCCGCGCCGCCGCTTCCGCCGCCATCGGCTGACGGTGGCGGGCCGGCGGTTCCGCTGTCGGTCGCCGGGGTCGGGGTGCCCCCATCGGTTTCGGGCATCACGCCACTGTCGGCCTCCGGCGTCACCGGAGGCGTCGGCGTCATGTCACAGCCAACGCGCTCGGTGCTCACGATGAAGTCGTCGAAGGAGATGCGGTTTGGGCGGTCGGCGTCGCCGTTGGCGATGTAGTGGCTCATGTTCGCGCGGTTCAGGCCGAGCTCCCCGACGTCGCGCCAGTTCATGCCGCGCTCTTCGTGGATGAGGGTGTCGTTCAGCCAGAAGGCCATCTCACCATCGCTCGAGCCGGGGGTGTTGATCTTCATCTTCACCTCGAGGCAGGCCCACTCGCCCCGGGGCATCGGCACCGGCTCGGGTGATCGAAAGAGATTGCCCCAGCAACACTCGGGCCCGCTGTCGCAGGCCATGTCCTTGCCCGCACACCCGTTGCAGATGTTCGTCGCGTAGCTGCCGCTGCAGTAGCCCCCCGAGTCACAGCGCATCTCCGGATGATAGGTATAGAAGAAGAGCCCACGGTCGTTGTTGAAGTCGACGGTGGTGCCGGCGTGGCGATAGCCGTTGGGGCGGCACCCAGCATTACCGCTACCCTCCCAGTAGGCGTTCGGCCGCGTGCCGCCGAGGCTCAAGAAGTGGTGCACGTAGTTGTGGTCCGCCGCGAGCTTGACCCGCGTGCGCAGATAGAGCTGGTCGTGATTGATGAGGTCGCAGCCCTGGCGCCCTTCCCCGGCACAATGGCGGTAGACGAGCTCCGCGCCCTGGAAGTTGGCGCCAGCGGCGGCGGGCATGTGCATCGCGTAGTTGCCCTCGAAGACGTGGTCCGCGTTGTCGCTCAGGTAGAGCCGGTCCGGGTTGTTCGTTCCGTCGGAACAACCGCGGCACTCGACGAACTCCGACGAAGCGAACCAGCTGGCCCAACCGGCATCTGCGCCCTCGAAGTCTTCGCACATGAGCCACTCGGCGGCGGGGTCGTCGCAGATCGACGCGTCTGCTGCCCCTGGGACGAGCATCACGAGCATCGCGCCGGTGGCCGCTGCCACGGCGACTGCCCGCCGGGACAGTCGGCGGCGCCGGGAACCGCGAAGGAGCAGGCCCAGGAAGCCGGCGAAGAGCAGCGCCCAACCTGAGTTATTCGTCGCGGCGGGACTCACCGTGCATCCGCCGCTCATGCCGGCGGCGCCAGTCGCCCCCGCCTCACCGCCATCGGCACCGCTCGCAGGAGGAGCCGTCGTCGCGCCCCCGTCCCCCGTCGGGGTGGTGACTCCGCCGTCTGTGCCACCCGGGTCCTCCATCGGCACGCCACCGTCGGCACCGGGGTCCTCCATGGGCGGCGGATCCGTCGGGTCCGTGGGGGGCGTCGGGGTCGCTCCGAGTCCAACCTCCGCCGCCGTATCGGCGATCACCAGCTCATCGATGAACCAGTCCTGAGCCCGCGGCGACCCGTCGTGAAAGTAGGGCCCGATGAGAAACTGCTCGAACGCGGCGTCGGCATTTTCGCTCGTACGCAGGACGACATCCTCGGCTTCGTAGAGCGGCTCTCCATCGAAGTAGTAGCGCACGACCCCGTCGGCATTGGTCGTCCCGGCACCGACGGTGTTGAGGCGGATCTCGACGATGATCTCGTGCCAGTCTCCCTGGAACCAGGGGCCCGGCGTCGCGCTGAAGACCTCCCCGGGGGACCGTGCGAGGCGACGACCGTTGCGGTAGACATCTCCCGAGCGGTAGCAGTCGCCAGCACCGTGGCTGTCCGGCGCGCCATTGCAGCCGTGCACGCCCCGGGCCTCGGTGGCCGTGCGCAGGTCATCGCCGATCCGCGACATGTCGACGTTTAGGGTGTCCTGGGCACTCACGATGCCGCGGCCTTCGACGTGCTCGACGTAAACCGTCAGGTGCGTTTCGGCGGGACCGATCCATCGGCTGTCCATGTTGGTCAGGAAGTAGAGTTCGTGGGGGCCGTAACGAGGTCGGAACTCCCAGTTGTCGCTGTAGCGCGTGAAGTAACGCAGGTAGACGACCTCGCTCTCGGGGAATTGGATGCGCATCGCGCCTCTCCCGGAGGGCGTCACGTCGCCGACGGAGTAGTGATATCGGAGGCAGCCGCCGGCGTGGCATCCGTCCGTGACGATATCGACCGAGGTCGAGTCGTACCAACCGCGGTCGGTCAGCGCGCCGTCATCGAAAGCCTCATCGACGAGGACCTCCGCTTGGGCTGTCCCGGCGAAAGCGAGGGAGAGAACGACGGCGAGTGCGAGCTTGCACGCGGATTGAAAACGACACGACCTCATGACTCTGGTGTACCGACGGGGCACTTCTGAGACCACGGTTCGCCCCTAAACTCCGCTGAAGCGGATCGAGGCCAGGGCATCATCCCGTGTAATTTCGAGGATTTCCGTCCGCCCAGGCACCTGAATCCTTTACTCTCCTCGCACCTTGTCGTTGCTCGATTGGTTCAAGACCGGCCCCGACGCGCCGCCGCGCTTCGCAGAAACGCCGACCGACGCTAGACCTGAGTACCTGCGCAAGCAGTGGAAGATCGTCATCACGCTGATCATCGGCTACTCGTTCTTCTACACCTGCCGCCTGAGCCTCTCGGTCGCGAAGAAGCCGATGCTCGATGCCGGGGTGCTCACCATCGACGAGGCGGGGCTGATGGGCTCGGCGCTCTTCTTCACCTACGCCTTCGGCCGTTTCACCAACGGCTTCCTCTCGGACCACGCCAACATCCGACGCTTCATGGCCTTTGGCCTCTTCGTATCGGCCCTCATCAACATCGCCCTCGGCCTGACCACCGGTGCCTTCTTCTTCATCGTGCTCTGGGGCATCAATGGATGGTTCCAGTCCATGGGCTCAGCCCCGTCGGCGGTCTCCATCTTCCAGTGGTTTTCACCGAAGTATCGAGGCTCGCGGTACTCGACCTGGGCGGGGTCCCACAACATCGGCGAGGGCATCACCTTCGTCGTCACCTCGAGCGTGGTCGCCGCCTGGGGCTGGCGCTCGGGCTTCATCGTCCCTGGGGTGCTCTGCATTTTGGTCGCCCTCGGCATCTTCATGTTCCACGAAGACCGCCCGGCGACCCTCGGCCTGCCCAAACCCACCGAGGCCTTCGACGAACCACCGGACGAAAAGGCAAAGGCCAAGTCCGTGGGCACCTTCCGGGCGCAGCTCGGCGTCCTCCGGAGCCCCATCGTGTGGGTCATCGGCGCCGCCTGCGCCTCGATGTACGTCTCACGCTACGCCATCAACTCCTGGGGCCTGCTCTTCCTCCAGGAAGCCAAGGGCTACAGCCTCGTCGATGCCGGCTTCGCCATGGGCGCCTATCCGATCATGGGCCTCGTCGGCGCCGTGCTCTCCGGCATCATCTCCGACAAGCTCTTCCGGAGCGATCGCCACCGACCGACCTTCATGTTCGGCCTCTGCAACCTCGGCGGCATGGGGCTTCTCTTCTTCGGCCCGGAGAGCCGCGCCATCGACGCCCTCGCCCTCGGCATCTTCGGCTTCGGCATCGGCGGCTTGGTCGTTTTCCTCGGCGGCCTGACCGCCGCCGAGCTCATCTCGAAGAAGGCCGTCGGCGCGGTGAAGGGCTTCATCGGCCTCTTCAGCTACCTCGCGGCCTCGGCCCAGGAGTACCTGAGCGGCACGCTCATCGACGTCACCGGCGAAGCCGAGAATCTCGAGTACGATTTCGGCCCAGCGATCACGCTCTGGATGAGCGCTGGGGTGGTGTCGATGGTCCTCGCCGCGAGCGTCCCGGTAGTCGTCCGAGCCGTCCGCCGAAACGCAAACGGGGACGACGCGCCGGTCGGCGCCTGAGCGCCGGCCGCGCTCAGTAGGTGAGGACCGAAAAGACGTCGACGCCGGCAAGGCGCTCGCGGCCCTTGAGGAAGCCGAGTTCGACGACGAAGGCAGCCCCGAGGAGCTCACCGCCCTGCTGCTTTACGAGCTCGCAGGTAGCCCAGGCCGTCCCGCCAGTCGCGATGAGGTCGTCGATGACCAAGACCTTCGCGCCTTTGGGGAAGGCGTCGACGTGCATCTCGATGACGTCCGTGCCGTACTCCAGCTCGTACTCCATGCTGACCGAGTCCCACGGGAGCTTGCCCGCCTTACGCACCGGCACGAAGCTCGCGGTCATCCGGGCAGCGAGGGCCGCGCCGAAGATGAAGCCGCGCGACTCGACGCCGACGATGACGTCGGGGCGATCGCTGGCGTAGCGTTCGGCGAGCACATCGAGGCTCGCGACGAAGGCCGTCGGGTCCGCCAAGAGCGGCGTGATGTCCTTGAAGACGATGCCCTTCTTCGGAAAGTCGGGCACGTCGCGGATCGTCTTTGCGATCATCGCCAATCGTTCGTCGATCATCCGCTCTTCTCCTCGTTCTTGCCGTCGTCCGTGTTGTCGTCCGTGTTGTCGTCGGCGTCGTCGGTTTCGGCGTCTCGCTCCCCCGCTACCCAGGCGGCGATGCCGAAGTGATCGCCGTGGGTCGCATCGAGGTCGAGGGGCGTCACCGACGCCCAACCCTCGTCGACGGCCTCGGTGTCAGAGCCGTCGATCTGCTCGTGGGGCTTGGGGCCCGGGCCGCCGATCCACATATAGTCGCTGCCGCGGGGGTCGGTGCGCACGGAGATCATGTCTTGGTAAGCCCGGCGACCGAGGCGGGTGACCCGGATGCCCGCGATCTCTCCAGCCGGGAAGTTCACGTTGAGGAGCGGCGCGGGGCCATCCCCGATCGACACGTCGAGGAGCCGAGCGACGATGTCCGTCGCGAGTTCCACGCACTGCGGGAGGTTGTCTTCGGTCAGGGCCGAGAAGGCGACCGACGGGATGCCCCGAAACGCTGCCTCACGGGCGGCTGCCACGGTCCCCGAGTAGTGGATGTCGTTGCCGAGGTTGGGCCCGCGGTTGATCCCCGAAACGACGATGTCGGGGGTCCGGGGCAGGAGATCGCTGTGAAAGAGGGCCACGTAGGTGCAATCGGCAGGGGTGCCGTCGACGGCGAAAACGCGATCCTCCATCTTCGTGAGCCGCAGAGGCTTGTGCAGCGTCAATGCGTGGCTGTTCGTGCTCTGCTCGCGGCGCGGGGCCACGGTGTACACGTCCCCGAGGGGCCGGAGGGCCTCCCGGAGCAGCTTATTCCCGAGGGCTTCTACGCCATCGTCGTTTGCGACCAAGATTAGGGGTATTTCCGCCACGGCGCGGGGCAAATACCGCAGAAGCGGGTGCTGGACAACCCGCCCCTTCCTTCGGTAACTTGCCCCCATGGAAGACGCTGGACTCATCGCTCGCGACGTGGCCCTCCTGCAGAAGGCCCAGGGCATCGGCGCGCAGCCGAGCTACATCATCATTTTCATCTTGGCTGCGGTCATGACCATGTGCGCGGCGCTCGCGGTCTTCGCCGGAGGCCTCGTCGGCGTCGGCATCTTCGCCGTGATCGCCGTCATCGGCGCCCTCGCCAAGTTCACGCCGGTCGGGGACAACCTCATCATCGGGTTCGTCGTCATCTCGGCGATCGTCGTCGGCGTAATGGCGGTCGGCGGCGCCGGCTACTCCCTCACGGGAGGCGGCGGCCACACGGCAGCCCCGGCCGCAGCTCCTGCTGGCGAGTAGCAAGCGAGCGCGCCTACGCGACGCAAATGTCGAGAGAGGCCCATCGCACGCGATGAGGCCTCTTTTTTCGTGGGCCCGTAGGGGAGCGGGCGCTCACATATCGTAGAAGAACTCTTCTTTGACGATCTTCCCGTCAGCGACGGTGAAGAGGCCCACCTCGTCCATCTGCATGCGCTGGCCGCTTGGCTTGTTGGTGATGTCGTAGTTGAAGCGGACGGCGAAGCGGTCTTCTCCGTGGGGATAGGGGCCCGCGACCTCAGCGCCGTGGACCTCGTGGTGCCCGGCCCACCACTCGTTTTTCGCGCGCACGCCGGCAATACCCTTCGTTACGGGATCACCGCCGCTCGGCGGTGCCGCAGCCTCTACACTCACGATGTCGTCCGCGTAGTACGTATTGATGCACTCGAGGTTCTTGCCCTCCTTGCACAGCTCGACGAGCTTCTGGCCAATCTCTTTTGCGTTCATCATCTGTCTCCCCGGAGGATGCGAGCGCTTCGTGCGCCCTGGTCAGACGAGTTCTAGCGCCGCGCTCCTGTCAGCGTCGTGTCAGGAGGGGTCCGGCTCAGAGCCGGCGGCGGCCCGCCAGCAGGAGCAGCAGCCCAGCCGCAACGAGGTAGGCCCCGTGGCCACCGCGGCTGCCCGCGGGCACCGGCGCGACGCCGCACCCGCCCTCTTTCATCAGGGGCGCTTCTATGTCGGGCACGGACGCGTCGTCGACGCAAACCACCTCGGAACGAACCACCGAGCCGTCGATTACGCTGGTCGCCTCGAGGTGCAGGCAGTGCTGCCCTGGGCGGGTCGGAATCTGCACGCCTACCGAGGGCACATGTGCCGCATCCGACGGAGATGCGGTCCACCCGAGCGGCGAGACCACGGGACCATCGAGGGTCGCGACTACCATCCGGTAGGTCACGTAGCGGTCGCGCAGTGACTCATCCCCTGCCCATCGAAGCCAAATCTCCTGAACCTCGTGGGTGAGGCGACAGTCCTCCTCATCACAAAACGAGCCGGGCCGTGGCTCACATTCCTGCTGAGGGACGTTCTCCCGCCGCGCATCGATCTCCGGTGCGGCCGGGATGTTCGGTCCCGAGTGGAAGTCCGCCGCAACCCGTGCGGGCAGCGTGACTCCCCTCGCTCCGAGGGACTCGGACCAACCGATGGAGACCGTGTAGACGCCGTCGGGGTCGACGGGCGCGTCAGCGCGCCAGACCCAGAGAAACTGCGAGTAGTTGAGCTGCACCCGCTCTGCGCTCCCCAACACGAGGAGCCCCGCCACGTCTCTCACGGCGACGGTGATGGGCGGCGTCACCGCCCCCGGGAAGCTCGACTCCAACGCACCCAGGACCAGCACCCCCTCCCGAGAGAGTTCGATCGTGTCCGGGGGTTCACCGTCGAAGAACGACAGTTCGTAGACGTACTGGCACGCCCTCGCGGCCGCGGGGACCAAGGCCGTGCACGCCGCCCCTAGCACCAGGCCCAGGGCCAAGTACGGAACGGGCAGAGTGCGAAGTCGAAGGACCATGCGCCACGAGTCTAGCCCGGCACGGTCGAGCGCGAGGACGGCACGGCCCCTGCGGTCACGAAAGCCCAATGCGCACCGGCAGCCGTTTTAAACTCGGAAGCCGGAGCGCTTTCGCGTTCCGGCTTCCGTGATGGTCGGGGCGACTGGATTCGAACCAGCGACCCCTTGACCCCCAGTCAAGTGCGCTACCAAGCTGCGCTACGCCCCGAGTCCATCCCCCCGACACGTCGCCGAGGGATGCGGAACATACACTTTCCAGCGCGCCAGGCAAGCCTACAAAAGCCATCGACTGGCGCCCGGTCTCCAGCCCCAAAGCAGGCCATATCCCGGAGGGTTTTGGGCCCTCCGGGATGCCTTTGTCTACCGGCAGAGTTTAAAGAGGATCGCCACGATGTGGTCGAGCCGGTCGATGGCCGCCGGCAACTCATCGGCCCCTAGGTAACCGAGAGCCTCGGCCGTCTCGAGACAGGCCGCCGACTCCCGCGCCGACCCCATCGCATTCGCATACCTCGCCTGCCGGTTCCGCCC
>QMMC01000123.1 GCA_003647065.1 Deltaproteobacteria bacterium | reverse complement strand
TCGGATTTCGAGGAGGGGCACCTGGCGCATCGGGTTTTTCACCCGGAACTCTTCCCCGTGTTGCTGGCCGCCGTCCTCGAGCAGATGAACCGCGACGTACTCGTAGGGGACGTCCTTGAAGTTGAGGGCGATGCGGACCCGCCAGGCGGAGGAGCTACGCCAATAGCCGTAGAGGGTCGACTTCATGGTGGCGTTCATCTGGAGCCTCAACCCGGCACGACGTTCTGGTCGATGCGGCCGAAGATGGAGCCGCCATCGTCGTCGAACATCTCGATTTCGACGTGGCCCCCGACCTTCAGGAAGGGCGTGGTGAACTCGCCGGTCGCGATCTTCTCGCGCATGCGTCGCTCGGCCAGGCAGGACACGCCTCGGGCTTCGTCCTCGTTCGAGACCGTGCCGCTGCCGAGGATGGTCCCGGCGGTAAAGGCCCGGGACTTCGCGATGTGCTGAATCAGGTCGTAGAAAGAGAAGTGCATCGAGGGACCGGCGTGAGGGTCCCCGGCGAGGTCGCCGTTGAGCTTGGTGATCAGCTGTCGGTGCAGACGCCCCTCGCGCCACGCATCACCGAGCTCGTCGGGGGTCACGGCGAAGGGAGAGAAGGCCGTCGCCGGTTTCGAGTTGAAGAAGCCGAAGCCCTTCTTGAGCTCCGGCGGGATCAGGTTGCGCAGGGTGACGTCGTTGCAGAGCATGACGAGGCGCACGTAGCGCGAGGCCGTGTCCTTGGTGGTGCCCCGGGGCGTATCTCCGAGGACGACACAGATCTCGGCTTCGAAGTCGAGGCCCCACTCGGCGTTGGGCTGCTCGATGCCCGCGGTTGGAGCGAGCAGCACCCCGGAGCCGCCCTGGTAAACGAGGGGGTCGGTCTCGAGGGTCTCGGGGGGCTCGGCGCCCCGCGCTTTGCGCACCAGCACGATGTGGTTGATGTAAGCCGAACCATCGACCCACTCGTAGGCCCGGGGGAGCGGCGCGTGCAGCTTCGACGGATCGACCGCCTCGCCTTCCCCGCCATTGAGCCGCGCCGAGAGTTCCTGGAGCTTCGGTTCGACGGCATCCCAGTCGTCGAGGGCTGCCTGCATGGTCGGGGCGACGCCCTCGGCCGAGAGGCACCGTGCACCGTCCCGGGAGACCACCAGGAGTTGGCCGTCACGGGTTCCGTTCGAAAGGGTCGCCAGCTTCATGTCATTGCCTCCATCACCGCGGAATCGCTTCGCTAACAGAGGCCCGCCGGCCGGGCAAGGCGCAATCTCATGGCAACGCGCAATCAGCCCAGAACAATCGGCCAAAGGTCCTTGTATCCGGCCCCCACTGCGGTCAGGTTCTCGCCGTGTCCGACGAATCTCTGCACCTCCTCAAGAAGGGCTCTCGCGTCTTTGCACGCCAGCTCGGCAAAGCCGACATCAATGGGAGCATCACCTGGGTGGGCCCGAACCGCTATGGGGGCGGCTTCCGCTACG
This sequence comes from Deltaproteobacteria bacterium, assembly GCA_003647065.1. Classification (GTDB taxonomy): domain Bacteria; phylum Myxococcota_A; class Polyangia; order Polyangiales; family B10-G4; genus B10-G4. The sequence continues at coordinate 14,589 of QMMC01000123.1, read as the reverse complement.
GCATCCGCGGCGATGATGGCTCCCAGTACTGGGTCGACGAGGACGACGTCACGCCAGAAATCGATCCCGCAGATATCGACCCCAACGCGATCAAGAAAGGCAGCCGCGTCCGGGTCACCGGCGGCAAGCACGCCGGCCTCGAAGGCGACGTCTACACCGCCGCCGCGGCGGGGCGCTTCGGCGTCCGCGACGACAACGAGGATACCTATTGGGTCGACGAGGAGAACCTCGAGAACGCGTAGTCGCGATTGCGCCCGCTCGCCCCTGCTAAAGACGCCTCATCCGTCACGTCCCGAGACCGATGGTGGGTCATGCAGGGCTCGAAACGGAACCGTCGATATCGGCCCTCGTCGTAGGCCCACCTTGGCGGTACGATGACCGGTGCCTACGTGTCCAACCGTGGCCCCTCGAGCGTTCTCGGTGTGCTTGGCGCTCTCCGTGGCGGCGTGCAGCGGTGGCACAGGTGAATCCGACGCGGCGCGCGATTCGAGCGCCGACACCTCATCACCTTTCGACTCTGGTGTCCCGATGGACTCTGGTGTCCCGATGGACGCCCGCCCCGACGCCGTCGTCGACACAGGCGCCGACGTCGCCGTGGATGCGGTAAGTGATACGGCGTTGGATGTGGGCGTCGACGCTGATGCTGGCGTCGACGCTGATGCTGGCGCGGACGCCAGCGCCGGACCTACGCGCCTCGTTTTCATCACCGGTGCAATTCACGACGGCAACCTCGGTGGCCTCGCCGGTGCCGATGCGATCTGCAACGGGGAAGCCGCGGCGGCGGGCCTCGGCGGGCGCTACATGGCCTGGCTCAGCACGGCGACGGTCTCTCCGAGTACGCGTTTCACACCCTCGGGTGTCCCCTATGTGCGCCCGGACGGCGTCCAGGTCGCCGACGACTGGGCGGACCTCACCGACGGATCCCTCGACGCACGCATCACCGTGCAAGCTGATGGGACCGTGCGCGATCGAGGCAACGTGTGGACCCGCACGGAGGCCGATGGCACGCCGCGCGGGTTCACCGACTGTCACGCGTGGACGAACGACTTCCCTGCGGAGACGGGCATCATCGGCAACTGTCTCTACGATGAAGCAGGCTGGACCGCCCTTGGCGCGATGTTCTGCGAGGACCGACTCTTCCGGCTCTACTGTTTCCAGCAATGAGCACAGCTGCCTCCGCCGTCGCCGGCGTTCACGCCTCAATCAAGGACACGCCTCGCCCACCGCCGGAACCGTCGGAACTTCATCCCGGCCGAGGGTCTCTAGGAAGCAACGGTACTGGGCCTTGGCTGCGTCGCTCTGGAAAATGATCTCGTGACCGTCTTCGATGCCGTCTTCGGCGTGCTGGACGACAACGCGGGTGGCGCCGCCCTGGTTGCCCTGGGCAGGCAAGGCGATGGCCTCGCCGGAGCTCATGGGCAGCCGCTCCCCGAGGCTCGCAAAGGAGGCGAGGTCCGGAGCCGATGAATCGAGGGCCGGGCCCCCGAGGTCGAGGCCATAGGAGAGGCTGGTGGCGTTGGCCATCGGCGGCAGGATGTAGGTGTCGGTGATGCCCTGGAGCATGAGCACGTGGCGCCCCGGGTCGGCACCGAGGCGCGTCGCGTAGACCGGCGGGTCCGCCGACTCCCCGGCCCACTGGAGCAGCATGAGGGACGGGTCGTGCTCGTGGAGCATCCACCCCGTCCCGATGCCGAGGAGGAGCTCGGCGAAGGGCCGGACGGGCACCGGGCTCTGCTTGTGCACCACGTTCATGATCCAACTGCCGCCGGCGCCATTCAGAATCAGCCCCTCGAAGAGCGGCTCGACGTCGAAGGCCAGGGGCGCGATGGTCGCGCCCATCGAGTGGCCCATCAGTGCCCGGGCCCGGAAGGTCACGGGTGCATCGACCCCGGGACAGTCCGTCGCGTCCACCGTGAGCCCGTTCATCATATGAGCCGCGACCACGAGCTCGAGGGCCGACTGCCGCACGTTGTCGCGCATGGCCACGGGGTTGTTCACGTTGAAGACGAGGAACTGCTCGTCCATGTGGTCGGGGTTCCGGGGCCCGCCGTGGGGGCCGTCGATCGAAACGCCAGCCCACCCCACCGCCGCGAATTCACGGGCCGGTCCTGCCCCAGGCTCTTCCGGGGGACCACCGGAGACGGGGCGAAATCCTCGGTCGACGAGGGGGCGTTCACCACCGCCGCCGGTCCGGCTCATCACGACCGTGGGCACCGGAGCCGTGGCGGCGGCCCGGGGGATGGTGATCACCACGCGGGCCGAGGCCTGGTTCGGAGGTGAGGTGAGGTCCCAGGCGCCGCCTTCGTCATAGGGAAGCTCGCCCCTTTGATAGTCGGGCATGAGCGTCATTCCGGCGTAGACGCAGTAGCCGTCGAAGACCTCGTCGAGGGCGAGGTCGGTAATGTCCGGAAGCGGGAGGTTGAGGGCGAGGCGCCGCGCCTCGATCATGCCCCCGGTGGGCGCGACGGCTTCGAAGACGGCCACGCCGACGACCGCGTCGAGGTCGACGGCGCCGGCCCCGAGAACACCGAGAGCCCGCTGGTGGGCAGCAAAGGCAGCGTCGCCCATGCCGGGCGGCTGCTCCCCGGCGCGCAGGGAGTCGAGGGCCGCGGGCGCCGTCAGTGGCCCTCCAGCGGCGGCCCGAACTCGGTCGGTGACCACTGCCGCGTAGAGCCCCGGTTCGAGGGGCCGCCCCTGGAGGGGCAGGAGTGAGAGCAGATTCTCGGCTCCCCAGGGGCCGCCGTCTTCTCGGAACTGCACCTCGACCGGATGTCGCGACGGCGCCTCGTCGGGCGACGAGGGGACCCGGACGAGGAAAACCGGCGCGTCGTCTTCGAGGCTCGCCGCATAGCCGACCTGGACCGACGAAACATCGAGGGCCGCGGTCGCCTTGAAGTAGACCGTCGAGGTCAGCCCGAAGGCCGGCGTGTCGTCGGCCACCGCGAGTAGTCGCGTCATGAAACCCGAGGGGCGGGCATTGGGGAAGGCCGAGAGATCGACGGTCCCGTCGGCTGTACGGTGCACTTCATCGGGGAAAGGGACGTCGAAGAAGGCCTCGCTCGCGTAGTCCATCGCGATGTGAGGGGGCCCGGCGGCGGGGGCATCGTCACCCCCGCACGACGAGACACCAGCGAGGACAAGCGTCGCCGGGAGCGCAAGGAAACGCCGCCACATGTTGGAAACGTAGCGCGTGACTGCAACTCACGCGAGTCGCCCTACGGATGGTCGTTGACGCGCGGCGCCCTCGGCCCCGATCCTCCCCGGGGGCTCGGGATGGCGAAGGACACCAAGTTCGGGATGCTGGGAGGGGTATTCACCCCCTCCGTCCTCACCATCCTCGGCGTGATCATGTATTTGCGCCTGCCCTGGATCGTGGGGCAGGCGGGGCTCTGGCCGACCCTCGGCATCATCCTCATCGCCCACGTGGTCTCCATCGCCACGGGCCTGTCGATCAGCTCCATCGCCACCGACAAGAAGGTCGGCGCCGGCGGCCCCTACTACATCGTCTCCCGGAGCCTCGGCCTGCCCATCGGCGGCACCCTGGGGCTCGCCCTCTTCGTCGGCCTCTCGTTCTCCATCAGCCTCTACGTCATCGGCTTCTCCGAGAGCTTCCTCGGGATCATGGACATCGAGGCCACGCCCACGACGATCCGCATCTGCGGCACGGCGACCCTGGTGCTTTTGATGACCGTCACGTTCATCAGCACGTCCTTCGCCATCAAGACCCAGTACGTCATTCTGGTCGCCATCGCGGTGAGCCTGGTTTCCATCTTCCTGGGCTCGCCGGAAGTCACCCCGACGTCCCTGCACACCGAAGGCCTCGAAGGGGCCCCGGACCTGGCGTTCATCTTCGCCATCTTCTTCCCCGCGGTGACCGGCTTCACGGCCGGGGTGAACATGTCCGGGGACCTCAAAGACCCGAAGGCTGCGATCCCCGTGGGCACGATGCTCTCGATCGGAGTCGGCCTCGTGGTCTACGTGGGCCTCGCCTGGTTCCTCGCGGCGACCGTCACCCCCGAGGTCCTCGTCGAGGACTACGATGCGCTGCTCAAGATCGCCCTCTTCCCCCCGGCGGTCATCGCCGGCATCTGGGGCGCAACGCTCTCGAGCGCCCTCGGTTCGATCCTCGGCGCCCCGCGCATCCTCCAGGCGACCGCCGTCGACGGCATCACGCCGAAGATCTTCGCCAAGGGCCACGGCAAGGCCAACGAGCCACGCAACGCCCTCGTCCTGGCTTGTGTCATCGGCGAGGCGGGCATCCTCATCGCCGAGCTCGACGCCATCGCCCGCATCGTGTCGATGGTCTTCCTGACGACCTATGGTTTCTTGAACCTGACCTCGGCGATCGAGTCGATTGTGAGCCCGGACTTTCGTCCGAGCTTCCGCATCCCACGGTCCATCAGCTTCATCGGCGCCGCGACCTGCACCCTCCTGATGATCCAGCTGGACATGCTGGCCATGGCGGGCGCGACCGCGGTGATGGCGGCGCTCTTCGTCTATCTCCAGCGCCGGCAGCTTCGCCTCGAGAGCGGCGACGCCTGGGAGGGCATCTGGACCACCCTGGTCCGCGCGGGCCTCTACCGCCTCCGCGACATGGACCGCCACAACCGCAACTGGCGCCCCAATCTGCTGGTCTTCTCCCGCCACGGGACCGACGCCATCGACTCGCTCCGGGGCCTCGCCCGGGTGCTGATCAGTGGCAACGGCATGGCCACCGAGTTCGAGATCTTCGGCGCCGACAGCCCCCAGGGGACCCAGAACACCGACGGGGAAGAAGATGACGACGAAGGAGCTCCCGACGAGGTCGGCTACTTCCGCCGTGAAATCGAGAGCGACGATTTCCACGGAGTGGTCGCCGGCGTAACGGCCCACCACGGCTTCGGGGGCCTCGAGCCGAACACCGTCGTCATGGACTTCTCGGCCTGGCGCGAAGACCCGGAACGCTTCGGCAAGCTGCTCTCCCACATCGGGCGCCGGGACATGAACCTGCTCCTCGCGGACTCGGATACGAAGGGCGAGCGTCGGGACCCAGCCAAGACCATCGACGTCTGGTGGCACGCCGGGGGCGGCAACCTGCCGCTGTGCATCTCTCTGGTGCGCTTCGTGACCCGGGCTGCGCGCTTTCGCAATGCCGACGTGCGCTTCCTGCTGCTCGCCGACGAAGAAGTCAGCGGCGACTACCTGCGCGCCGAAACCTACCGCGCCCTCGACGACAACCGGGTCGGCGCGACGGTCCGGGTCATCCACTCGACGAGCGGCGAAGACGACTTCGACGACCACGTCCGCGGCGAGTCCGGGGACTCGGACATGGTGATCATCGGCCTCCCGGATCTGGTCCGCGGCAAGGGCGACACCGGCGGCATCGACGAGGCCCTCCTCGAGCGCTTTGACTCCTTAGCCAAGGCCGTCGGCGACGTGATCTTCTTCCGGGCCGAGTCTTCCTTCGTGCCGGTCCTGACCACCGAGCGCACCGGCGAACCGACCGGGCAGGTCGAGGTGGAGTCCCCGGAGGCCGAAGAACTCGAGCTCCCGTCCCTCGTGACCCCGGGACCGCGAACCCTCGAAGATGCGGCGAAGCTCTTCGCAAACCACCACGACGACCTCGCCCGAGACCTCCTCGACCGCGGCCTCGTCCCGCTCCACGAGCGAAACATCGCATTGATCACCGAGCTCGGCGCCCTCGCCGACCGCCACTTCGACAGCCTCGAGAAGCGCCTCGAAAAGGCGAAACCCGGCAAGCAGGACAACGTCGTCAACCGCGTCCAGAGCGCGTTCCTCCTCGACGCCGAGAAGCTGCTCGCGGGCTTCCAGGAGAAGGACCTCGTCGAACAGCGCAGCCGCCTCGAAGCGCGCACCGACGCCTTCCGCCGCGATGGAGCATTCCGCCCGGTCACCGTCCAGAAGGTCCGCCGCCCGAAGGCCGACTTCGCCGCCAAGGCCGACGACCCCAAGCACCTCGCTGCGTTCAAGCGGCGCAAGCGTGCGCTCGGCGTATTCCAGAGCACCGGCAACTACCGGGTCAATACCGAGCAGCTCGTCCGCTATTACCAGGCCGAGGCCGCCCGGGGCATGCTGCTCGCGAGCCTCGAGCGTTTCGCCACCGACAGCCACGCCCTCGCCGTTCAGGTCGGCAAGCTCCTGAGCACGTCGACCACCAGCCTCGCCCTCCTCGGCCAACGGTTCGACGACGACGAAGACCGCGACGCCTTCGTGAAGCGGGCAAAACGCGCAATCCAAGAGCGCGTGCAAGAGCTTCAGGGTGACCAGGAGACGCGGCAAAAACGAAACCGGCGCGTGCTCCTCGGCTCGAGCAGGGCGCTCTCGCAGCGCTACGCCGACGACCTCGACCGCCTCGACCTCGCGCGGCACCAGAAGCGGTCTCGACGGCTGAGCCTCGAAGCGAAGGAGGACCTCCTCCGCCTCGACGAACTCCCCGGCGCATGGCTCTCAGCCCAGGAGATGCTCATTTACCGGGCCAAGCTCGGCCTGAGCGTTTCGACCTTCCAGCACCGCCTCGCCACCGTGGTCTACCGGACCCGCGAGACGGTGAAGGTCGAGCTCACCGGCGGGGTGCGCGGCTCCGTGCAAAAACTCCGCGACGCATACGCCAAGTGGCTCGAAGAAGGCGGACCGACCACCGGCCTCAAGGTCGCGACGGATCTCGACCACCGCTTCGACCCGAAGCCCATCGTCGAGCGTGTGGTCCGAGAAACGACGACGCTCTCGGCGGGGCTCCCGGAGGCGACCACCACCCTCAGCGACGAGACCATCCGCGAGCTCACCCTCGGGCAGTGCCAAGACATCGTCACGCGCCGGGTCTCGGCCCGGGGCGTCGCCGAGCTCCTGTTGGAAACCGAGTTCATCGGCCAGGTCTCCCGGGAGCTCGAAGCGGTCACGCCCCTCGAAGAACGCGCCGTCACCGTGGCCCGGGACGTCATCCGCCTCGTCGCCTTCAACCTCGAAGAGGCCAACAACCTCGACCCGGCGAGCTTCGAAGAGCAGATGCGGTCGGTCCTCGCGAGCGCCGTCGAGCGCCTCGGCGCCGAACTCGAAGAGCTCGACGCCCTCGCCCCGCGGATCGACGCCTTCCTCATCGAGCGCCTCGAGCGCGTGGTCGATGGCACCGACCCCTACGAGCTGACCCGGTCGAGCGACAACCTCACCCGGGAGTTCCGGAAGGTCGGCAGCAAGAAAGCCATCCGCGGCCTCCGGGGCCGCGTCCAAGAAGGCGTCGTACGCCTGCGCCAGCTCATGGTCTATCTGCTCTATCGGCGCAGCGCCGGCGTGCTCTACGCGCGCCGCCTCTCCGAGCGGGCGACGGGCCGGGGGCCCACCGCCGACCGCCTGAGCGCCCTCGTCGGAGCGACGCGGCCGCGCCCCGAGGTCATGGAGGCCCTGCCCTTCTTCTACCGCCAGCTCTTCCTGGGCCAGTCTTCGGTGAACAAGAGCTTCTGGGTCGACCGCCCCGAGCAAATGGCCCGAGGCCGCGAGGCGATCGGTCGGCACCGCGCAGGAGCCCACGGCGCCGTCGTGGTCACCGGCGAGCGCCACGCCGGCAAAACCGCGTTCCTCCATCGCCTCACCCAACAAGCGCTCGCCGGTGAGAAAGTCACCTGGGTGCATGCCCCCCGGGCGGGCAGCGCATCCGTCGCGGTCCTCGAGCGGGCGGTCCGCGAGGCCACCCACCTCGAAGGTGACCTCGACGCCATGCTCTCGGAGCTCCCCAAAGGCGCCGTCGTGGTCCTCGATGATCTCGAGCTCTGGTGGGAGCGAAGCGAGCGCGGCCTCGACGCGATCGAGCGCATCTACCGCGCCATCGTCGACCACGGAGACCGCATCCTCTTCCTCATCGGCGTCGGCACCACCACCTTCCGCCTCATCGATCAGCTGAGCCCGTTCGCCGACAAGGCCATCGGCATCATCGACTGCGGCCCGGTCGGCGCCGAGGAGCTCAAGTCCATCGTCGAGCTCCGCCACGGCACCGCCGGCATGCGCTTCGAGCTCGACGAGCAAGACGAAAACACGCTCTCCCAGTGGGCCCTCGCCCGGCTCTTCTCGAAGCACTTCGATTACGCCGGGGGCACAGTCGGCTCGGCTCTCCGAGCGTGGGTCTCGTCCATCCGCGAGGTCAACGACAAGACCCTGGTCATCGAAGCCCCGGAGCCCCAGCACTGGGAGGTCATCGACGAGCTCACCGTCGAATGGAAGGCCCTGCTCTTGACCCTGGCACTGCACAAGCGCCGCTCCCCGGAAGCCCTGGTGCGCGTCACCGGCCTCGAGGGCGACGTCGTCGACCGCGACCTCGGCGCCCTCGCCCGGGCTGGGCTCATCGTCCAGAGCCGGGACGGCGTCGTCGAGATCGACCCCTTCATGCATCACGCCATCACGGACCGCTTCGTCCGCGGGGGGTTGCTCTCGTGATGGGGTTCTTCGACAACGCCGTAATGGACGTCCTGACCCTCGCCCTCCTGGGGGCGGTCCTCATGGCGGCGCTCCGGCTGGCCGGCTGGGCCATCCGCGTGCTCCCGGTGAGCCGCGCCCAGGCCGAACTGACCGAGCGCCTCTGGCCCGCCGTCGCCGCGGTCGTCGTCGTCGTCTACCTGCTCGTCGCCGCCAACGTGCTGCTCGGCCGAGCCCCGCACCTCGCCCCCTTTGCCGGTGTGGCGGTCCTCGCGCTCTTCGTCGCGCTCTCGTGGTGGGTTCTCCGGGACACGGTCAGCGGCGTCTTCTTGCGCGCCGGGCGCACCTTTCGGGAGGGCGACTTCGTGCACATCGACGACGTCGAGGGCCACGTCGAGCGCCTCGGCTGGCGCGCCATGATCGTCGTCACCCACGACGGCAACGAAGCCATCATCCCCTACTCCCGCGCCGCCCAGGCCGCCGTCATCCGCACCCCGGGAGAGGCCCAGGCCTCGCCCCACGTCTTCCAGATCCCCGTCGCCGACCACGACCGCATCGGCGCCGTCAAAGACACCGTCCGCCGCGCCGCCCTGCTGAGCCATTGGTCGAGCATCGTCCGCGAGCCCGAGGTCCGCCTCGAAGGCGACGACCACCTCGAGGTCGTCGTCTATACCCTCGACGCCGAGCGCGGCTACGAGGTCGAAGCCGCCGTCCGCGCTGCCCTCAATCGCGCCAAGAACGGCCCCGGCACCAGCAAGTACCCGCCCCCCGGTGCGCGAACCGAGGTTGGCCACGGGGCCCCAGACAAATGAGACGGGCGTAAGCCGCCACCCCCCTCCCCTTGCGCCAACGCCCCGGAAGCCTCATCTGGTCTCATGTGGCCGGCCCGTGCTATCACGCCGGTCCTCATAGCCCCTGTAGCTCAGCTGGATAGAGCATTCGCTTCCTAAGCGAGAGGTCGCACGTTCGAATCGTGCCGGGGGCGCCGCGGTGGGGGGCCAGCCACCAGCGACCTGGAAGCTTCTGGTTTGGAAACCAGGTTTGCATCAAACTACGAGAGCCATGGGTAGCCACCAAGCATCGGCGAAGGATGTAGAGGCTGAACTTGCCGCACGACTCGAGGCGGCCTACGACGCAGACGGCGTCGACCGGACACTCATTCGCGCGAGCCTCGCCAAGACTCCCACGGAGCGCGTCGTCGAACTCGAGGACCTCCTGAATACGCTCGCGACCGCGCGCCGGGTCGAGCCGACGCGCTGATGTTCAACTTCCGCGCGCTGACCCGAGCCTTGGTCGACCACGAGGTGGAGTTCATCATCGTCGGGGGATTGGCGGGCGTCCTCCAGGGCGCCCCCCTGATGACCAAGGACGTCGACATCCTGTACTCGCTCAGCGAGCCGAACCCGACGCGCCTGCTGGCTGCCCTCGAAGAACTGGACGCCGTCTTCCGCGGGGACGCGCGGCGACTTCGTCCGAAGGCCTCGCATCTGCTTTCGCGCGGGCACAAGCTCCTGTCGACGCCTTTCGGTGACCTCGACTGCCTGGGAACCATCGAGGAATCCACAACCTACGAAGATCTCGCGGGACACATCGACCTCATCGAACTCGATGGAACCATGCTCCAGGTCATCTCCTTGCCGCGCTTGATCGAGGTAAAGAAGAAACTGACCCGGCCAAAGGACCAGCTCGCTCTTCTTCAGCTCGAAGCCACCCTCAGGGAGCGCACGAAGAAGCCTTGATCAAGAAGCCGATGGCTCGAAGCTCTCTCGGCACCTAATTCGCCGGACCGAGGCCCACGAACCACATCGCCTCGATGAGCTGTTCGAGGGCGTCGACGCCGGCGAGCACGTCTTTGCGCTTCACCCGGTTGTCGGTCCTCTCCATGAGCATGAAGAACGACTCCAGGATGTAGTGCTGGATGAAGTCACTGGCGAGTTGGTCCCGGGGAAGCGGGCAGGCCTCGGCCAAATGCTCGTTACGCTCATAGAAGCCTAGGGCGTCGTAGTCGCGGGTGAGGTCCCACCGTGCACGCTTAATGGCCTCCAAGAAGGCTGAAAGGGAGGGCCGCGGAGCCCCCGCCTCGAGCACTTCGGTGAAGCGATTTGCCCCCGGGCCTTCGGCCAAGCTGACGTCCGGGGGCCACCGGGTCAGGTCCTCGGCGACCATCTTGGCGACATGTTTCACGGCAACCGTGACGGCTGATTCTGGTTTCAGCCCTTCGAGCCACTCCCAACGGTCGAATGCCATGGTGGGGAGTATACGGGCTAGAATGGTCGCAATGCGACAGCGTGTAGCCCAACCCGTCCTCGTTGCCATGGCTCTTTTCTTCGTCTGCTTGGTTCATGCCTGCGGCGACGACGCGGCGGCGCCGATGTGCGTGACCGCCGACGACTGCGACATGGGCGAATGCATCGACGGCCAGTGTCGCATCGAGACGCCGACCGATACGGGGACCCCGCCGGTCGCCGACAGCGCGATGCCCGATACGAACGTGCCGGTCGCGGACGCGGGGCCGGCGCCGGCGACGCCGGTGGTGCGCTGGCCCTGGAACGGCGCCGCGACCGGGAGCGTGCATGCATCGGGCGCCGTGGTCGCCTACCCGCCGCTGGCGCCCGCCTTCCGCTGGGACGCCGTCATGGGGGCGACGCGCTACGAGATCCAGATCACGAGCGAGTGCGAGACCGAGACTTACCTCTCCTGCGCGTTCACCAGCCCGACGGTCGAAGCGAACCTTCCCGAGACGGTCTTCCGGCCGGCCGACGAACTCCCGGTGTCCATGACGGCCCCGGTCGGGACCCGCTACTTCTTCCGCGTCCGTGCCTGCACGACGAGTCCCTGCTCCGACTGGTCACGGGTGCGCTATCTCGATGTAGGCCGCCGCCTGCATGCCTTCGACGGTGATGGCTACGCCGATGCCCTCGTCGGCGCCCGAAGGCAAAACGGCGCCGCGCTTCGTGAGGGGGCCGCGTGGGTCGTCAATGGCGGCCCTCCCGGCGTCGCCGAGCCCGCCCGCGAGCTGCCCGCCCCCGACACCGAGGTCGACGCCTACTTCGGCGTGGACCTCGCGAACCTCGGCGACGTCAATGGCGACGGCTACGCCGACGCGGCCATCGGCGCACATCTGGTCGACGGGGTGGACGTCGATTCGGGCCGCGCGTACGTCTACTACGGCTCGGAGACGGGCCTCTCGGCTGCCCCCGACGTAGAGCTGAACCTGCCCGTCGCGGCACCGATGGCCTACTTCGGCCGGGGCGTCACCGGCCTCGGTGACGTGAACGGCGACGGCTACGCAGACCTCGCGGTCGGGGCCCACGGCGTCGCCGGCGCTACGACGGCCGAGGGCAGCGTCTTCGTTTACTACGGGAGCGCGACCGGCGTCGCCGCGGACCCCGGGGTGACCCTCAGCGCCACCGATGCCCAGGAGTCCGAGTCCTTCGGCGTGCGCGTCGCTGCCGCCGGCGACGTCGACGGGGACGGCTTCAGCGAACTGCTCGTCTCGGCGTACAACTGGGACGCCGACACGGTCGCGCTCAACTCGGGCCGCTTCTTCCTCTTCCACGGCTCCGCGGCCGGCATCTCGGCCGGGTCGTCGACAGTGGTGACGACCCCCAACCCCGAGGCCATGGGCCGGTTCTCTTACTGGGTCGCCGGCCTCGGGGACGTCAACGGCGACTCCTTCGGGGAGGTCATCGTCGGCGCCCGCGCCGAAAACACCCGGGGCCGGGCCTACGTCTTCGACGGGGGCCCCGCCGGTCTCTCGCCCACCCACTCGTGGATGACCGAAGTACCAGCGGCGAACTCCCTCGAGTACAGCTTCGCCGCCGAGGCCGCGGGGGATGTCAACGGTGACGGCCTCGCCGATGCGGTCGTCACGGCCCGCCTCGACGAGGGAACCACGACAAACCGCGGCCGGGCGTGGGTATTCCACGGCACGACCACCGGCCTCGGCGTTACGCCAGCCCAGAGCCTCGTCGGGGACCCTCGCGAGGCCGGCGCGCAGTTCGGCTTCACCGCGGCCTCCGCGGGCGATACCAACGGCGACGGCTTCGTCGACCTCTTCGTCGGCGCCGTCAACCAGGACCAGGGACAGGTAAACGAGGGCGTCGGCTACTGGTACTTCGGCGCCCGAGGCGGCATCCCCGCCACCGCAAACGTGAAGCTCGACCACCCCGAGAACATAGCGAGCGCTCAGTTCGGCGGTTCGATCGCGCGGCCCATCCCCTGAGCCCCCTAAGGTGTGGCCGGAGTCGGCGTGAACGAGAGAGCGCCAACGCGGTCCGCTGCCTGGGGCATGTCCTCGGCCTGGGTCCACAGGAGGCCGTCGGCGCTGGAGTAGACCGACGCCGAGTAGGTCCCCGAGTTTCCGCCGACGATCCAGATGCGCCCATCGTGCACGGTCGCGCCGGCGTTGTAGGTCGTCACCGGGAAATCGAACCCTGCGTCGGTCCACACGAGCCCATCGGCGCTGCTCCACACCTGCTTTCGTCCCGCCGGCGGCTCATCCAGGCCGCCGATGTACCAGAGGCGTCCCTGAAAGACGACGATGGACCCGCCGGCACGCCGCCCCGGCAGCGTCTCAGTCTCGACGGTCCAGCTCGACCCGTCGGTGCTGGTCCAAATCGCGTCGCTCGCCCCGTCCACGCGCTTGCCGCCGAGGTAGAAGAGCTTGCCCTGAAAGGTCGCCAGACCACCCCAGGTGGAGGGCTCCGGCAGGTCACCGATCTTCGCCCAGGTCGCGCCGTCCGCGCTCGCGAAGACGTCGGTGTTCTCGCGTACGTCCCCGTCCCGCCCCCCGGCGTAGATGATTCGGCCGTCATGAACCACAGCACCGCCCCAGCCGCGTGGCGCCGGAAGGAGACCGGCAGCTCTCCAAGAATCCGCCGTGCCGTCTTGGCTGCGGATCACGGCATCGACGTTTCCCGTCCCCGATTCATAGCCGCCGAGGATGTAGAGGGCGTCCTCGAAGACAACCGAGACGACCTCGCCGCGAGTGAGGGGGAGCATGTGCGACGTCCAGGCGCTCCCGTCGGTGGTCTCGCGGACCAAGTCACTCACCATGCCGTAGTAGCCGCCGACGGCAAAGAGGCCAGTCCCTCCGACGGAGACCGTCACCTCGGCCGTGCCGTCGACAGAGTCCGTCACGCGTACCCGCATCTCGCCGCCGTAGTTGGGCGTCATGAGCACGCCCTCCGCGTCGACGGCACCTTCGCCGGATACGAGACTGAAGCTGTACGGTGCAACTCCCCCTGTTGCACCGAGACGAGCCGAGACATTGACGTTGATCGGCGACGTCGGTGCCAGGATCATCAACTCGCCTGCATCGACCCCGGTGTCCGTGCCCGCATCGACGCCGGTGTCGGCCCCCGCGTCGAGACTCGCAGCAACACAGGCCCCAGCCACGCACTCGGTAGCGCCAGCGGGGTCCCCGGGCCCGGGGCATACGACGCCCGCGCAGGCGCCGTCGATCTCGACGGTTACCGCCCGGTCCGAAACCAACTGGATGAGCAGGCGCTCGGAGACGACGGGGGCGTCCGCGAGGGTCAGGGTGACGCGCAGCGTGTAGGTGCCCTTGGCGAGGTCAGCGAACTCGGCAACGCGGTGCCCGGCGACGAAATCGTCCGCCGGGCCCGCGGAGATGCGGCTGCTGCGCTCCGGGGGCCGCGCTTCATCCGAGAGCAGCTCCGTCGAGACCTGGTCGAAGTCGGTCCCGGGGACGAGGTCGGTTTGCACGTCGACGAAGATCTCGACGTTTTCGTCGCCACATGCAGACCCGAAGGTGAGGACAGCGAAGACCAACAGGTAGCCGATGGCGCGGCTCATACGCGCACGGCCCGACGGCTGCGCGTGTTGGTCAGTAGCGTCCCACCCATGGTCTCGGAGCATTCTACGGCATCGAGACACTCCCACCGGAAAAAGTTCGACCGTCGATTGGCGAAAGCGGCGCGCGCGCGCTCAGTCGGTGTCTTCCGGGTCGACGAGGGTCCGGTGGGCCCCGGGGTGTCCGTCGGCAAGGGACTCGTGCTCGCGACCCTGGGTGAGGCCCTGGGACTCACTGAGCTTGGTATCGACGTGGGGGTCGTCGGTCTTGGCCACGGAGTAGGTGTGAACGCGGGGATCCGACGCCGCTTCAGTGACGATGTGGCTACTGCCAGGACGCGCATCCGAGAGACGGTGGGCTCGCTCGCCGTG
>QMMC01000122.1 GCA_003647065.1 Deltaproteobacteria bacterium | reverse complement strand
CGGGGGGCGGGGGGGTGGGGGCCCCGGGCGCGGGGGGGGGTGGGGGGGGGGCCGCTGGGGTTGGCGCTGGTGGGGCGGTTGCCGCGTGGGGGGGGGGGGGGGGGATCCGTGTCGGCTGCGGAGCCTGGGCCTTCTTGTTGTTTCGGGTCTCCGTTCGGTGGGCGCACGACGTCCGGCGCCGCGACCTCGACCGATGCCTGGCTCTTGCGCGTCGGCGTCGTGGCCGGGCCCTTCTGGACGTCCGGGGCGATGCCGCCGAGGGCCGCTTTCAGCTTCTCTTCGTCCCAGATGTCGGTGATGTCCGGGTCGTCCTCGTCGTCGTCGTCGTCCTCGTCAGCGATCTCCGGCGGAATCGCGAGCTTGTCGTCTTCTTCGTTTGAATCGGTCACCGCGGGTACGCCTCAGAATGGGGATCGTCGCAGAATCACGCCCTCCTTCCAAGAATGTCGGGCGAGGGGTAGGGTCACGGCCGTGATGGGGGGCGAGCTCACTCGACTGATCGTCGAGACCCTGTACCTGGTACTGCTCGTATCAGCGCCGGCCCTCGTGGTCAGCTTGGTCGTGGGTTTTGCCGTCGGCCTCCTCCAGGCGGCCACTCAGGTTCAGGAGCAGACCCTGTCCTTCGTGCCCAAGCTCGTCGCCGTCGCGACGGCCCTCGCCGTCTTCGGTGGGTTCATGGGGGCTGAGCTCGTTCGCTTCACGACGCGGCTCTGGACGTCCATCCCCGCTCTCTTTTCCTGATGGACAAGTAGATCGAGCACTTGATCGAGCACCTCATCGAGTACTTGGGCGGAGTGCCCCATCTCACCGCGACGCTCTCCGTCGGCACCCTCGTCGCGGCCCGAATCGGCCCTCTCACGGTCCTTCTGCCCTGGCTCGCGCTCCGGGGGGCTCCGGCGCTCCTGCGTACCGCCATCGTCCTCGCCCTCACCCTCGCGATGTTTCCCGTCACCGCGGCGGCGACCGTCGAGCTTCCCTCGTCGCCCTACGTGCTCTCGGCCCTCGCCCTCCGCGAAGTGGTCATCGGCGCGATCTTCGCCCTCGCCGCGGGCTTGCCCTTCTTCGCCCTCGACTGGTCCGGACGCCTCGTCGACACCTGGCGCGGGGCGAGCCTCGCCGAGGTCATCGCCCCGCCGACCGGGGAGCGCACCAGCCCCCTCGGCGATCTGTGGCTGCTCGGTGGGATCGCCCTCTTCCTCTCCCTCGGCGGTCACCGCCTCGCCCTCGCGGCCTTCGCCGAGGGCCTCGCCGTCGCTCCGGTGGGGGATGTCGCTTTCGGACAGGACACCGGCGAGGCGATCTTGATGACCGTGCGCCTCTCGGCGACGGCGATCGCTTTTTCGGCCGCCATCGCCGCCCCCGCCGCGGTGGCGATCGTCCTCGTCGAGGTGGGCCTAGGCCTCATCGCCCGGAGCGCGCCGCAGATCCCCGTCTTCTTTGCGGGCATGCCCCTCCGGGCGGCCACGGGCCTCGCCGCGGTGCTCCTCGCGGCGTCTTTGGTGGTGGCCGATCTCCCCGACGTCTTCGCCGCAGCGACCCACGCCGCATCCCAGCAACTCGAGCGCCTGGCGCCTTAGTGTGTGATCCACGATCACGGGAGGGAGTATCGCGACGGACCGCGGTTTCCCCGCAAGGAAGGAAGCCGAAGGAAATGCACCGCATTTTCGAGGTTTCCTGACGCCGCGGGGGAGCCGCGGGACGAGCGAGAAACCTTCCGTGACCGTGGATCGCGCACTAGGTGCCCTGGTGGATAGACGCGGCGCCCGTGATCCGCTAGATCGCGGCCATGCCGAAGATCAGTACGCTCATCGATGCCGACAAGATCGCCGCCCGGGTCCGGGAGATGGGCGCGCAAATCACCAAAGACTACGTCGGTATGGAGATCGTTCTCGTTCCGGTCCTCAAGGGCAGCTTCGTCTTTGCGGCGGATCTCGCTCGCGAGATCGATCTGCCCGTGGCCATCGATTTCCTCGGCCTCCGGAGCTACGGCGACGGGACCAAGTCGAGCGGCATCGTGCAGATCACGAGCGACCTGACCAAGCCCATCGAGGGCAAGCACGTCATCGTCATCGAAGACATCGTCGATACGGGGCTGACGATGCAGTACCTCTTCGAAAACCTCGAGACCCGGCACCCCGCTTCGGTGAAGCTCGCTTCGCTGCTGCACAAGCCGGCCCGGGCCAAGGTCGATATCGAGATCGACTACCTCGGCTTCACCATCGAGGACGTCTTCGTCATCGGCTACGGCCTCGACTTCGCCGAGCGGTATCGCAACATGCCCTTCATCGGTGTGCTCGAAGAGCAGTAGGGCCCCGAGGTACTCGCCATGGCCGACCGACTCGAGATGCTGCGCAAGATGACCGAGGGGGGCTCTAAGGACCCCTTTCACTGGTACGCCCTCGCGATGGAGCTCCGGTCCCACGACCGCCCCGAAGATGCCCTCGCGGCCTACGGGGACGTGCGCGACGCGTTCCCGGACTACGTGGCGACCTACCTGATGGCGGGCCAGGTTGCCCACGAGCTCGAGCAGACGGATGTGGCCCGGGGCTGGCTCGAAGCCGGCCTCGTCGTCGCGGCGAAGGCCGGCGAAGGCAAGGCTCAGTCGGAGTTGCAGCAGCTCCTCGATATGCTCTGAGGAGCGCCTCGCCTCGCGCGTTCAGTCCGCAGACGCCGGCGCCGGGTTGGTCAGGCTCGTCAGGATGTGGTCGCGGTACTCGCCGTCGATGAGCAGATAATCCCGGGCGTATCCCTCGATGACGAAGCCGAGGCGGCCGAGGAGACGGCTGCTGCGCTCGTTGTGGGGCTGGTAGTTTGCCTGGATGCGATGCAGCCCCATCTCTTCGAAGATGTACCGCGTCGCCGCGACGAGGCCTTCGTGCATGAAGCCCTGGCCCTCGGCGTCCTCGTCGAGGCTGTAGCCGAGGTTCGTGCAGTTGAAGGCGAGGCGGACGAACGCCGTGAAGTTGGTGATGCCGACGACCCGCCGCGACGGGTCGCCGCGGCGGAACATGACCAGTCTGAGGGCCGTGTCGGCGATGAGCTCCTGGCGGCTGTCGTCGAGGCGCCGCTCCCAGTAGGCGTTGGTGAAAAACGCGTCGGGGTAGCGCGGCTCCCAGGGGCCGAGGTGGGCCTCGTTGCGCCGAAAGTAGTCGACCATGAGGGGCGCGTCCTGCCGCGCGGGCATGGTGAGGACCAGGCGTTCGGTCTCGATGTGGACGGGGGAGGGCAGGGACACGGGAAAATGCGTTGTGCGGGAGCGTTAGCGGCGGGGCCCGCCTGACACTACACTCTGTCGGTGCGCCCCGGGAACCGCTGCCAATGAAGCTCGACGGAAAGCGTCTCAGCGCGCTCTTTCCGGCGGCGGTCGTCGCCGAGGAGGCGCAGCCCGCGCTGCTCCTCGACGAGCTCTATCCAGAGGAACGGGCTCAAATTGCCCGGGCTGTCGACAAGCGCCGGGCCGAATATGCGACGGTCCGGGTCCTGGCCCGGAAGGCCATCCGGCGCCTCGGAGTGGCGGCGGCGCCGATCGTCAACGGCGAAGACCGGAGCCCGGCCTGGCCCGAAGGGGTCGTCGGTTCGATCACCCATACGAAGGGTTACTGCGGAGTCGTCGCAGCCAAGTCGTCTGACGTGCGCTCCCTCGGAGCCGACGTCGAGGGTGCCGAGGCGGCCCGGGAGGAGATCTGGAAACACATCTGCACCGAGACCGAGCACGCGTGGATCACGGGATTGGCCGAGGACGACCGGGGCCAAGTCGTGAAGCGGATCTTCAGCGCCAAGGAAGCGTTCTACAAGGCCCAATACCCCCTCACTCGTCAATACCTGGGCTTCCACGACGTCGAGATGCAGCTCGACCTCGACGGAGGACACTTCGAGGTGCAGCTCCAGCGCGACTCGGGAGAGTTCGCGACGGGGGCGCGCTTCGAGGGACGCGTGGTGGTCGGTGACGGGCTGGTCATCAGCGCGCTGACGATCGAGTAATCGGCGGGGTCAGGGGGCGGGGCAGAGGTCGGCGCTCCAGACCGTGAGCCGCGGGGCCAACGTCGCGGACGCGGGGACGGCCCCGAGCACTCCGATGGCGATGCCGACGCGCGGGGGAGTGGCTGTTCTGTCGACGAATGCATCGACGTCGATGGCTTTGGGCGAGGCTCCTGATTCCCCCGAGATGACCAGCGGCTCGAGGACCGCACCGGAAGCGTCCCGGGCCGGCATGAATTCCCGGTCGCGGAAGCTGAGGATGAGCTGGTGTTCACCAGTGGCATAGATTCGGGCGACGACGATCGCCGCGCCGATGCCCGGGATGTGCTCGGCTGAAATCAGCGCGCTGTCCGGACTTGCCCCGGGGAGCGTGAGATCGATGACCTCGTGTCCATCCGTCCTGCAGTTGAACGCGGTGCACTCCCCGTCGGTGGGGCAGGTGAAGGTGCAGTCGATCAGCTGGTGGTGGCTCACCGCGGCATTGCTCTCATCCACCGAGGTGATCACATAGCGGTCTCCGCCCAGGTAGGTCAGGTGCGTTTGATACGGGTCGGTTGGAAAGGCGCCCTCGATGTTCTGTACGGTCGCCACTCCGCCGGTCCAGAGGGAGAACGGGTCGGTTCTTCCGCTCGAGATGAGCGCGAGACGATCGGAGGTCCCGACGCCCCATACGTCATCGTCGACGAGCCCCGGGGTATCGCGCATCTCGTATCCGGCGCTGGTTTCGTCGACGGGAAGCGAACCGTAGAAGGGTGTGCCCGTCGTCGGGAAATCACGCCAAATTTGCCGGCCTCGCACACCACCGGTCCCCGTGACCATCACCCGGCCACGGCCCTCCGACGCGGAGGGCGTCGACCCCCCGATGGTCGCGCCTCGGAGCACGCCGCCGGCTTGCCGAATCCCCACCGAGAAGCCCATCGACCCCGTCGTCGTCCGGCTGCCCACCAAGGCGAAGGCGAGTTCCTCCGGGTCTGTACTGCGTTGCATGTCGAAGGCCAGCGCCGGAACGGGCGCCGCACCGAAGGTCGACAAGATATCCGCGCCGAGTGGTACGGGGTCGCCGGTCATCGTCGGATCTGCGAGGCGGCTCGGTTCGAGCGTCGGGCCGGCGGTGCGGTCGAGTAAGCCGAGGAAGACTGTCGGGCCTCCGCTGCCGGCGGCGGTGATCGCGGTCGAAATCGTCGTCTGATAGTCGCCCGCGCGGTAGTCGACACCCTTGCTCACGGTCCCCGCGTCGCAGAGCCTGTCGAGGGGCATTCCCCCATCGGGGGGCCCCGAGTCCGTCGTTCCGGCATCGGCATCGGGGCCGGTGTCGGTGGGCATGCCCGAATCCATCGGCGTGCCAGTGTCGCTCCCCGAGTCCGCGCCGCCCATGAGGCCGCCGGAGTCGAAGAAGGCCGAGCAGCCTCCGAGGAGCACCAGGCACGAAGTGGCGTAGATGAGCCGCATCACAGGGACCCCCGGGCGACGACGCCGCCACCATCCGGGGTGAACCAGGGGGCGACTGCGACTTGTTCTTCCTCTTCGTCGCCGTCGAGGAAGAGCCACAGGAAAACACCGGCGGCGGCGCCGGCGAGGGTCACGACGAAGCCGATGTCGGCGAGCAGGTTGTAGGTGTCGAGGCTCGACACCTCGTCGCTGCTGCACGTGGGCGCGCAGCTGTCGGTCAGGCCGCCATGTTCCGAAAGCGCGAGGATGCCGAAGGCGGCCCACGTGACCGCGCCGGCGCCGCCGACGCCGAGGGCGATGATCGCTGGGAGCGGTACACCGCCGCCGCCACTATCGTCTCTCGTCGGTGCGGGTGACGGCGAGGTGGTCGAGTCGGACGGAGGCTCTGGCTGGGGCTCGACTTCGGGGTCTGGCTCGGGCAACGGAGCCGGGGCGACCGTGCCTTCGTGCTGCGCTTCTGCCCTCTCCCGGAGGTTCGCGAGGCGCGTCTCGAGCACGCCGCGGCGGTCGCCCACGTCGTCCGCGTCGGCCAGGTAGCGCTCGAGGTGAGTCACGGCCTCGTCGAGGTTCCCGAGGCGCTCCTCACAGAGATAGAGGTTGTAGAGCAACCCGGCGCGCTGACTCAGTTCGTGGGCATTTCGAAACTCCCGGAGCGCGTCTTCGTACTCTCCCGCATCGAAATAGGCCGTGCCTGAGTTGAAGTGGAGCCGTGCCCGCTCGTCGGTGTCCTGGGCAGCGGCGGCGCTGGCCCCGACAACCGAGATGAGCAGCGCGGCAGCAGTGAGCGAAATCAGCAAGCGAAGCATGAGGGCCGGAGACTGCCACGGGGCGAGAACAGCCGCCAATCCCTGAACTTTGCGTCAGCAGCTCCGAACCGGGGGGAGCGCTATGAGGATCTCTCTAGACTTCGTGCACCTCGCCCGGAGGGCGCTATCATTCGGGCGATGCTTCGCTTCGCAGCGGTCGTCTCGACGACGGCTCTGGTCTTGGTCCTCGCCTCGTGCGGGTCGCGAACCGGTACGATCGACGACGTCTTCGACGCCGCAGAACGGCCGGTGCCGATGCCGGAGGTATGCAACGGCCTCGACGACGACCTCGACGAATCCGTCGACGAAGACTTTCGCGATGAGGCGGGGCGCTACATCGTCGATGCCCACTGCGGCGGCTGCGACCTCGCCTGCGAGCCCCGAGCTGCGATCGAACTTGCGGTCTCCTGCGGTCTCATCGACGAGGCTCCCGTCTGCGTGGCGTCCGAGTGCGCCGTCGGCTTCTCGGTCTCGACCGCGGGGCGATGCATCCCGACCTGGGAGCACTTGTGCCTGCTCTGCGCCATCGACGACGACTGCGGTGACCTCGAGGCGGCGTCTTGCTCCGTGCTCGGCGGAGAAACGCGCTGCTCGGTCGGGTGCGAGCTCGGCTGCCCGGTGGGCTACATCTGCAATGGCGATGACGTATGCGCTCCAGCCGGCGGGAGCTGCTCGTGCGAACCCGGCCAGACCTTCGACCTCGCCTGCGCCCTCGTCGACCCCGAGGGCCTCAGGTGCCCTGGGGCGGCGGCCTGCAACGACGGCGTGCTCTCCGAGTGCCTCGCCCCAGCCGAAGTCTGCGACGAGGTCGACAACGATTGCGATGGCGAACTCGACGAGGGCTTCAGGGACGCCCGCGGGGCCTACAGCCTCGACCTCCACCACTGCGGTGAGTGTGGCGTCGATTGCACCCTCGACATGATCCCCGAGGGCGATCTCATCTGCGGCGGAGACCCCTTTGCGCCCACGTGCGTGCTCGATTGTCCCGACGCCCGCGATGGGATCCAGCCGGGCGATCGCATCGACGCGGACCGCGACATCGCGACCGGCTGCGAGTGTACGGTCTCGAACCTCGCCGACGTGCCGGGGCCCCTCCGCGCCGAGGGCGAGGCCCTCGACGTCAACTGCGATGGCGCGGACGGCATCGTGATCGAGAGCTTTTACGTCGCCACCGACGGGGACGACGCCGGGCCGGGCTCACCAACGCGTCCGCTTCAGACGATCTCCGAAGCGGTGCGCCGCGCCCACGAATCCATCACCCTGCCTGAGGCCCCCGAGCCCCGGCCCCACGTCTTCGTCGCCGGGGGGGCCTACACCGAGACCGTCGAGCTCGAGGACGGCGTGCTGCTGCACGGGGGGTACCGACGCGATTTCCTGGCCCTCGACCCCGATGGGTTCACCGTCGTCATCCGGCCGCCGAACGACACCACCGCCCCGGGCGGGGCCGGCATCATCGCGGGCGCCGGGGTAGGGCGGTCGACGACGGTCGTCGAGTGGGTGACGGTCCTCGGCCGCGATGCGGCGATGCCCTCGTCGCCGGCCTTCGGGGTGTACCTCGATGGTCCCGGGGCTCGCCTCACCATCCGTCAGGCACAGGTCCGGGCCGGGGTCGCCGGTCGCGGCATGAACGGCATTGCGGGGGCCGCTGGAGCTGCGCCTACGACCGAAGCAGCCCAGGGCGCTCCGCCCCGTGGCGCCCTCGAAGACGCTGGGCACCTCTGCATCTCCGGGCCATCGAATGTGGTCCCCGGGGGCGCCGGGGGTTCGAGCTCGTGTGCCGGCGTCGACACCCGCGGAGGCACCGGGGGGTCGCCAGCCTGCCCGGTCTTCGCCAACTTCCAGCCGAGTGGCGCCGCTGCTCCCACGGCCGGTGGGCTTCCCGGGGGAGCTCCGGGGACCGGCGGCCAAGACTCGAACGGCCCGATCATGGGTGTCAGCTGCAGCACCGCTGTATGCTGCGGCCTCGCGGACTTCACGGTCCCGACAGACTTTCAAGGACCCCAACCTGGCCGGCCCGGGACCGACGGGTCTGACGGGCGTGCGGGGGCCGGCTGCGTCGATCCCCTCGGTCGCCTCGACGGCACGAGGTGGATGCCGGATGTGGGCTCCTCGGGCACGTCCGGGACCTCCTCGAGCGGCGGCGGCGGCGGCGGCGCTGGCGGCGGGGCCGAGATGGACTACTTCGACGTCGTCTGTGAGTTTGCCGACGGCCTCGGCGGCGGCGGCGGCGGCGGCGGAGCTGGAGGCTGCGGCGGTGCTTTCGGCATGCCCGGGACCAGCGGCGCTCCGGCCGTCGCCATCGTCTTGCGCGGTGCGGCGGGTGCGCTGCCGACCTTTGAAGAGCTCGTGCTCTCCCCCGGTGACGCCGGTCGCGGTGGGGACGGCGGGGCCGGCGGTGATGGCGGCCTCGGCGGAGCCGGTGCCTTCGGCGGCAGCCTGCCCCGCGATGCGCTCTCCACCCCGACCCTCGCCGGGCCCTTTCCGGGGGCTCGCGGCGGTGCCGGGGGCAACGGCGGAGCCGGCGGCGGCGGCGGCGGCGGCTGCGGCGGCGGCTCGATTGGGATCTGGCTGACCGGCATGTTCGGCGGCGAGCCCGCCGAGGCCGCGACGTGGCGCGCTCGCAATACGTTCCGCCTCGGGCGCGGGGGCCTCGCCGGCCGCGGCGGCGGTGGGGCCGCGGCAGCAGCGGATGGTGTAGCGGGGGGGGCAGTCGATGTCATCGTCCGCTAGGCGAATCGCTCGATACCTCGCCGGAGCCGCCTTGATGGCGCTGTCGGTGACGGGTTGTTACGAGGCCCACCCCTGCGACGTGGAGGAACTCTGCGACGGGGTCGACCAGGACTGCGACGGGCTCATCGACGAGACCTTCGTCGACGAGGACGGCATCTACTTCACCCTGGAGCACTGCGGCGGGTGCGGGGTGAGCTGCCCCGAGGTCTTCCCGAGCGCGTCCGAGACCGCCTGCGTCGTCGACGCGGTCGAAGGCGTCGCCCGGTGCGAGCTGGTCGCATGCCCCGAGGCTTTCCATCGAGCTTTTGCCGGTGCCTGCGCCCCGGATGTGCCGGTGCTTTGCCTGCCGTGCAATTCGGATGGCGATTGCGCCATTCGTGCGCCTGGAGCGGTTTGCCGCGGCGCGGCCGATGGCGGTGCGGGGGGAGGGCGCTGCGCGCCATCCTGCGGCGGTGCCGACGACGCTCCATGCCCTGAAGGCGCCACCTGCGATGGGTCTCATTGCGTGACGCCCCGGGGCGACTGCTCTTGCACCGACGAGACCCTGGGCCTCGAGATCGGCTGTCTCGTGGACCGCGGCGATGGCCACGAATGCGCCGGGGCCCAGCTCTGCACCGAATCCGGCTTCGGCATGTGCGAGCCGGTCCTCGACGAGGTCTGCAACGGCACCGACGACGACTGCGATGGCGGGGTCGACGAGGACTTCCGCGACGGTGCCGGCCTCTACATTGCCCGTCTTCACTGCGGGGCCTGCAGCACCCCCTGCGTCGAGCCGGGGCCGAACATGGTGGCGACCTGCCTGGCGGTCTCGGGGGTCGCGACCTGCGAGGTCGTTTGTGAGGAAGGCTTCGTCGACGTCGACCGCATCCTCGCCAGCGGCTGCGAGTGCGAGCGTTGGGACGGTACGGGTCCGCCGCCGATGGTCGGTGGCGACGCCGACTGCGACGGCATCCCCGACGACACGACGGACTTCGTCTATGTCGCCGCGACGGGGTCGGATACGAACCCCGCCACCCTCGCTCGTCCGGCGCGCACCCTCAGGCGCGCGGTCGCCATAGCGAGAGCCGAGGGCAAAGACATCCTCGTTGCCCGGGGGATCTACGAAGGCCCGTTTCAGGTGCCCGCGGGCATCGACGTCTTCGGCGGCTATCGCCCCGACTTCGCCGACCGGGACCTCGAACTCTACCCGGTCTTGCTCGACAACCCCGACCCGGGGGCTCCAGTGTTGCTCTGCGAAGGGGTCACCGTCGCCACCCGTATCGAGGGCTTCATCCTTTCCGGGAGCGACGCCACCGCGCCGGGGTCCGGGAGTACGACCCTCTATTCGACGGGGTGCACTGGCGCGGTCACCTTCGCTGGCCTCACTGTCCTCGCGGGACGCGCCGCCGATGGCGTGCGCGGGGACGACTCGAGCGACAACCTCCGAGACTGGGGCCTCACCGATCTCCGTGAGCTCGACGGCGATGACGGAGCCAACGGCGTCGCCGCCGCCGAAGGCGTTTGCCGTCGGGTCAACGGCGGTGTCGGCGGCGCGCACCGTTGCCGATCCACCGATGTTGCCGGGGGCGCAGGCGGCGCGGGAGATTGTCCGGACCTCGGCTGCGTGAACGGCGCCCCCTGTGGCAACGCCGGCTGCACGGACTTCACCGTCGGCGGCGTATGCAACCTCGCCGCGGCCATCGCCGTCGCGACGCCGAACCCGAGCCCCACCGACGGACGGGGCCCGGGCGGGGGAGACGGCGGCGAGCTCACCTACAGCGCGCCGACCAATCGCGACGTTTGCAACTTCTGTGACGACAACCCCACCCTGCCGCGCATCGGACAAAACGGCGGCGATGGAGCATCGGGGGCGGACGGGGGCGCCGGCGTGGGTTGTGCCGCTGCGCCGATCCTCGACGTCGCGACGGGGCGCATCGTGGGGGCCGCGGGAACGGACGGCGCGTCTGGACGTGACGGCGGCGGCGGCGGCGGCGCGAGCCCCGGCTCGGGCTACTCGGTCATCGGTGGGACCTCCGGCGATTGCGCAGACCGCAGCGGCGGGGCCGGCGGCGGCGGCGGGAGCGGCGGCTGCGGCGCCCCAGAGGCCGAGGCCGGCACCGGCGGCGGGACCAGCGCGGCGGTGGTCGTGCGCCTCGACGCGGGCGTTGCCCGGGGGCCTTCGTTTGTCGACGTACGTATCGTGACGGCGAGCGGCGGGAGCGGCGGGGACGGGGGTATCGGCGCGAGCGGCGGGAGCCGCGGGATCGGCGGGATCGGCGGGACCGCGCGCTTCTGGTGCTCCCGGAGCGGCGGCCGGGGTGGCGACGGGGGAGGCGGCGGCTCCGGCGGCGGTGGCGGCGGCGGCTGCGGCGGCGGCAGCCACGGGTTCTATCTCAGTGGCGGCGCGGACCCCTCGGGCTACCGGGCGGAGCTCCGGGCGGGGGCCATGATCGATGAGGTCGGCGTCCTCGGTCGCGGCGGTCGCGGCGGCTTCTCCCCCGGCTTCGCCGCCACCGATGGCCGCGACGGCGCTGCGGGCCCCGTTTTCTTGGCCCCCTAAATCACCCGGATCTGCCGGAATTCGGGTGCTTTGCGGCCTGCCTTGACCAGAAAACCGGCACGGCTATAGTGCGCGTCCCTTGAGGAGACCGTTCGATGCGTGACCTGTTCAATCTTCGTTGTGAAAAGTGTGGCCGAGACAACTACGTCGGCGACAAGAACAAGCGGACGATGCCCGAGAAGTTCAAGATCAAGAAGTTCTGCGCCGCGTGCCGCTCGCACCAGTCGCACAAGGAACAGAAGATCTCGAAGGGCTGAGCCCCGCCCCGCGTGACTCACGCGGGCATCTTCTCTTTCGCGTTTTTCCTTCGGCGCCCTCACCTCGCGTGACGGCGCCGAAACTCGTCCGTCCTCCTCACACCGTGAGGAAGTCCGTCGTCTTCTCGAAGCGCTCGCGGATGTCTTGCCAGTCGGGGAGCTCGCCGTCCCAGACGACCGAGCGTCCGCCGACGTTGACGTTGCGAACGGCCCGCGGGGAGGCGGCGAAGACGACGGCGTCTTCGAGGCGGTCTTCGGGGATCCCCGCGAGGGCCGGGTCCCGTGCGTCGAGGGTCACCCGGTCGAGCTTCGACGCGCCCTCCATGCCGATGGCCGCGTAGCCGTTTTCGCTCATCGCTTCGAGCAGCACCGGGGCCTCGGCCGCGACGACCCGGGCTTCGGCGCGGCTCCGGTCGTCGAGCTCGATGGCCCGGGCTTCTTCGAAGGGGTCGCTGACGGCGTGGCTGTCGACGCCGGTGCAGAGCCGCGCCCCGGCGGTGTGCAGAGCCGCCGCGTCGCAGAGCCCGTCGCCGAGGTCCCGCTCCGTGGTGCGGCAGATGCAGGCGAAGGCCCCGGCGTCACCGAGGGCCTTCACTTCGTCTGCTTCGAGGTGGGTCGCGTGCACGGCGACGAAGCGCTCGTCGATTACCCCGTCTTCGGCTAGGAGCCGGACCGGCGGCGCGCCGTACTCGGCGATGGACTCTTCGATCTCTCGCCTCTGCTCGGCGACGTGCATGTGAAAGGGCAGCCCGCGGTCCCGGGCGAAATCATGGGCTTCGACGATCCACTCGCGGGGCACGGCGCGCATGCTGTGAGGTGCGACGCCGATGGTGACGCCGGGGTCGCCGCCGAAGCGCTGAATGAGGGTCAGTACGTCGGACAGGGCGTGCTCTACCTTGGCGTCGCTAAAGCGTTTTTGCGCTCCTTCGGCGGGCGCGCCGGCACCGGCTCGGTTGTAGAGCACCCGCAAGAGGCAGATGCGCAGGCCCACGTCCCGGGCGGCGGAGATCACGGCGTCGGCGAGGAGGACGCGATCGTCGTAGGGCGTGCCATCGGGTTGGTGCTGTACGTAGTGGAACTCGCCGACCGCGGTCACGCCGCTGAGCGCGAGCTCCGCGTAGGCGAAGCGCGCCAGGTCATAAATGGACGCGGGGTCGAGGCGCTCGGCGAACTTGTACATCAGGCCGCGCCAGGACCAGAACGAGCCTTGCTCGGTTTGGCGGCGCTGAGTCCGGCCCCGAAGCCCCCGCTGAAACGCGTGGCTGTGGGCCGTGGCGAGGCCCGGGAGGACCAGTTCGTCGCCGTCTCGGTAGACTGTCATCGTCCGCTCCAACGGAGAGGCAAGCCCAGGATGCTGCGCATTTCGTCCTCTTTCTCGTGGCGGTTGTTGTCCTCGGGGGCGTAGTCGTTTGCCTTGATGTAGGCGTCGAGGGCTTGTTGGTGCTCGCCCCGGCGCCGGTGGTCACCGCCCACGAAGCGATAGTAATCGTAGCGCGCTTCGGTGCCCGTGAAGGCGACCCACATGCAGAGCGCGGCGAGGATGGCGCCGACCGTGAACGGCATCGGGCGTTGATGTTCATCTTTCGCGAAGTGGATCGCGACCACCAGGGTGAGAACCACGACCCCTGCCGCGATGGAGCCCACGGCGGCCCCCGGCATGTCCACCGCGTAACCCGCGAGGCCGGTGATCCCGGCGGCGGCGACGGCCGCCACGAGGGCGCTCTGTGATGCACCCTCCGAGAGCATCGCCTCGGCGGCAGCGAGGGGCTTCGCGGCGAAGCGGCCCACGGCGCCGACGATGCCCCCGGGCAAGAGGAACACTGCGGCGGCGATGATCATGTAGTAGCTGAACCACCCGATCTCGAGGCCCAGGTGCTCTGCGCCGATGTGAAAGCTCGTCGCTCCGAAGTAACCGGCGAGGCATACCCATTTGACCCAACCGAGCCCTCGGTCGAGGAGGGGGGCGCTGAAGTACGCGGCGGCGATGACGATTTGTACGCCGATGACCGAGACGCCGGCGAGGGACCAAAAGGTGTCGTGCTCCCACCCGAGGCTTCCGACGAAGTACTCGTAGAAGGGCGCCATGCCTTCCGGGGCGATGCGTTGGAGCGCGCTGCCATCACGCCATTGGGGTTCGGACTTCGAGAGGGCCGTGTAGCAATAGACGATGCCGAAGCTGACGGCCGTCGCGTGGTAGGCCCACGCCGACAGGCGCCCCCCTGGGAGGGCGCGTGCGCTGGCGTCGTCTGCTCCGGCGACGATGCGTGCCGTCACGGCGGGATAAAAGACGAAGACCAGGAGCACGATGCTGAGCAGGTAGTGGTGCTGGTAGCTGTCCAGCATGCTCATCGTCCAGGCGTAGGTGTAGACCGCTGCGAGCACTCCGAGGGCAGCGCGGTTCACGCCGCCCACGGCATTGACGAAAGCGAGCAACCCCGCGAAGCAGATCAACCCGACGTAGATGGCCGGCGTGGGGGTGGGCGCGAGGGCGTCGAGCCAGGTGAAGTGGGCGACGTTGAAATCACCGACGCCATAGCGGCCGCCGTGGGGGGTCAGGTCGACCCAGCAGTCGAAGGCGAGGAGAAGTAGGAAGAGCTTCATCAGCAGCCAAGGCCGTGCCGCCGCCACCGGGCCGAAGAAGTACCGCTCGACCGCCTTCACGGCTCGTCCCTCTCGAGGCTGATCTCCGGCTCGGTGATTTCGCCGCTTGCGCAGGTCATCTCCCAGATGATTGGGTCGAGGGGCGTGCCGTTGGGGGTCACACATCGGTTTTCTAGCCGCGCGGAGGCGATGCCAGCGCCAGCGCATCGGGAGGCGAGGAACTTTTCACTGACGCTTTTCCGGTTGCGCTGGAGGGTACTCACCCACGCGCGATGGACCTCGCGATTGACGTCGATGACCCGCTCGTTGCCATCGGCATCGGTTTCGGTGGGCTGCAACCGACAGCGATGAACCCGCACCGCCGAGAACATGCGCCAGCTGAATCGCTCGTCGTAGGGATCGTCACCGAGGTAGTAGCGCTGCGGGATGAGCACCTGGAGCCCGAGGATGAGGGCGATGAAGGCGAGGACCAGGGTGCGTCTCTCGCCGTTCGGCTCGCCCCCGACCTTCGGTATTTCGCGCCGTGCCATCGCCGTGAGCTCAACCCTTCAAGCGCTCGAGGACCCCTTGGAAGTCCTCGGGGCCGGGCAACGAGAATTCGACGCGCTCACCGGTCCGCGGGTGGTCGAAGCCGAGGGTCTGGGCGTGCAGCATGATCCGCGGTGCCTCGAGTTGCTCGCCTTCCCATTCGCGGATGTATACCCGCTCGCCCACCAAGGGGTTGCCGGCCTCGCTCAAGTGGATGCGGATCTGGTGCTGGCGCCCGGTTTCGAGGCGGCACTCGATGAGGGTCGCGCCCTCGAGCCGTCGGAGCACGCGTACATGGCTCACAGCCCGCTTCGCGTCGCTCGGCGGGACCTTGGTCTTGGGGCGCCGATAGACCCCCCAGGAGCCGCGCAGGCCGTCCCCGCGCTGTTGTATGAAGGTGCTCTCGTGGCGCTGGCTCTGGGCCTCCCCGTGCACGATGGCGACGTAGGACCGGGTGACCGAGTGGTCCCGGAGCTGCCGGGCGAGGGCGCGCTTGGCGGCGAGGTTGCGCGGGAAAACCATCAAGCCGGTGGTGTCTTTGTCGAGGCGCTGGACCACGCCGAGGGGCGACCGCTGGGGCGGGCGTTTTCGCTTCAGGGCCGCGAAGGTCTGGTCGACGAGGGTGTCTTTGTCGCCGGCGGCGTAGGGCACGCTCAAGAGACCCGGCGCCTTGTTCACGACGACGACGTCGGCGTCGAGGTGTACGATCGCTTCGCGCTCGAGGACGCCGCGCCGGCGACGGAGACCCTCGGGGGTGATGCGCAGCTCCTGCCCCGCCTTCACCCGCACCGCGGGGTCTTCGGCGGTCTCTCCGTCTACCGTGACCTTGCCGCGGCGGACCATCTCCCGAGCCTTACTCCACGCGATACCACCCAACGCCTCGCGCACCACGGCCGCGATGGTCTGTCCCTTGCCGTCGCCTGCGTTCGCGGCGGCGTCGTCGATGATGACGACGGTTGTTTCGACTTTCATGGGAACGTCACTCGCCCTGCATCAGGCCGCGGATGGTGCCGTCGTCATCTAGGCGGATCTTGAGCGCCGCCGGTTCTCGGGGGAGCCCCGGCATGGTGTTCATGCTGCCCATCAAGACCACGAGGAACCCGGCACCGGCGCTGACCCGCACGTTGGTGACCGTGACGCGAAAGCCGCCCTTGATCGCCGGGCGCTTGGGGTCGTCGGTGAAGGAGGTCTGGGTCTTGGCGATGCATGGGGGCAAGTGTCCGTAGCCGCCTGCCTCGAGGTTCTTCAGGTCTCGCT
>QMMC01000121.1 GCA_003647065.1 Deltaproteobacteria bacterium | reverse complement strand
GAAACGGAAACGGAAACGGAAACGGACACGGACACGGACACGGACACGGACACGGCGACGGACACGGGAACGGGAACGGGAACGGGAACGGGAACGGGAACGGGAACGGGAACGGCGACGGCGACGGCGACGGCGACGGACACGGACACGGTCACCGACACGGCGACGGACACGCCGACCGAAACGGACCCCGGGCCCTCTTACGTCACCCGTCCGAAGACTTGCCCAGCGCGTAGAGCGCGATGCCCGCGGCAACGGAGGCGTTCAGCGAGCCGATGGTGTCGCCCATCTCGATGCGCACCAGGTGGGCGCAGGCGCGGCGGGTCAGGCGCCTCAGCCCTTTTCCCTCGGAGCCGATGACGATGACGCGACCCGCGCCGTCGGCGCCCTGGCGCCCGAGGTCGCCGAGGGTCGTGGTGGCCTCGCCGGCGAGGCCGATGACCTCGAAGCCGTCGTCGGTGAGCGTGCCGAGGGCACGGGCCAGGTTGGTCACCCGGGCGATGGGCAGGTGTTCCGTCGCGCCGGCGGATGCCCGTACGACGACCGGGGTGACCGGCGCGCAGCGGTCCTTGGTGGTGATGACCCCGCGGGCCCCGAAGGCCACGGCGGAGCGCA
Source organism: Deltaproteobacteria bacterium (assembly GCA_003647065.1). Classification (GTDB taxonomy): domain Bacteria; phylum Myxococcota_A; class Polyangia; order Polyangiales; family B10-G4; genus B10-G4. Next base: position 15,603 of record QMMC01000121.1, on the reverse strand, counting down.
CGATGGCGCCGAAGTTGTGGGGGTCGGTGACCTGATCGAGGGCGACGAAGAGGGGGGCGTCGCCCGCTTCTTGGAGCAGCTGGTGGAGGTCCCGGTAGGGGTAGGCCCCGGTGATCGCGACGACACCCTGATGGCGCACGCCTTCGGTGAGGGCGTCTAGCGCGCCACGGGTGCTCTCCTCGATGCGCACCTTCGACTTCTGGGCGAGGTCTCGGAGCTCGCTGAGGGCGCGGTCCTCCGGCTCTTCGGCGTAGACCACAGACACTTCGCCCTGGCCGCGGAGGGCCTCGGCGACGGCGCGGCGACCGGCGATGATGCGCTTCATAGGGCCTCGTCGATCTCGCGGACGATCGCCCGGGCGGCGGCGACCGGGTCGGCGGCGTTGCGGATGGGGCGCCCGACGACGAGCAGACTGGCGCCGTAGGAGATGGCCTGGTGGGGGGTCGCGATGCGCCGTTGATCGCCGGCCGCGGCGCCCGCAGGCCTCACTCCGGGGACCATCAGGCAGATGTCTTCGCCTAGGTCTCGGCGGAGGGGCGCGCACTCCCACGGTGAACAGACGAGGCCCGGGATGCCGGCGTGAACGGCGACCTTGCCCAGGCGGCGCACCGCCGCTTCGCTGTCGCTCTCCATGCCGATGGCCGCAAGCTCTCCTGTGTCCATGCTGGTCAAGACGGTGACCGCGAGGAGGGTCGTCGCCCCGCCCTCCGCGGCCTTCGCCGCGGCACCGAGGCACGCCGGCCCGTTCGCCGCGTGTACCGTCAGATAGTCGACGCCGAGGTCTTTGGCGGCATGCACGGCGTGGCCCACCGTCGCCGGGATGTCGTGGAGCTTGAGATCCAAGAAGCATCGCGCGCCGGCGTCGTGGACCAGGCGAACTGCCGCTGGGCCGGCCACTGTGAAGAGCTGGAGGCCGACCTTGAAGACCCCCACCTCCGCGCCGAGCTCTTCGACGAGGCGCCGGGCTTCGTCGAGGCTGGGCACGTCCAAGGCGAGGACGAGGCGATCGCGAGCATTCCGCAGTTCGGACACTCGCTCTAGATACTACAAAGGCCCGAGCTGTGCTCGGGCCTTCGAGGTCGGTCGAGTCGGTAAGGGACTCTTTCTAGATGCCGTCTAGGCCGGCCAACGGATCGTCGTTGAAGCCCATCCTGCTGCTGCCCATCATGCTGCTGCCGCCCATGCGGGGCCGGCGGGGCCGGCGGGTGGTGCCACTGGGCTGATTGGCCGCGGTCGCGGCCTCGGCCTGGGCAGTTGCGGCTGCCGCCGCTGCCTCCGCCGCGCGGGCCTGCTGGGCTGCGTCGTCGGCACGAACTCGTGCTGCCTCTGCTTCTTCGGCCATGCGCTGACGCTCGGTGGCCTGCTGGGCGGCGAGCTGCTGGGCCGCCGCGGCTTCGGCTTCTTTGCGGGCGAGGTGGGGCGATACGACGCCAAACCAACCGCCGGCGAGCCCTCCTACGACGAGGACGATCAGCGCAACGAACACGCCAGGGTGCACGCCTTTGCGCTGCTGGGTCTTCAGCGCCGTGACCTCACGCTCGTGCTGGAGCAATCGCTCCTGCTCCTGGGCGCGGACCGCGGCCTCGGACTCGAGGCGAATCTTGAGATCGCGCTCTTCCTTGGCGTGGACCTTGGCTGCCGCGGCCGCCTTGACGGCGTTCTCGTCGGCGAGGCGGCTGTCCTCCTCGGCCTGGATCCGCGCCTCTTCGGTCTCGCGCTTCGCGCGCGCTTCGTCCTCGATGCGCTGTCGCTCTGCCGTCTCTGCGGCTTGCTTATTGTCGACCGCCTCCTTGATGCGATCCTCTTCGAGGTTCATCAACTCCTTGAGGTTGAAGAGAACGGACGATTCCTTCTGCTCGCTCATCTACGGTCTCTCCGTCGCGTCACGCGTGGAATTCGACGATACACCTGAAAATACAGGGCAACTTCGGCTCGAACGGTAGCAGGCAGGACTCGGGATTGTCAAACCATCGAAGCCCCTCGGGGGAGCCCACGCGGCATTGTGCGGAGGGGGCAATATGTTCGGGTCAGGGGTCACGGAGCCTTGGACCCGGGGCACCTGGGGTTCTTTGGATCTGTTTGAGGCGGGCCTCTTCCCAGCGTACCCTAACCTCATGATGCGCGTCCTTCTGGCTTTCTCGATCGCACTTTTGGCCCTTTCGGGGTGCAGCAACGAGGTGGGCCTCGCCGGGGCCGGGGAGGCCTGCGTGCGCACGGCGCAGTGCGACCGGACCTTGGGGCTCGCCTGCGTCGGGGGCTTCTGCAGTACAGATCTCGGCCCCCTCGGCGAAGCCGGAGTCCTTCCCGCGATCGACGCAGGGCCCGTGATGGACGCGATCGTGCCCGCCGATACTGGGGTTCCGCCGGTAGATTCGGGCACCCCTCCGGCCGATTCCGGCACTCCGCCGGTCGATTCGGGCACTCCGCCTGCGGACAGCGGCACGCCCCCGGCCGATAGCGGGACGCCCCCGGCCGATAGCGGCACCCCCCCGGCAGACAGCGGTACGCCGCCGATGGACAGCGGGACGCCCCCGGCCGATAGCGGCACGCCCCCGGCCGACGCCACCGTAGGCTGACCCGGACGAGGCCCGCTCAGGAGGCTACTCGCGCCAGAACAACTTCCAGGGGTTGTGCTTCACGTCGCGGAGCATCTCCTGGAGGTCGTCGTAGATCGCCTCGTCCATGACCAGGGCACCGACTGTCCCCCGGCCCTCCGAGATCTGGTGCACCAACCCCTGAGCCTCTCCGACGGCGGCGTTGGCTCGTTCGGCGAGCTCGGCAGCGTCGTGGATCGCGGCCCGAATCTGTTCCCGTTCCTCGGGACCCACCGAGGCGAGGGTCTCGTTGGCGTTGGTCACGGCGCTCCGCGTCTCCGTCAGGATGGGCTGGATGTCCCGGGCGAGGGCGACGAGGGTGCGGTCGAGGTTGCGCACGATGCGATCGATCTCGGGGCCCTCGACGGTCTCTCGGGCCGCGTGGGCGAGGCCCGCAGCGTCCTCCGAGGCTCGGTCGACGTTTTCGAGGATCGACGAGATGCGCTCGCGTTCTCCCCCGAGGATGCCCGCGAGGTTGTCGAGAATCACGGCTAGGTTGGTGAGCATGCCCGAGAGCTCACCGCGGTTTTCTTTCAAGACTTCGACGATCGCTTCGAGGAGCTCGAAGCCGAGGGCGAGGGCGAGGTCGAGGCGCGGAGGGTCGAGGCCGACCAGGGGGTGGTCCGGGAGGCCGGGCTTTTCCGGGTCTCCTGGGTCGACGGCGACGATCTGCTCTCCGAGGATGCTCTGGGAGGTGACGTAGAAGACCGCGTCCTCGTGCAGGGTGTCGTAGTAGAGGTCTTCGATCGATAGACGGATTCGGATCAGCGCCCGGGTATTCGTCGCGGGGTCGAGGCGGTTTCCCCGGTACTCGATCTCTTCGACCCGACCGATAGGTACGCCTCCTGCCGTCACCGGGGCCCCGGGTTTGACCCGCCCGGGGTTGTCGAAGTCGACGTACACGTCCCGCCCGGAGGCAAAGTCGAATCCTCCGAGCAAGAAGACGAAGCCCCCGAAGATGACGACGGCCGTGAGGACCAGGAGGCCCACTCGGATTTCGAGGGACGCATTTTCTTTGGAGCTCATACCTCCATCGGTCCTTCTGCTTCACCGCGCATGAATTGTCCGATCACCGGGTCGTCGGTATTCTGGAACTCCTCGCGTGTCCCGATCTTCCGCACTCGGCCCTTGTACAACATCGCGATCCGGTCGGCGACGCCGAAGATGCTGGTGAGGTCGTGGCTCACGACGACTGAGGTCACGCCGAGCTCGGCGAGGCGATCGATCATGGCGTCTACCCGCCGGGCGCTGACCGGGTCGAGGGAGGTGGTCGGCTCGTCGAAGAGGACGTACCGCGGTTCGAGGGTGAGGGCTCGGGCGATCGCGACGCGTTTCCGCATACCGTCGCCGAGCTCCGGTGGGTAGGCGTCTGCGAAATCCTCCATCTGCACCTGGCCCAGGCGCCGGTCGGCCTCGGCCCGAATTTCGTCTCGGCTCATCTTGCGATGCTTGCGCAGGGGCAGCTCGACGTTTTCCCGAATGGTCATCGAGTCGAAGAGGGTCGAACCCTGGAACACCATCGCGCACTTTTTACGCACCGGGTAGAGGTCCTTCTCCGAGAGCTGGGCGACGTCTTCCCCTTCGAGGAGAATCTGCCCCGAGTCCGGGCGCAGCAGACCGACCACGTGCTTGATGAGCACGCTCTTGCCGACCCCCGAGGCCCCAACGATGAAGAAGCGTTCGCCCTCCTCGATGTCGAAGGTGACCCCTTTCAGGACGGCCTTCGGCCCGAACGCCTTCTTCACGTTGCGAAAGGAGAGGGTCATGCGGGGAAGATCAGCTGGCCGATGAGGCTGATGAAGAGGTTGAGGACGATGATCGAAAAGCAGGAGTAGACGACCGCGCTGGTGGTCGCCCAGCCGACGCCGGCGGAGCCGCCGAAGGTCGACAGCCCCCGGTGGGAGCTGATGAGGGCGATGGTTGCGCCGTAGACCACCGCCTTGACCAGCCCGACCACCCAGTCGCCGTGGGTCATCAGGGTGGGGTTCAAGAAGGTGTGGAAGTTCACGTCGAAGATGAAATACGCGGTCAACATCCCGCTGACGGTCATCACGAAGGCGGACCAGACGAGCACGACGGTGGTCATGATCGTCGATGCGATGAAGCGCGGCACCACCAAGTAGTCGATCGGGTCTGCGGCGCACATGCGCATCGCGTCGACCTGCTCGGTCACGACCATGGACCCGAGCTCCGCGGCGATACCTGCGCCGATGCGCATGGCGAGGGGCAGGGCGCCGATCGACGGCGCGAGGTCTCGGACCAGGAACTTCGTATAGGTGGCGCCGATCATCGACGTGTCCGGGACTATTCGCTGAGCCTGGAGCCCACCCTGGTAGATGAGGATGATGCCGATCACGCCCATGGTGACGGTCATGTAGAACACGGACTTGTTGCCCATGATCCACATCTGCTCGAACACCGCCGCGCGATCCATGTTGCCCCGGCGAATGCTGCGCATCACCCGGCCGCCGAGGCGCAGAATGGCCATCATCTCGCCGTAGGCCATGATCGGCGCTCGGCCCAGGCGGGCAACTGCTCTGGTTGCGGCGTTCATCCGATGGCGAAGGTGGCGAAGAAGTCGAGGATGAAGATACCGGTGGCGGCGGCGACCACGGCGGCGTTCACCGCGCGCCCGACCCCCGGGGCGCCGCCTTTGACGGAGAGCCCGAAGTAGCAGCTGGTGAGGGCGATCATGACGTCGAAGACCCCGCTCTTGATGATCCCGGAGAAGAAGTCCCAGGGCTCGAGCAAGGACGTGAACGTCGAAAAGAAGGTCACCGGCGGCGTGTCGAGGAGGACCTGGGCGGCGATGACCGACCCGAGTACCGCAACCGCATCACCGATGACCGTGAGCACCATCAGCATCACCACCATCGCGATGACTCTGGGGAGAATGAGGTAGCTGAGGGGGTCGATGGCGAGGGCGCGAAGGCCATCGACCTGGTCGGTGACCACCATCGTGCCGAGCTCCGCCGCGTTGTTGGCGCCGACGCGTCCGTTGAACATCAAGGCGATGAGCAGCGGGCCGACCTCCCGAAGCGTCGAGAAGCCCGAGCCCCAGCCGATGAGGGCCTTGGCGTCGAAGCGCAGCACCAGGGGCGCGGCCTGGACCACCATGATGGCGCCCACGAAGAGCGCGGTCAGAGAGACGATGGCGACGGACTGCACGCCAGTGTGGTGAAGGGCCTTCAGCAGCTCGACGCGGTCGAGGCGGGGCGGAAAGAGGCGCGCCAGGAGCCGACCGACGAGCACGGTGATGCCCCCGGCGACCTCCGCAATTTCGACGATGGTTCCGCCGAGTCGCCCAGGTATAGCCGTCCAACTCGCCACGGCCGCGAATAGTAGTGCCAGAAGGGCCAAGCGGGAAGGGCGGTCACGATGTGCCCAGAGGCCCTCCGCGAGCGAGTTCCCCCCCGTGCCGGTATGAGCGCCATGGTAATCTGGCCGTTGATGGCGCCGTATCTCAGCATGTGGCCCCTCATCGCGATGCTGGCCGCTCAACCAGGGTGTGCTGACGAGACCCCGGTCTCGGACGGTGGCGCCTCGGACGGGGCGTCCGACGGGAATGCGGATGGGCGGGTGAGCATGGCTCCCCCAGACATTCCCTGGCTCGGCGAGGGCGTGCCGCCGATCATGCTCGCGCCGTGTCCCCCGGGCTGGCGGGAGGTCGTCGCCGATGGCGTCACCGAATGCGATCCCTATCCGCTAGAGGGGCCGGCGACCTGCGAAGCCGGGGAGGCACACTTCCCCGGCGAGCCCGGATGCCGACCGATCGGCGGTTCATGTCCCACGGGGGACTACGCATCGGAGCTTCCGACCGACGGGTCTGTGCTCTACGTGAACGCGGCATCAGCCGTCGGTGGTGACGGGTCCCTCGCTGCGCCGTACAGGGGGCCCTCGGAGATCGACTGGATTGCGCTCTCGCCCGGCACCACGGTCGCTATCGCGAAGGGGACCTATGAGGGAACCCTCCGCGTGAAAGGCGGCGTGCGAATCGTTGGTGCCTGCGTTCGCGATACGCGCCTCACGGGAGATACGGGACCCGCACCTGCTGTGATAACGGTGCTCGGTGGCGTCGGTGACGCGGTGGTCCAGGGCCTCACCATCGGAGCTACGGCGCAGCGGGGTCTTCTGGTCGAAGGGGGCGGGCCAGTCACCCTCGACGGTGTGCTCATCGAGCGAACCACGAGCGCCGGCATCAGGGCTGCCGGAGACGACACTTCGGTGACTCTCCGCGACGTAGTCATACGAGATACGCAACCACTCGCGGGCGATGGCACCTTTGGTCGAGGCATCACCTTGCAGGAAGGGGTCGACCTCACCGCCAACCGACTCGTGATTCGCGGCAACCACGACACCGGCGTGTTCGCCCATGGCGTAGGCACCACGGTTGCGCTGACGGACGCGGTCGTTCGAGATACGCAGCCGACGGCGAGCACTCGCACTTCGGGTCGAGGTATCGGAGTGCAGTCTGGGGCCAGACTCACCGCCAACCGCGTCTTGGTCTCCGGCAACCGCGAAGTCGGCGTTTACACCAGTGGCGCCGGTACCGACGTCATCCTGACCCATGTGGTGGTCCGAGATACGCAGCCGCTATCGAGTGATGCCACGGCCGGTCGTGGGATTTCCGTCAGGTCCGGGGCCCGGCTCGCGGCCACGGGGCTCCTGGTCGCGGGGAACCACGATATTGGAGTCCACATCAGCCGCGCTGGCGCTGCGGTCACCCTGACCGATTCGGTCATTCGCGACACCCAGCCGAGGGAGTCCGATGGTGCATTCGGTCGCGGCATCAACGTGCAGTTCGAGGCTGAGCTCTCCGCCATGCGGGTCCTCGTCTTGCGCAACCACGAGCACGGGGCCTTTCTCAGCGACGGGGCGGTGGCCACGATGACGGACGTGGCCGTTCGGAATACGCAGCCACAGCCGGGGACGGGCGATTTCGGTCGAGGCCTCAGCGCTCAACTCGGCGCGCGTCTCGACGGCGACCGACTCGCGGTCGACGCTTCGTTCGGTGCGGGGGTCTTTTCGCACACCGGTTCGCTCATCGACCTGCGAGACGTATCGATCGCCGAAGTTTTTCCTACCGCTTGCACCACCCCACCGTGTCCCGAACGGGCTTACGGGCATGGTGCGGTTGCGCTGAATTCAGCGCTGCGGCTCACGGGCTTTCATATTCGCGATGCCGTGACCTGTGGCGTCATTCTGATATCGACGTCGGCGTCCGACGCGCCCGTGGCTGTCGATTTGGAAAGAGGGATCGTCGCGGCGGCGGAGATCGGCGTATGTCTCCAGGTCGACGGCTACGACATCGGCCGCCTACAGAATGACGTCGAGTACCGCGACAACGGCACCAACCTCGACAGCACCATGCTGCCCGTGCCGCCGTCCGGCGACGGGATATCGGGGTAACGGGCATCCACCTGGCGCGGCCTCAGCGCCTAGAGCGGCCCCTCGGTTAGCCCGTGGACGAACTGCTTCACCTCGGGGATGGTGCTGGTGCGGGCTTCTTCGACGGTGCCGTCGAAGATGAGGCGGCCGCGGTGCAGCATGCCGACGCGGTCGGCGATGGTAAGGACGCCCTTCACGTCGCTCGAAATGACGATGGCGGTCGCCCCGTCGGCGCGCTGCTCCTCTCGGAGCAGGTCGTAGATCTTCTGGCTGGTTACCGGGTCGAGGCCAGCTGTGGGTTCGTCGTAGAGCAGGACCTCGGGGTGGGTGATGGTCGCCCGGGCTACGCCGATGCGCTTTTTCTGACCCCCGGAGAGGCTCTTGGGCTCGCGGTCCTCGATGCCGGGGAGGGCCATGCGCCCGAGGCGTTCGGCCACTTTCTCTCGGATCACGGCGTCGTCGAGGTCGGTGAGGCGCCGGAGCGGAAACGCGATGTTCTCGCCGACGGTCATGAAGTCGAAGAGGGCGTAGTTCTGAAAGAGCATGCCCATGCGGCGCTGGAGCGCGAGGCGGGCGGCATCATCGACGCCGGTCATGGGCTGACCGTCGACCTCGACGTCGCCTTCGTCCGGTTCGATGAGACCGGCGATGACTTTGAGCAGGATGCTCTTGCCCGCCGCGCCGGGGCCAATCAGGGCGTAAATACAGGCCCGCGGCACCTCGATGGAGACTCCATCGAGGGCCGCGTTGTCGCCGAATCGCTTCCGGATGTTGCGCGCGCGGATCACAGACCGCGGAGGCGCGTGGCCTCCCACACCCGCCCGATGCCGAGGACGAAGGCGGCCGTCCGAAGGTCGCACGAGTGCTTGGTCGCGACCTCGTGGATGCTCTTGAACGCCTTCTTCATGACCCGCTCGAGCTCGTTGTTGACCCGCTCTTCTTCCCAGTAGAAGTGCTGCATGTTCTGTGCCCACTCGAAGTAGCTGACGGTCACGCCGCCCGCGTTGGCGTAGATGTCCGGGATGACGTGGATGCCGCGCTCGATGAAGATCTCGTCGGCCTCCGGGGTGGTGGGGCCGTTGGCACCCTCGACGATGATCGTCGCTTTGACGTCCCGGGCGTTGTCTTTGGTGAGCTGTCCACCGAGGGCCGCGGGGACCAGGATGTCGCAGTCGAGGGTCAGGATCGCGTCCCCGTCGATGCGCTCGGCGGCAAAGCCCTCGAGGCTCTTGTGCTCTGCGACGTGGGTGGCGGCCGCTTCGCAGTCGATGCCCTCGGGGTTCACGTAGCCGCCAGTGATGTCCGAGATGCCGACGATCTTGGCGCCGAGGCCCTGGTAGATCCGCCCGGCCCAGCTGCCGACGTTGCCGAAGCCCTGGATGACGATGCGCTTGCCGGCGATGTCTTCGCCGAGGGTCTTCAGCAGTTCGAGGGTCGCGAGGACCGCACCGCGGCCGGTGGCGGAGGCGCGGCCGAGGGAGCCGGCCATCTCGACGGGTTTGCCGGTGACGACTCCCGGGGAGTAGCCGCGGTACTTCGCATACTGGTCGAAGAACCACGCCATGACCTGGGCGTTCGTATTCATGTCCGGCGCGGGAATATCTTTGGTGGGGCCGATGACGTCGTAGACGCCGTCGACGAATTTTCGCGTCAGTCGTTGAAGCTCCGCCGGAGACAGGTCCCAGGGCTTGCACTGAATACCGCCCTTGGCGCCGCCGAAGGGCACGCCGACGACCGCGGTCTTCCAGGTCATCAGGGTGGCGAGGGCAGTTACCTCTTCGGCGTCGACGTGGTGGTGATAGCGCAGGCCGCCCTTGAACGGGCCCCGTGAGTTGTCGTGCTGTACCCGGAAGCCGATGAAGGTGCCAATGGAGCCATCGTCGAGTTCGATGTTGCACTCGACCTGCACCTCCCGATGCGGGGTCTTCAGCTGAAGCGATACATCATCGGGGAGGTCGAGGATCTTGGCGGCTTTGTCGAAGTAGTACCGCGTTGCCTCGAGGGCGTCGTAGCTCATTTCGTGTCCCTTTTCTCCTGCCGGCGTCTGCCTCTTCAGGCAGGTTCAGCGTCGGCAGATTCGGTTTCGATCCTCGGCCGGCGGAGCCGGACCCAGGTGAATAGCAGCGCGAGGGCGAGGAGAGCGCTCAGCGTGAAGGCACCGCCAAAAACGGCTTTCAGAATCGGCGCCGACCCTTGGGTGACGGCGATCGGGCCGATATGAACCAGCGATGCCTGCCGCGTCGTCGCCGGCGCGACCTCGACTGAAACCACCGCGATGGACTCTGCCGCGAGGTCCGGGATGGCACCGGCGATGAGGGCCCGGACCGCCTCTTCTCGCATGGCCGAGGTCGGCGTTTTCCGGACCAGCACCGAAGCTCGGGGGGGGGGGCGCTCTTCGTCGAAGGCTCGGTCCCGGCCCATGGGCAGGGCGAGGTGAACGCGGGCGTCGAGGACTCCGTCCATGGCCTCGACCGATCGAGCGAGCTCGCCGCTTTGAGCGGCCACCCAGCGGGCGCGCTCTTCGGTCGCCGTGGGGATCAACGCCGGCTCCCCGAATATTTCGGCGAGTCCCGGGGCCTCTTCCCGCGGGAGATTTGCCGACCGCAGTACCGAGAGGGCCGGCCCGACGTCGTCGTTCGGGACGAGCACGTCCCATGCATCGGACCCCGGAGATCGTTCCTTGGTGGCGCCGATCCCGCTGCCATCGAGGGCGACGACCACGGCGTTCGCCTGGGCCTCGTCCAGCTCGCTGGCGATGGTCGCTTGGCAGCCCGTGGTCAGCCCCACCGCGGTCACCACGACGGCCAACGCTGCGGCCAGGCGCCCCGAGGCAGCACCCGTTTTTGTCACCCTCTGGCCCATCAGTCGACGGCGAAGCTGTAACGGGCGCCCATGCGCGGGGCCGGGAACGACGGGAAGCGGATGCCACGGACGCGTCCGGCGATGCACTGCTTGAACTGCGGGCTCCCTTGGCGAACGCTCGCGCCCTGGACGGCGCCGCTGCCGAGGATGGCCAGGTCGATTTGCACCCGGCTGACGTTGCCGCCACGGCGCAGCTCGGCGCCGACGCAGCTGAACATGCGGTTGATGTTGCGGTTCATGACGCCGGCGACGTCGGCGCTGGTGAGCTGACGCTCGCTCCCGCCCATGGTCGCGTCACCGAGGTTCACCGCCTCGTTCATGGCGTCCTCGTAGGTGAGGGAGCCTCCCCCCCCCATGGCGCCACCGCCCATGCGCCCGCCCCGGCGCATGCCGCGGCGACCGGTCGGCATCGGGAGGATGCCGGCGGAGCCTTCGATTTCGACGTCGCCGGACTCGAAGAGGGACGCCAGTTCGACGTCTTCAACGGTCGCGTCATCGGCCGCCTGGCGGGTAAATATGAAGATGCCGCCGACGGCGAGGGCCAACACCAACACCCCACCCCCGACGACGAACTTGGCGGCGTTGCTCGCGGTCTCGACGGTCTCGGAACGCTCGAGGGCGACCTTCTCATCGGAATGTCGCTTGGTGACCTTGTACTGCTCGAGGAACTCGGTGAAGTCTCCGAACTTCTTGACGGCCTTGCGCTCGCCGGTGTCCATGTTGAGTAGGCCGTGGTCTTCGAGGACCTCGCCCTTGACGATCATCTGAACGAGTTCCCGGCCGGAGAACGGGCCGTGGTCGAGCTTGTCCTTGACGACCATCCACCGGGGGGCGTCGTTTTCGGTGATCTTCGACAGGAGGTCTTTCAGGTCGACCTCGGCGCTCATGCGCGGGGGCGCCGCGGCGGGCGCCGCAGGATGGGCCATCGACGGCCTGAATTCCTCGTGAATCGAGACCCGGGCGCCGACCTTGGGGCGATCCGGCGATGGGGGTGGGGCCTTGATCCGCGACGGCTGGGCAATCGTCGGCGCGTCCTCGTCGACCTCTTCTTCGAGGCTGATGTCGACGTCGATTGCGAAGTCGAGCTGCGGCGCCACTTCGGGGGCGTCGGCGACGAGAGGGGCCAAGGCCTCACGCACTTCAGCGGGGCTACTGTAGCGGGCGGCCGGATCGGCGGCGAGACACTTGAGCAGGACCTGGTCGATGGCCTCGGTCGCGTCTGGGTGGGCCGTCGACGGAGGGGTGAACCCATCGGCGGGGCTCTTGCCCGTGAGCATCGTGTAGAGCAGCGCGCCGAGACCGAAGATGTCGCTCGCCGCCGTCGGCGCGCTGCCGCCCTTCACCTCCGGGGCGAGGGAGGCCTGCTCGTCGGCGCCGAGGGCCGCGGCGCCGAGGGTCGAGACCACCGCATTGGCGACACCGAAGTCCCCGACTTTGACCCGGCCAGATTTGGTCACCCAAATCACACTCGGGCGCAGGGCTCCGTGCACCGTTGTCGCGTGGGCCTCGTCGAGGGCCTTACAGACGTGCGCGATGACGTTGTACGAGCCGCGGAGGGAAAGCTTCGACCCGTCCTCGTTGCGCTTGGCGACGAGCTGCGCCAAGGACGCGCCGTCCACCCACTCGGACGCGATGTACTGCGTGCCGAGAGCGCTGCCGACGCCGTAGGTCGCGACGACGCTGCGGTGGGACAAGCTCGCGGCGGCGCGACACTTTGCCTTGATCGCCTTCTGGGTAGCATCCGCCGACGCCAGGGTCGGGGAGAGCAGCCGGAGCGAGATGGCGCGTTTGGTCTTCTGGTCTCGGGCTCGGAGCAGGGTGCCGAGGGCATCCTCGCTCACCTGCTCTTCGATCTGAAATCGGCCGCCGACCACCTGCCCCGGGGGGATGGCAGCGGGCGGAGTTCCGGCGGTCTGGTTGGGCGCAGTCTGAACGGTCATCTGAACGCCCGAGGTTAGCGAAGGGCGTCCCCAGCAGTAAAGGGGAGCCGGCATGATATGAAGGGGTCATGTCCACGGCGTCCGGGACCGTCATCACGGCACTTATCCTGTGCTCTTTAGCCGCTTGCGCTGACTCGGCGGAGCCCCGGGAGGTGTCCCGGGGCCTCCGAGACCGCCCCGGAGCCGGCGCAGCAGCCCATAAAAGCCCTGCCGGGGGCCCCCTGCACCGTGACCCGAGGACGCCGCCGTCGAACCGGGTGCTGCTCAAAGCGCCTCCTCCGGCCCCGCCCATCGTGGTCACGGAGCGGGAAGAGCGGCCCGGCGAGGGGGCGCTCACAGCCCGAGATTACGCCGCGGAGCTTCGCCGAATGTTGGGCGACCCGTCTCCCTGCCTCGGCGCGGCCGATCGCGAGCTCGGTCGAGACCTGGCATTTCAGGTCGAAGTCGACGTGCAATCGAGCGGCCGGGTCGTCGACGCCCGGGTTTCGAGCCCCGACGTCTCGCCTGCGGCGGTCGCCTGCCTGAAGGACGCCGCCCTTCGGGCACGCTTCGAGGAGTTCACCGACGGCACCCGACACGTGCAGACCGCAGTCGTGCTGCAACTGCGCGCGCCGGAGTGACGGCCGCGAGTCCCTATCTCTTCTACGGCAACGGCTCGACCCAGAGGGGGTCGCCGTCGACGATGAAGGAAACGATTCCCCTGCCCGAGGCGCTGACGGTCTCATCGCGGGTCGGGGTGCCGCCGCCGTCGGTGACGAAGCTCGTGATCGATGCACCGGCGCCAGGGACGTCTCGCTCGATGGTGACCGCTCCTCCATGGCTCCAGACGACCCAGCCCACGACACCGGTTTGCCGGCTCCGATACGCCGATGCGTAGACCTCTGAACTCGGCAGGTCGACCGGACCGAGGCGCTCGGCCCAGAGCTCGTCGGTCTTCGCCGCCAGCTCCCGGAAGGCGAACCACGACGGTCGAGGCTGGCTGCGGTCGGCGTCGGTCTCGAACTCTAGGAAGCCGCCCGAGACGAGCCCCATGCGATCGTACACACCGCCAAAGTTGCCGCCGAACTCGTGCCAGGAGACCAGGTTGTTCCACATGATCAGGTCGAAGCCGAGGTCACGGTTCACGACGTATCTCTGGACGAGGGAGCGGGCTTGGTCGGTCGTGCTTTGAACGGGCTCGTGGCATCGACCGCTGTCGAGATCGCAGAGCGGGACCATGGCCGGGCATGCGTCATCAGCCGTGCAGCGGGGGACGCATCGGGCCATCGGCCCGATCTGCACACAGACTTGCTCCGAAGGGCATGCCGGTTCGCAGGTCGGCTCCGCCGCCGTCACCTCTCCTACGTGGGTGCCGTGCTCGGTGGACCAGAGCTCCACGCCCTCGAGGCCCAGGGAGGCGAAGAGGGCCTGGTACTCGGATGCGCTTCGCATCTCGATGTTCTCTGCCGATCCCCAGTGATGGATGTCGACGGCATCGATGCGCACTGCATCTGCAGCGAGCTGGGGGATGACCTGACCGTGTAGGTCGTCCACCCTCGCCGAGTCGGTGGAGGCGATGAGCACCATCTTCGCGTCGGGGTCGGACTCCCGGACCGCCTCGGCGGTAGCCGTGAACCACGCCAGGTATCGGTCGGCGCCGTCGGTGAGGTCCGTCAGGCGCATCGTCTCGTTGCCAACCTGCCAGTGTTTGATGACGACGCCGCCGGGGGCGTCGTCGATGCCGTCACCGTCGTAGCGTTCGACGACGTCCCGCACGAAGCGCTGGTATTCCTCGGTTTGCTCGAGGGGATCCCGGAGCTCGCCGTCGAGGATGCCGCCTTCGTGAAACACCGCCAGGTAGTGGACGCCTGCGTCAGCGGCGGCAGAGAAGGTCTCCTCGGTCCCCATCCGGTTCGACCACTCGTACCCGCCACCGACGGTGGGCTCGACGATGTCCCAGATCAGCTGAAGGTTGCTGCGCGTCCAGCGGGCTCCGAGGGCTGTGTGTTGTTCGCCGGCCCATTCGAGGTACTCGGGGTGCGTGAGTCCTGCGGCCCTTTCGTAGGCGGGAAACTCTCCCGTGAATGATGCGAAGACGCCGAAAGCGCTCCGGGTCGTATCGACCTCGGCGGCGCCGCTGTCGGTAGCGGCGTCGATGCCCCCGTCTCCACCGTCCGGGTGTCCCGATTCGCCGCCGCATCCCGACGCGACGAGCGCGCAAGACGAGACGAGGAACGCCGCCAAGATGTGAACGTTTGGAAGGGCGGAAAGCGGGCCTTCCCGTGATGGCCCGGGTGCCGCCGTTCGGCGGCTTGGCGGGACTCGAGCGTATTCAAATCCCGCCAAAGAGGAGCCCCTCAGCTTCCCTTGGCGACCTCGACGACCACTTCGCGATCGTCGACCTTCTGACCGGGGAGGGTGGAGAGCACGTGGTCGACCCGCTCTTCGAGCACGTCGACGAAGGCGTGCTTGTCACGGACGCGGATGCGACCGATGTCCGCGCGCTCGAGCTCGCAGGACTCGCGGAGGAGTTTCGCGATGTCGCCGGCCCGCAGCCCGTCCCGACGTCCGAGGTTGACGTAGAGGCGGGTCATACCCTCTTCGTCTTCGTCCTCGCGACCGCGGCTACGGCGGCCTTCGGGGGCCTCGCGGTCTTCGCGGTCTTCGCGCTTTTCGCGGCTGCGGCGACCATTCGTACCCGCGGACGCCTCGGCGTCGGTCTTTGCATCGCTCTTGGCGTCGGCTGCGGTCTCGGACTTGTCTTCCGACTTGGCCTCGGCGGCGGGGGCCTTCGAAGCAGATTCGGCTTTGGAGTCTTCCCGGGCCGGCGGTGCGCTCGG
>QMMC01000120.1 GCA_003647065.1 Deltaproteobacteria bacterium | reverse complement strand
GACGAAAAAGTAGCCGATGCCACCCAGCACGGCCAAGCCGATGATGATGAACAGAATCTCCATCGAATTCCTCCGGCGTGTCGCCGTACGAAAGCTCGGAAGCGGCAGCCTCCGAGGCGGCGCCACCATAGGGCGCAGCCGACCGTGCCGTCAACGCGTAGGGGACACTCAGCTCCGGCCGCGGGTCGAGCCCTCGCGGCGCCTCTCCTCGGCCCCGGCCCGGACCTCGAGGACATCCGCCTCCGAGGGCCCCTGCTTCGAGTAGAATCCCTCGTCGACCTTGGCGGTGAGGTGCTCGAGATCGCCTGTCCCCCCCGGTTTTGCCTGCTGATCCGGGCCTTCTTGGTCGTGGGCGAGGACCTCGCGATTGGTCCACACCTCCCACAGCCGGGAGGAGGGGATGAGGGCGAGGGCGATTCGCCGGTACGGAGCCAAGATCTGCTCCCGGAGACTCTCGAGGCGTACGGTGATCGCGCTCCATTCACCCCGGTGCGGTGAGGAGACGATCGTTTCTTCGGCGCTGTAGCCGCGAGCACTCACCCGGAGGAGATGCTCCCCCGGTGGCACGCCATCGACCCGGAACGCGCCGTCTTCTCCAGTGCTGGCGCGGAGCTCTCCGAGGGTCACGAGGGCCCCTCGAATCGGCGATTTGCGTGTCCTATCGACCACCCGGCCAGCGATCGCGGGATCTGCGGGGCGGCGACTCGACCGGAGGGAGGGCGCGATGCCCTTCGGGGCCGGGGCCGCCGGCGGGGGGATCACGGTGAGACGTCGTGGTGCCCGGCGGGCGATGATCGCGAGGGCGAAGAGGGAGATCGTGAGGGGGAGGGCCGCCCACAGCCAAGTGCCCCGGCCCGTCCCGCCCACGGTGACCGTGAGGGGGGCCGATTCCGAGCCCTCCCGGCCCAAGGTCTCGCTCTCGAACCGGGCGATGAGGCGCACCGGGCCCCCCGCCTCGTTGTCTGGACCCCCGTGGCCCTCGAGGCGAACCTCGGCCCGGTAGGTTCCGTCGGCGTCCGTGAGGACCGTCGCCAGGTGCTCTTCTCGTAGGTCGTCTCCCGAATCAGCGCGGGCGAAGAGCCCGATCGCCCGGTCCCCGAGGGGCCCCTGGCTATCCCCGAGGTCGCCCGTGAGGACTACCGGCTCGCCGAGCTCCACCGCGCCGGTGGCGCTATTGAGGGAGAGCTCGGTAGCCCGAAAGCGAACCACCGGCACTTCGGTCTGGGCCCGGGCCCTGGTGCCGTCCGCCTGGGACATCGCCTTGACGCGTCCCGCACCCGGCTCTCCGAGGTCTCGGGAGGCGACCTCGAAGCGAACTCTACCCTCTGCGTTGCTGCTTCCGGCGGCGAGGGGGCGGTCGAGCTCGTCGACTAGCTCGATCGTAATTCCATCGACATTCAACAGAGATATGGCTTGAACTTCGATCTCCTGAAGGTCTTGGTCGAGGTCCAGGCGCCCACCATTGGGTACCGCCACCCGGAGCCGAACGTCGGCCCGGTCCAGGTCGACGCTGCGGGATACCTGGGCCCGTTCGTGACCTCGATCTCCGTTGTAGGTGGCGCGCAGCTCATGGTCTCCGCGGCCAACCTCCACCTCGACCCTGAATGCACCGTCAGGGTCGGTCTGCACCGTACGGCGGAGGAGGGTCCGGCGGGGGGCCATCGAATCGAGGCGCAGGTGGATCGGTTGGCCGGCGAGGGCGAAGCCCAGATCGTCTCGCAGCGCGCCCAGCAGCACCAGGCGATTCGGCATTCGCTCGGTACGCAGCTCGATGCGGGTTTCGGCCCTGACGAGGACCGTTGGCTGTGCCGCTACTGGGGCGGCACAGCTGATTGCGATGACGGCGGTGAGCCACGACCACAGGTGAGTCACCGTCCCACCCTGCGCGCACCCATCGACTGAAGCAAGGCATCGGTGAAAGGGCACATCGTCGTTGTCAGAACCGGTCCCTTTACGCGATACTCGGGCCCACCTCCCGGCCGCGTGAAGAGAATGCGTCCTCGGCCGTCGAAGTCCATCGAGCGGTCGGCGTGATTTTCGGGTTGGGAGGCCAGACAGGGAAAATGAGCGGTCCTGGGAAGCGGTGGGCGCCTTTGCTGGCGCTAGTGATGGCATTGTCCGCGGTGGGCGCACCGAGGGTGGCGTCCGCCGACGCCCGTACTGACTACCTCGTACGGCTCATTCGCACGTCGACCGCCTTCCGGGTTCGGGCTCAGGCTGCCCTGTCCCTCGGCAGGATCGAAGGCGACCCGGCGGTCGTTCGTGTTCTCTCGCAGACCCTCGGTGACGAGCACCCGGCGGTCCGGGCGGCTGCGGCGGCCTCCCTCGAACAGCTTCGCGACCCCGCGGCCCTCCCGGCCCTGCGCAACGCCGCCCGAGATAGAGAGGCCTCGGTGCGTTCGAGCGTGCAGCGAGCGATCCGGGTTCTCGAGCGTCTCGCCCGATCTGCGCCGCGGACGACTCCGGTGCCCGGCCCGGGCTCCAATTCTGGCCCGGCTCGTTACTATGTCGGGGTCGGCATGCCCGGTACGACCATCCAGGTTTCACGCGCATCTCTGGCCAGTGCCCGGCAGTTCATCGAGGCTCGGGTTCAATCCATCCCCGGCGTGATCGTGGCGCCCCAGCGCGAAGCAAATGGAGCAGCTCGACGGGTCCTGCGCACCCGGCGCCTCACCGGCTACTACTTGGACTCGTCGATCGTGCGCATCGAGGACCGAAACGGCGGCACCCGGGCTGTGGTGTCGATCATCGTCAATACGTATCCCGGCCGGGACATGCGAGTGATGCTCCAGGGCGCGGCGACGGTTCAGGGGTCGAGTGGCGCCACCGCCGAGCGACAGGCGATCGAGGGGGCGCTCACCGGGGCGCTTCGGCGACTTCCCCAGGCATTCGCCGCCGGTGACGCCCGGGACGGGCGCTGACCGTGCGGGTATTGGACACCAGCCCCGCCGTACCACTACGATCCATCGAGCCTTATTACGTTTGCGAGGGAGCCTAGCCATGTCGGCCGACGCCGAGACCATGCCGAAAGAGACTGCCGGCCCGCCCAAGCGGCGACTGCGAAACTTCCTCCTCAACCCGCGCTTTCAGCTGAAGTACACCGGGATGGTGGTTGGGGTGACCGTCATCGTGGCTTCGGCCCTCGGCTTCCAAGCGTACGACTACTCCCGAAGCATGTCGGAGATGCTGGCCGCCAACGACATGATGTCGGCCCTCGACGACGCCGCCGCGGAGCTCATCATCGAAGAGTCGGCGGCCAAGGACCTAGAGGTCCTCCTCAGCATCATCGGCGGCATCTGCGTCCTCGCCCTCGCCCTCGGGGTCACGGGGATCGTCGTGACCCACAAGCTGGTCGGGCCGACCTACAAGATGAAGCGGCTCATCGGCGAGATCGCGGACGGTCGGCTCCGGCTGAGCGGTCGGTTGCGTAAGGGCGACGAGCTCCTCGACCTCTACATCGCTCTCGAACGCATGGTCGAATCTTTACGGGCGACCCAGCAGGAAGAGATCGATCTCCTCGACGTCGCGATCCAGAAGTCCCGCGATGCGGGAACCCCCGAAGACGCCCTCCAGGACATCGTCGAAGTCCGAGAGCGTATGGCCTCGACGCTGGAGTAACGTCTCTTGCCTCTATGCGCATGGGCGTCGGCCGGGGTTGCACCCGCCGACGCCTCTTTCGTTTAATGCCCCCGAGCTCGGGCGAGTGCGGCTTCGGAGCCCGCGCTAGAACGCTCGTTCGTAGTACTCGAGCTCGTGGCTTCCGTCGGCATCGAAGGTGACCGCAGCGGCGTCGAAGCGGAGCTCCCGGGTCCCTCGGCGGTTGCTTCGCAGCCACTCGGCGGTCGCCCGCCTGATGCGCGCGATCTTCTTTCGGTCGATGGTCGCGACGGGAGAGCCGAAGGCCCGGCTCGTTCGCGAGCGGACCTCGCATACGATGAGGAGAGCCCCCTTCTGCGCGATGATGTCGAGCTCGAGGCGTCCTACACGGACATTGCGCGCGACGATCGTGTAGCCGTCGTCAGCGAGGTGCTGGGCAACGAGCTCTTCGCCTTTGCGGCCGGTGGCGGCTCGGTCGCCGAACGCCGTCACGGCTCGGCGTTGAAGGTCCCGTCCTTGACGCAGTAGCTACCCTGAATGCCGAGTCCCGCGCCGGGCTGGTTGATGACCTCGACGCAGGCGAAGCCCTCGGTGCAGTCGCAGAGGGAAGCGCTCGACTCAGGCGGCGCGTCGCAACGGCAGGTGCAGTACACCCGGGCGTCGGTTTCGTCTCGGCTCGCGCAGTCGGGGTTGGCGATCAGGTCTGCGTCGGTCCGGCAGGTCGTGGTCCCGTCCGTGCCGCCGAAGGGGATGCCGTCGAGCTGGTAGACCATGCAGACGCGGGTACGGCACTGGACCGAGCTCGTCTCGAGGTAGGCCTCAGAGCCGACGAAGCCGCCCATGGGAATGCTCTCCGGAATGCACGGGTCCCCAATGCCGGGGGCCGTGCAGCCAGCAAAGACCGTGAGGGCGGCCAGGATCCACATCGTCGAGGCGAGCATTCTGTTCATCGAGGCCATGTCTCCGTCAATTGCGCCAGGAAAGTATGTGATGCCAGGAAAGATGCCCTGGGGCCAATGACTCGTGCGGTCCGGGGTCAGTGGGACTCATGCGTTCTCCCTACCTCACTCCGAGTGCGGAGGGACCCTACTCAGGGGCCGAGGAGGGTGTCAAGCACCAGAAGCGGTGCCGGGGAAGGTCCTGAAACTCCTTGACAATTGGAATCTCTCATTCTTATGATCAGCGCCCGTCAGGGGTCTAAGTTGGCGTTTTTGTTAGGCTTTTGATGTTTGCGTAGGTCGCTGGGGATGTGGGGTTTGCCTCTCCCGGCGGCTGTGGTTCGGCCCGAAGCGGCAGCGGGATCGTGTTTAGGAGCTTCGCTATGTGCAGAAATCGACTGGTGACCTGGGCCGTACTGGCCTCTCTCCAAGCCTGTCTATTGGGGCTGGCCTCGGTCGGCACCGCAGGCGCCCAGGACATGGAGTTCTCCGTAGAGGAGACGGGGCAGCCGCCGGCGCCGCCGGCCGAAGGTCCGCCCTCCGAGGCCCTGGCCAATGCCCTCCGGCTTTACCAGCAGGAGCGCTACCAGGAGGCGTCGGTCCAGTTCCAACGCGTCGTCGAAGGGGAGACCCAGGACGCGCCGGCAAACGTCCAGAAGGCTCAGTTCTTCCTGGGTAAGTCGCTCTATCACCTGCGCTTTTATCAGTCGGCTCTCGCCATCTTCGACGAGATCGGCCAGGCCGCCCAGTCTCATCTCTACTTCGCCCAGACCCTCCAGTGGCTGGCCCAGTTGGCGTCTCAGCTGCCCGAGTCCGCGGGCATCATCGAGAAGATCGGCCGCTACGGGGTCGAGGAGCTCGAGCAGTTCAATACAGCCGAGAGCGCCGAACTCTACGGTCACCTGCTCTACCTGATGGGTCGCTACAAGTACGGCCAGGGGGAGTTCGAGGAAGCGATCCAGCTCTTCGGTCGCGTGGCGACGGACTCTCAGTTTCACGTCCAGTCCAAGTTCTTCGAAGGCATCAGCTACGTGCGCATGCGCCGCGCCCAGCCGGCGATTCGTTCATTCCGCTCGATCATCGAGGGCATCGAGGGCGGCAGCTCCAGCGGGGTCGAAGACAAGCAGCGCATGCTCAATCTCGCCCGGATCTCCCTGGCGCGGGTCTACTACACGGCGGCCAACCGCTCCGACCCCGAGACCGGCGAGCGCATCGTCGACGGCCGCCTCCTCGGCAACGCGGTAGAGATGTGGAACCGCGTCGACCAGGGCAGCGAGTACTGGCTCGATTCGCTCTTCGAAGAGAGCTGGGCCTTCTTCCTCGCGGACGAGTACGCCCGAGCCCTCGGCAACATTCACACGATCTACTCTCCGTACTTCACGGACGCGTACTACCCCGAGGCCCTCGTCCTCAAGGCCGTGACCTTCTTCGTCAACTGCCAGGTGGACAACGCGGGGGCGATGGTCAGCCGCTTCCACGAGAACTTCGACCCGGTCCAGCAGGAGCTCAACTCGTTCCTGGAATCCAACCAGGACAACAACCAGTTCTACGAGTTCCTCCAGCAGGTCCGGGCTGGGCAGGCAAACCTCAGCCCCCGGATCCGCGGCATCGTTTCGAAGGCGCTCTCGGATCGCACGCTCCTGCGTCACCTCGAGTACGTGCGCGTCCTCGAAGGCGAAGAGGCGCGTCTCGGCCAGGCCCCCGCGGAGTTCAAGAACTCGTCCCTCGGGGCGCGTATTCTCCAGGATGTCGCGGTCGCGAAGTCCTTCGCCGTCGACATGGCCGGTGACCTCGCTCGTGGCCGCTACAGCCGCCTCATTGAGGAGCTCCAGGACCTGATGAACCAGATCGACACCGTCGACCTGGAGATCGCGACCTTCCAGCGCGGCACCCTCGAGCGCGAGGTGCAGGAGCAGATGACCGCCGCGGCCCGTTCCGGGGGCGGTGACGTCGAGGTCGATGAAGAGCACCAGGTATGGCCCTTCGACGGCGAGTACTGGCGCGATGAGCTCGGCTTCTATCGACAGCAGGTGACGAACCAGTGCGGAAGGTGATCGGGATGAACCGAATCGCGGGTCAGATTGCGTTTATTTGCACCTTTGCGGTTGCTCTCGCGGGGTTTGCGGGGGAGGCGACCGCGCAGCAGGGGCAGCGTGGAGCGTCGCGGTCTGCGGCGAACCGGGTTTGCATCTCTCCCACCGCCACGACGACCGTCGAGGAGTGTCCGGCGAACTCACCCCAGATGAGCAAACGGGGCGGGGGCGCCAGCGCTCCGGCTTCGCGGCTGCAGACTGCGGAGCGGCGCCAGGCCGAGAAGAAGCAGGGGCCGACGGGTCCCTCCATCGAGCTCGATGCCGCCGCACGGCGGAACCGCGACAGCGTCCAGACGCGCGCGTGGAACCTGCTCCAGCGCGAGACCCGGGTGCTCCAGCGCCTGGTTCGCAATACGCGGACGAATGACGCCCGGCGCCCCGACATCTTGCTGCGCCTCGCCGAGACGTACTTCGAGATGCAGACCGTGGTGAACGCCCGGGTGCGTTCCTTCGATGAGCCGATGTTCCGGGCCCGCCGGGCCAAGAACGCCTCGAAGGTGCGCCAGCTGGCCCAACGTCAGCGCCAGGCCACCCAGCAGCTGGCTACGATTCGCCAAGAGGCGATTCGAACCTACGCGACCCTGGTCCAGGACCACTCGGACTATCGACGCATGGACGAGGTCCTCTTCTCGCTGGCCTTCGGCCTCGAAGAGCTTCAGCAGCACGACCGGGCGCGGCAGGTCTATCACCGGCTCATCAAGGGCTTCCCCCAGAGCCGCTTCGTGCCCACGGCCTATCTGTCGTTTGCCGAATTCTATTTCACCGACGGTGACATGCGGGCGGCGAGCCAGTTCTACAACAAGGTCACCGAGTTCCCGCCCGAGCGAAACCCGGTCTACGGCTACGCGCTCTACAAGTCCGCGTGGGCTGCCTACAACGTCGAAAACTTCGAGGGGGCACTGCGCAAATTCGTCGAAGTCGTCGAGTTTGCGAACTCGAACCCGGACGCCCGGGACGCCGAGAACCTAGCTCGGCAGTCCAGACGCGAGATGGTCTTACCCTACGCGATGGTCGGGTCACCGAACCGCGCCCTCGAGTTCTTCAGACGATATACGCCAGACGAAGCATCGGCGATCGATACCTTCGAGAGCCTAGGAGAGCTGTATTTCGATACCGGGCAATGGCCGAATACGATCAGCGTCTATCAGAAGCTGATCTCCGAATCGCCGTCGTCTCACAAGATTTGCTATTGGCAGAGCCGAATCACCAACGCGATCGTCTCGAGCAGACCGAAGGCGGAACAGGTGCGTGAGCTCCAGCGCCTGATGGACATCTTCGAGCTCTACAACGGGCAGCAGCACCCGGCCGAAGACGTCACTCAGTGCAAACAGGAGGCCGCGTCGATCCTCGTCTCGCTGGCCACCGCGTGGCACCGAGAGTCGATCGGTACGGACACTCAGCCCGGTACGAACGACCGCCAGACGATGACCATGGCGAGTCAGCTCTACCGCATGGTCCTCGACAAGTTCCCGGACATGGAGCAGCTCGAGTTCCCCATGATCGACCGCCGGGATTGGCCGACGGAATACAAGATCTCCTACTACTACGCCGAGCTGGTGTGGAAGATGGAGGACTGGGGCCAGTGTGGTCCGGCCTTCGACCGGGTCGTCGAACTCAACCCGACCGGCGAGTACACGGCGGACGCGGCCTACGCCGCGGTGCTTTGCTACAACAACCTCTATCAGCAGCAGTATCAGGGCCGCGAGCGGCAGATACGCACTGACGACAACCGCAGACGGGGTAGGCGCGGGCGCCGCGGACGCCGCCAGGCCGAGCCGGAGCAGACCGATGCCGAGCGCCTCGCGCAGCGGGAGTTCACGCAGCTCGAGCAGGGCATGCTCGGGGCTTTCCGGCGATACGTCTGCTTCATCCCGGACAGTGAAGATCTGCCGACCATCAAGTACCGGCGGGCTCGTATCTTCTACGAGGCGAACCACTACGAAGAGGCCGCGCTGCTCTTCAAAGACATCGCCTACAACCACCGCGACAGTGAGTTGGCGGTCTACGCTGCCAACCTCTACCTCGACTCCCTCAACATCATGGGCAGCCAGCTCGAGCCGGCGCGGGTGTCATGCATCCGAGAAATCGGTAGCTCGATCGATCCTCTCTGGGGTCTCTACTGCAATACCGACGAGCGCCTGGACGACAACCAGGAGCTCTGTGAGGTCCTCGAGCGCCTGCGCTGTGGTGTCATGCGTAAGGAGGCGGAGGCGCTGCAGCAGAACGAAGAGTGGCGCGACGCGGCACGCACCTACGTCGGGATCTTCCGGCGCTTCGCGCGTCAGCCCGAGGCCTGCGAAGGCAGCTCCACGACTGGAAACTCCGGCATGGACGAGGTCCTCTGGAACGCCGCCATCAACTTCGAAGCGGCGCGGCTCCTCGGCCGAGCGATTCGAGTTCGAAAGGTCCTCATCCAGCAGTTCCCGGAGTCGGAGCTCTCGAAGCGCGCTCTCTATCTCGTCGGCGCGAACTATCACGCCCTCGCCATCTACGGACAGGCGGCGGATTACTACGAGCAGTTCGCTCGTCGCTTCCCAGGCGAAGACGGCAGCAGCTGCACGGACCAAGACCGCGAGCAAGGGACCTGCGCCATCGCCAACGAAGCGCTTCAGAACGCCGTGTTTTTCCGCCTGGGTCTCGGCGAGGAAGACAAGGCGATCGAAGATGCGCGGCTCTATGAGCGCAACTATCGGCGGAGGCTCCCCCGGGAGACTTCGCAGGTCATCTTCTCCCTCGGCACCATCTTCGAGCGTCAGGAGAACTGGCCTCGGGTCATCAGCCACTACACCGGCTTCCTGAGAAGCTATCGGCGCCAGGCGCTGCCCCACCAGATCATCAAGGCCAACGTGCAGATCGGGGCCGCTCACTGGACGACCGATAACCGCGACCGGGCCAAGGGTTTCTACCAGACGGCTATCCGGGCCTACGAAGGCGGCGCGGTTGATGCCATCAACGGCCTCAGCGACGTCAGCGACAGTGAGAAGGCCCTGTGGGTCTTCCAGGCCAAGGACGCGGCCTCCGAGGCCTACTTCCATCTCGCGGAGTTCAAGTTCGAGGAGTTCCGCCGGATTCGTTTCCCGAGCCTCCGCGGCTCGCCTTCCATGGACCGGGTCAACACCTGGGCCCAGGAAGACTTCCTGCCCTGGGTCAATCAGAAGCGGGAGGCGTTGATCGCCGCCGGCACCGAATACGGGAAAATCGCCGCCCTCGAGATTCCGCGCTGGGAGATCGCCGCCGCCACCCGCATCGGGGTCATGTGGCGGACCTTCGTGGACGAGTTCCGCGACGCGCCCATTCCCGAGGAGATCGAGAGCGACATGGAGCTCTTCGACATCTACACCGGGGCCCTCGACGAACAGTCCGAGCCCTTCCAACGGGAGGCGATCAGTAAGTTCGAGTTCTGCCTCATCACCGCGACCCGGGTTCGCTGGTTCAACGACTTCTCGCGCCAGTGTGAGACCGAGTTGAACGGGCTGAACCCGCAGGAGTATCCGCTCGCCGCGGAGCTCCGCGGCGAAGCGAACTACGTCAACAGCCACGCGGGCGATCCCCGCCCCGTCCTCGAACTCGGAGACGACGACGACGACGAGGAGGAAGAAGCCGAAGGCGGGGGCAACGAAGTCGCCGGTGGAGGTGACTCGTGAGTGAGCAGCGACCGGCCCGACAGGAGCGAGCGATGAAGCTACTGAGCATCACCATCCTCGGCGCATTCGCGGCAGCCACCTTTGGCTGCGGCGGTGGCTCGGCCTCCGGCAACGGCGAGGGTGTCACCGACGATCACGGGAACGTCATCACCACCGCCGGCGGCACGGCCGTCACCGAGGAGGCCCACAACCGGTGGCAGGCGGCGCTCGCCCGCTTTCAGCAGGTGGATGGCACCGGCGCCTGGAACTCCGAGAACTGCAGCGGCGTGATGGACGCCTTCGACGCGGCGGTCGACGCCCAGGGCGGCAGCTTCACGGAGGCCCTCTACATGGAGGGCGTCGTCGCGCAGCGCTGCGGTGACGATGACGAAGCGCGTTCGTTCTACAATCGCGCCCTCGAGTCGAACCAGACCTTCTGTAAGGCGCGGGCCGCCATCGGCACCATGCAGCTCACCGCGGGCCAGACTCAGGCGGCAGAGCAGACCTTCCGTCGGGCGCTGACCGACGACACGCGTTGCACCGAGGCGTACGTCAACATCGCGGTCATTCAGAGGCAGCGTGGCGGGGCGGACGTCCGCGAGGCGCTGAACAACCTGCGCCGCGCCTTGGCCATCGACGCCAACTACCTGCCCGCGTTCAACCAGATGGCGTTGCTCTACTTGGAGCTCTCGCGCGAGTCGGACAACATCCAGATGCTCGACCTGGCCGGCGTCGTGTGCCGCCAGGCCCAGCTCCTCGACGCGAACTACGCGCCCATCTACAACACCTGGGGCTTGATCAACATGCGCCAGGACAACCTCATCGAAGCGTTGCGCTTCTTCGAGCGGGCTGTCCGCCTCGACAACGACATGTTCTCTGCGCACATGAACTTCGGCGAGATCACCATCTCGTTCCGCGGCTACGAGGACGCCAAGACCTCGTTCACGCGGGCGACGGAGCTTCGTCCCAACGACTACGACGCGCACATCGGCCTCGGCGCTGCGCTCCGTGGCCTCCGGCAGATGCCGCTCGCGAAGGCGGAGTACGAGCGGGCCATCCAGATCGACGGCAACCGTCCGGAGGCGTACTTCAACCTGGGCCTGCTCTATCAGGACTACATGGACGGCACGGTGCCGCAGCTTCGCCAGGCCAAGACCTACTATGAGCAGTTCCTGGCGAAGGCGGGGTCCAACGAGCGCTACACCGAGACGAGGGAGAACCTGCAGCGGCGCTGCCGTCAACAGCGTTCTGGACGGGGGCGTAGCCGCCGTCGGTCGTCGGACTGTCGGCCCGGACGCCTGCAGAACATCAACACGGCGATCGAAGCGCTGACGGCTCAGGCGGACATGCTGCGATTGCAGCAACAACAGGAAGGCGGGGGTAACTGATTTGCCGGTCTGTCGACGTTCGAGGGAACTTCGCGTGAGCGCGAGTGTCCTAGAGAATGTCGACGGTTCCGCGGGGTCCGTTGACCCCAGTCATCCCTAGCGGTTAAGCTAATGCGCGGCCCCTTGTGGCTGGCTGGAGGAGTTTGATGATGAGGAAGGTGCTTTTTGCGTTCGTACTCGGAACCGCTGTTTTGTTCGTCACACCCGTCCTGGCTCAGGATTCGGGCGAGTCGACGACCTATGATTTCGAGGACGACTTGGTCACCGGTGACCTCGTTCGCCCGGACGGTGAGATGCTCAACGTTCGGCGTCGTGGCAGCCGCGCCTCGCTCATTCGCATCCGAGAGCATTTCATCCCGGAAATGCTCAAGTCCGTCGAGGACCTCTGAGGAAATTCTCGCTACCCCGCGAGTGTACGTAGGCCAGTCGGTCGTAACCGCGCCCCAAAGGGCCGCGGTCTGGAGGTGATGGTGTCGCAGGGCAATTCGAAGGTCACGATGACCTTCAAGATATACGAGGGAGAGGAGCTGATCCGTACGGAGACGCTTTCTCAGGACATCATCAAGGTAGGGAAGCTGCCTTCGAGCCATCTGCGCATCGACGACGACAACGTGTCGCGCATGCACGCAGTGATCGAGGTCACGGGGCCTGACGAGATCTTCATCATCGATCTCGGCTCGGCTTCCGGGACCATCGTCAATGGCAAGAAGGTCAACAAGTCCCAGCTTGCCAACGGTGACGAGATCAATCTCGGTGACGCGCGGGTGGTCGTCGAGATCACAGCCGGTGCCGAGGCCCCAGCCGAGGAAGCGACGGCGGTCGCCGCGCCCCCGGCGGGTGTGGCCGAGCCTCCTCCGGCGCCACCGGCGTCACCGGCAGCGATGCCGGATGCACCGCCGCCGGCACCGCCAGCGCCCCCGGCTCCCGTAGCCAATCCCTTTGCTGCGCCCGTTGGCGGCGTGGCGAATCCCTTCGCGGCACCCGTTGCCGCGGCAGTGGTGGCCACGGAGGTCCAGGACGGGGACGGCCAATACGGAATCGTCGCGAGCGGCCCTCCGGTTCGCCCCGATGAGGTCGAGACGGGCGCGCCTGCGGTCGAGGTCGTCGTGATGTGGGGCGACTCGAGCGTACTGCACGTCGAGGACATGTCGCCGCCGCGTTCTTTCTACGTCGGTGACGCCATCGACTCGAAGGGTGGGCTGTCAGGCATTCAGTACCTGGTGGGTGCGGAGGTCCTTGGGACCGAGCGTCTCCCGGTCGTGGTGGAAGCCGGCGGCGGCGTCGCTATCGTGATCCCCGATGGGGCGACCGGCGATGTCACGGTGGCTGGCCAGACCATGGCGCTTACGGATCTCACCTCGGGCGGCAAGACCCAGGCGTGCTCCGAGCTCGCCGGCGCGCAGCAGTATGCGCTGCCCCAGGGCGCCACTTCGCGGGTCGAATACAAGGGCTTCACCTTCATCGTCCGGCAGACGGCGGCGGGCAAGCGCGTTGGCGGCGGCGTCGCCATCGACTGGACGCCGGTGGCCTACATCAGCGGGTCCCTCGCGTTCTTCGCGTCGATCCTCATCATGTTCTACTTCCTGCCTCCTTCGAGCTCAGGGCTCAGCCTCGAGCTCCTCTCCCAAGACTCTCGTCTGGTCCAGTACCTGATGGAGCCGCCGGAGACGGAAGAAGAGGAGACGCCGGAGTGGCTCCAGGAGGACAACCAGGACGACTCCGAGGGCGGCAAGGGCAAGCGCCACAAGGGTGAAGAAGGTCAGATGGGCGAGAAGTCGTCCGAGAAGACCACGAACCGCTACGGCATCGAGGGTCCCGAAGACAACGAAGACCCCCACATGGCCCGCGAGGAAGCGCGAGAGCAAGCGCGGACCGCTGGTATTCTCGGCGTCCTGCAGCAGACGACCGGTGCTTGGAACTCTCCGACGTCGCCCTTCGGCCGGGACTCGGCCCTGGGCGCTGACCCGATGAGCGCCCTCGGTGCTCTCATGGGTGACCAGATCGGCTCGAACTTCGGCTTCGGCGGTCTCGGTCTGCGCGGCACCGGACGCGGCGGCGGTGGTACCGGTGAGGGCACCATCGGCCTCGGCAACCTCGGGACCATTGGTCACGGCGGCGGCGGCGGCTCGGGGTCGGGTTACGGCCGCGGTGCCGGCGGCTTCTCGGGCCGCAGTGCTCGGGTGCCACGCATTCGTCAGGGGGCCGCCGATGTTCGCGGTTCGCTGTCGAAGGAAGTCATTCGGCGCGTTATCCGCCGACACATCAACGAGGTCCGGTTCTGCTACGAGCAGGAGCTCAACCAGCGTCCCGACCTCGAAGGCCGCGTGACGATCTCGTTCATCATCTCGCCGACCGGGGCTGTTCAGTCCTCGGCGGTGGCCAACAGCACCATGGGCAACTCGACGGTCGAGTCGTGCATCGCTCAATCGGTGCGTCGATGGTCGTTCCCGGCGCCGGATGGCGGCGGCATCGTCGTCGTCAACTATCCGTTCATGCTCACCGCATCGGGCGGTTAGCGGGTAGGGGGATTCCCCACATCATCCGGCCGTGAGTTCGGATGGAAGACAGGCCGCTAGCACTCGCTGGCGGCCTGTTGTCGTTAACGAGAAGGCCACGCGAGGAGGGGACTCGTCGGTGTTGGCAACTTCGCTGAGTTTGCAGTTGTGGTCGAAGTCGGAACCTCGCTACTATCCGGCCGAATCTGTGCTGTTTGACCTGTTAGTGGGGAGACCTTCATGACGCGACTCCATGCGCCCTTGATCGGGGTGCTCGTGTTTCTCTTCTGTGTAGGAGGGGATTGTTCTCGGGCTCGAGTCGAGTCCATGAATCACATGAACGAGGGCGTCCATTATGCGCAGCAAAAGCGCTATATCGACGCCGTGGCTCAGCTCGAACGAGCTGCTGCAATCGATGGGACGAACGACCAGGCGATTTACAACCTGGCCCTCGTTCACATGGAAATGCAGAGCATGGAGCTCGCAAAAGACGACCTCCAGCGCGCCATCACCATCAACGGAGAGGTCGCCGGCTATCACGAGAAGCTCGGCACCGTCCTGATGGAGCTCGAGAAGTGGGACGAAGCGAAGACGGCTTTCGAGGCGGCGATCGCTGCCGACGAGAATCTCTTCAAGGCGTACTACAAGCTCGCCCAGTGCTACGAGCGCATGGACGACCAGCAGAACGCCCTGACCCAGTACTCGGCGTCCATCGAGCATGGCCCGCGTTTCCTCGAGGCCTACACCCAGCTCGGTCGCATGTACGCTGACCTCGCGTACCTCGGTGAGGCAGTGACCGTGCTCCAGAGCGCGCTCACGGTGGCGCAGAACGGTTCCGTCGAGGAGGCCCAGGTGCACCACATGCTCGGCACCGTCTACCAGCAGCAGCGCAACTTCGATGGCGCCGTCAATGAGTTCCGAGCTGCCCTCGAGATCGAGCCGGGCATGCGCGACGCGCTCTTCTCTCTCGGTTGGACTTACTCCCTCCAGGACGAACCGGACGAGGCACGGCGTTTCCTCAAGAAGTACGTCGATATTGCCGGAGACGATGCTCCGGCGCACTACATGAGAGCGGCCCAGGGCCGTCTCATGGAACTCAGCGAGAACTGATGCGCCGACACGTGTCCGCGGTGGCGGGCGCGTGTCGATCGCATGCGGGTTTCTTTCGGTTGTTTGGTCAAAAGCAGGAAGAGCGGGACGACACATATGGATTGGCGAGCGCGCATGGCGGAGCTTTCGGAGCTTGGAAGCTACCGATCGATCGACGAGCTACTGATTCAGGCCGCGTCCGAAGCGGACTCGGATGAGGACAAACTCGAGGCAATCTTGGCTCGGGCCGAGCTTCTCGAGGATACGTTCCTCCGTCGAGTCGAAGCGGCGAACCTGTTTCTACAGATTCTAGACATCGACCCCTCCCGAACCGACGCCCTTCGTCGGTCGCGCTTCATTCATCGATCGCTCGGCATGCTGCCGCAGGTCGCCCAATCGCTCGAGCGAGAGCTCGGGGTGACGGACGAGCCCGTGCTCGCCGCCGACATGCTGAATGAGCTCGGCGACGTCATGCAGGAGCTCGGCGAATACGATCGTGCCCGGGCATCCTATGCCAACGCGCTGAACCTCCAGCCCGCCAACGAGGCTGCTCAGGGCTCGATGGATGACCTCGAGGCCAACGAGGTCGAGGCCCAAGAGCGGATGATGACCCTCGCCCAAGAAGGGGCGGGCGGCGACGGCTTTGCGGCGATGAGCCAGCTGGTTCGTGCCGCACGGATAGCCAAGCGTCTTGGTGACGCGGGGCTCCGGGCGTTCCTCGAGGCGGCGCTCCGGGCGGTGCCGACCGCGGTCGAAGCCAACGCGATGATCGATTCGTGGTTCGCGTCGGCGGGAGACTTCGACGGCCTCCGCGACTTCCATCACCGCTTTGCGGACTCGCTGACTGACCCTGCCGAAAAGAGCCGCTGGGCGACCAACGCTGCGGCGCGGTGGCTGAACCGTTTCCAGGACCCCGATATTGCTGCGTCCTTGCTGGCGGTCGCCGCCGAAGCGGACCCGAACAACGTCGCTTCTCAGGTAGCCCTCGCCCTGCAGGAAGAGCTCGCCGGCGAAGAGCCCGTGGCTTCCCCCG
>QMMC01000119.1 GCA_003647065.1 Deltaproteobacteria bacterium | reverse complement strand
GTCCGGTTCGATGAGAGGCCGCTGGAAACGGAGCCATGGCAAACCGGACTGAGGCGCCGCGCTCGAAAGAGACGGCAGGGCCACCGGGAGCCTAAAGCCACCGCGCCAGCGGCCTACTCTACCTCGGAGGCGACGCAGACCGGTTCTGTGGCGGCGAGCAGATGCCCATCGACGAGGCGGCAGCCGCCGGACTCAACAACTGCGATTGGGTCAATGACGGGCTCCGCCAGGCGATCGCCGGTGGTTGTCCAGGGCGGACCATCGGACGCTGAGGTCTGGTGCGGGCTCCGCCATCGACAGCCTGACTTCCGCGCGAACTTCTCAGGGCACCGCCGCCAGCAGTTCCAAGAGCTCGTCACGGATCTCTTCGTCGGCATCCGGGGGCAACCGGTCGACCGCGGCCCTCACTTCGTTCGCGCGGCCAGCGAAATGCAGTGCCCAGGCGAGCTTGTACACCGCGATGACCCGGACCTGATCAGCGGGCTGGTGCAGGGCGCGCTCGTACAAGAGCGCCGCGCGACCGTAGTCCGCACGGTCGAAGGCGCACTCGCCGAGACGGAGGTGCACGTCGCTGCGCAGCGGGGGGGGCCGTGCGCCGCGGCGAGGCCATAGGCCACGAGGGACTCCGGATGGCAGTCGTCGCCCGTGTGGTATCCGCGGGCAAACGCTTCGAGGTAGCGTGCCCACGCGCCCAGCTCACCATCCGCCGGGGCACGGGCGGAGGCCTGGCGGAAGGCATCGATGACCTCGCCGAGATCCAGCACCGGCCAGGGCACGGCGCCGTGCCCGGCAGCCTGGGCTTCCTCGAACGCCTCGAGGGCATCATCCCAGGCGAAGTACGTCACCCGGTTCAGAACATCGCCGTAGAGGAGCCACCCGGACGCAGAGAGCGTCGCCCGATACGCGCGGAGTTGGCGAACGAGGCCGCGGCACGCCTCATCCTCAGCCTGGAACAGAGGCTGGAGCTTGGATCGCGGAACGAGCCCACCGCGAACGAGCGCGGCGCGGTGCTCGACTGTGCGCTGAAGCGAACGGTAGGTGGCGCGAACCTGCGGAGGCAGCTCAGCCTCATCCGGCGCTGGGGTCGGCAGGCGTTGCAAGACGAAGAAGGCCTCGGGTCGTGTGGATGCATGCGCCGCCGCGGTCGCTGGCACGCCGCAGCAAATGCCGAGCGCGATGCAAGCCGGCGCTCAGTTGCGTTAATTCGCAACCAGGGTCGGATCTGCGGCGCTCAGTTGCGGTAATTCACAACCAGGGTCGGATCTTCCACCCCGTGGGGGGGGCGGCGGTACGGTGCGCCACGCCACGCGACCGGTGGACATTGGGCCTAGACCAGCAGGCCCAGTCCACGGATCAATTGGTAGGTGCCGAGCACCAACGCTAGGGCTGAGACGCCGTTCCGCTTGGGGTTCCGGTTCGAGTCGCGCAGCGAGCCCACGAGGCCGATGCCCCCGAGGACCACGGCGATGCCGCCACCGACCACACTGAGCGTGCCGGTGTACGAGGCGCTGACGGCGTTGTCGATCGGGTCTGCTCCATGATGCGTACTGAAGAAGAAGGGGATGACCGAGGCCATCAGCCCGTAGAAACCTAGCCCCTGGGTGAACCCGTCCCCCATGGGAGGCACGATCGGCTCTTCGTCAATGTTGGACATGGGAAAGCGTACATTGATTGTGGCTTGTGTGTCCCCTTCGAGGTTTGAGACGCTCATCGACGCGTCAGTCGCGCGACCGGTCGGCGATGGTCGAGAAGCCTTCGGTTCCGCGACCGGCCTCGATGGCGGAGTCCATCGAGGCTGCAATCGCCGGAAGCACGCAGAGCGACTCGGGGGCCCCGCTTCACAGCCCTGCTGTACTGAGAGTGCCGCAGCGGAGGGCGATACTTCGTAGAACTGATCTGTGAACGTCCGCGAGTCGCAATCGATTTCATGTTTACTATCGGTCGCCGTGGCTCTTCACTTCGAGGGCACACGCTTCACCGAGGGTCGCGCCGGCTGTGCGTGCGCCGGCGGCGGCCGGTAGGAGGCTCGATGACCGAGGAAATGGCAGACCGTGTCCCCACCCCCGGGCTTCCCCCGCGCGATGTGCTCATCGCCCAGGACGAGCTCCTCGCTCCGATGCGGTCGCGGATCTTCCGCCGCATCGGGATCGCCCACCTGGGCCCGGTCCTCGACCTCGGCGCGGGCCCCGGCGTGGTCACCGGCGAGCTCACCCGGCGCGCTCGGGGTCCGGTCATCGCCCTCGACCGGGACCCGGTCGTCAAGGCTGCCCCGGCCGAGGCGTGCATCGTCGCCGACGCCGTCGAGCTCCCCTTCCCGGCGGACCACTTCGAGCTGATCTACGTGCAGTACGTCTTCTTGTGGAACGATGCCGAGGCGCGGCGGCGCATCATCGACGAGATCGTCCGCGTCCTCGCGCCGAGGGGCGTCCTCGTCGCCGTCGAGCCGGACTACGAGGCGGCCCTCGAACACCCGGCCGAGGTGGCCATCGCCCCGGTCGTCGCTGCCGCGATTCGACGGGCCGGCGGCGAGCCCGCCGTGGGTCGATGTTTGCCCGCCGAGCTTTCCCGGGCCGGTCTGTCCGTGCGCGTCGAGCAGAGCTCTGAGCTAGGCCCCGCGGACCCGGCGCGCTTCGACCACCTCGAGGGCTTGCTCTTCACCACGGAAGAGACTTCCGTCATCCGTTCGGCGGAGCGCGCGGCCCGCGCGCTGCCCGAGGGGCAGAGCCTCGCCCACGTGCCCCAGCTCTTCATCACCGCCGCGCCGTAGCCGCTCGCGCGGCTGACGGCTCTGTCAGCGCGGGTCGTTGATGCGGCCCAGAAAGAGCACGGCGCCGGAGGCGCGCTCGCGAATCGCGAAGAGGAACGGCCGGTCGACGCGCACCTCGACGGGCGGCGGCGGCGGCCCTCCGGTGCCCCGACCCATCACGATGGCCGTTGCTCCAGCCGCCTCCGTGCCCCTTTCGTCGACCGCCACGAAGACCTGATGGTAGGCCTCGCTGATGTGCAGGCGGTCGGTGGGATCCGGCGGATTGGCGATGCCAGTGAAGTCAGCGACCCCATCGAGGAACGCCTGCCGCATGCCGAGGGCCTTCAGGTGCTCGCTGAGCATCACCTTGGTGCGCATCTCGAAGCGCGGGAGAAAGAGCGAGACCATCGGGGCCCCAAGGTGTCCGGGAGTGGGCGCTGCGGCCGCGGTGACCCAGGAGTCGAAGGTCTCGGCATCGAGGCGCTCTTCGAGCGCCCCGAGCCCATCGACCGCATCCGGGACGACGAGGGTCATCACCAACTCGTCGCCTTCGTACGGCAACTCCACCACCGTGACTCCGTCGACGTTCGCGTGAGCCATGTGAATGACCTGGTGCATCGTCGGTACGTCGACCCGGGCGCCGTCCGGGAGGCTGAAGGGAACGTCGGCGGTCGCCCGCTCCTCGAAGGGAGTGGTCCACGTGCCGAGGAAGTAGATGGCGTTGACGAGGACCAGGCGTGCATCGCTCCTGATCGAGTCGGGCGGCAAGAGGTCGGTGATGCGCTCGGCGGTTTGTTCGCCGACCCATCGGTTGATGTGTTGGCGCGCGTCCTCGGGAGCGCCTCGGAAGTCGATTCCTTCGAGGGGCGCGCGATACTGGGCGTGCGTGAGAGTCAGGAAGTCCTGTTCGAAGGTGTAGGTCTCTTCACCGAAGAGCCGATTCACCACCTGGAGCTCGTAGTCCTCACGGTTCGGGTCGTTGAAGCGCGCGAGGATCCGGCTCGCCGCCTCGTTCACGGCGCTCGAGTCACCCTCGACATGCATCACCCGGCTCATCTCCGCCGCGGTCTCCCCCCGGGCCCCGGCGAAGACCATGTCGAAGGCCAGGGCGATCGACGCCGGCGAGAGCGCGAGGTTGCCCTCGGGCGTCGCCTCGCGGGTCTTTTCGTAGAGGTCGAAGCCGAAGGCGTTGCTCGCCTGGGCGAAAGCCGCCATCTGCTCTTGGCTCGGCGCCGGGATGTCCCCGGTCACCGGGCTGCTGATTCCGCTCGGTTCCGGCGCGTTCTCATCGGCGCTCTCGTCTCCCGGCGTTTCTTCTGCCGGGGCCTCCTCGCTAACCACGGGCGCCGCCGGTTGCGTCGTCGCCGCCGTCGGTCCGCAGTCGCAGCCGATGAGAATCAAGAGCCCCGGTAGTATCCAACGATTGCCCCGCATACCGCCTCCTCGAAAGCTTCGACCCAGGCTTCACACATCCCTTGGGCCGAAGTCAAAGCCCGCGATCAATTGAGCGTCACCTGGGGTCCGTGATGCGACCGAGGAAGAGGATCACGCCCGAAGCACGCTCACGAATCACGAAGAGGAAGGGCCGGTCGGCGCGCACCTCGACGGGCGGCGGCGGGGTTCCGCCCTCGGAACTGCCCATGACGATGGCCGTCGCCGCCGCGGCTTCCGTGCCCTCTTCATCGACGGCGACGAAGACCTGGTGGAAGGCTTCGCTGATGAAGAGCCGGTCGTCGGGATCCGGCGGGTTGGCGATGCCTGTGAAGTCGGCAACCCTTCGGGTAAACGCCTTCGTCATGCCGAGGGCCCCGAGGTGTTCGCCGAGAGTCACCTTCGTCCGCATCTCGAAGCGGGGTAGCCACAGGGAGCACTCCGGATAGCCTTGCACGGCGGCGACCCAACGGCTCAGGGTCTCGGCGTCGAGGCGTTCTTCGACGGCCGGGAGCCCATCGATGGCATCGGGGATGATGAGGTCCATCACCAACTCGTCGCCCACGTAGGGCAGCTCCACCACGGTCACCCCGTCGGTCCGGCCGAAACCGGAGACGCCGTCCCGGTGCATCGTGGGCACGCGCACGCTTCGGCCGCTCGGCAGATGGAACGGCAGAGGGCGGGTCAGAGATTCCTCGAAGGGCGTCGCCCAGGACCCGAGAAAGTAGATGGCGTTGACCAGGACCAGGCGCGTATCGGAGTCGACTGAGCCGGGCGGCAAGAGGTCCGTGATGCGGTCGGCTGTTTGTTCGGCGACCCAGCCATTGATGTGACCACGCACCCCGTCCGGAGCTCCCCTGAAGTCCACCCCTTCGAGGGGCGCCAGGTACTTCGTGCGGGTCAGGTCCAGGTAGTTTTGGTCGAAGGTGAAGCTGCCTTCGCCGAAGAGCCGATTGACCACCCGCAGCTCGTAGTCCTCGCGGTCGGGATCGTTCAAGCGGCCGAGGACCCGGCTCGCTTCATCGTGCAGCGCGCTTTCCGGCCCGGTCACGTGCATCACCCGGCGCATCTCGGTCGCGGTCTCGCCCCGGGCTCCAGCGAGGGCCATATCGAAGGCCAGCGAGATCGACGCAGGGGAGATGGCCAGGTTCTCGGGACCACTCTCGGCCGCCCGGTCCGCCGCGACACGCGCCTTGGCGTAGAGGTCGAAGCCGAGGGCGTTGCTCGCGTTGGCGAAGGAGAGCGGCGGCCCCGAGTTGGGCGTGGGTGAGGTCTCGGTTCCCGGGTCTACCGAGTCCGCTGGGTTCTGGGGCTGTCCCTGGCCTGGCGCGGTGACAGGATCCGGGGTGACGGTAGGTGTCGGGGTCTCCGATCCAGAGCCGCTGGGTCCCCGGTCGCATCCGGTCCCCAAAGCTAGCGCCACCATCAAGCAGAGCGTTGTCCTCATGTCGTCTCCTCCAGCCTCCTCTTGGGCCCCGTGACCGGCGCCCGATGATGCATCGGACCCCGATGAACCGTGAGCCTTTGTGACCCCCAGCTTCCGTCCTACCGTCCCCTTGACAGCCCCCCAACCGTGGTCTATTTGTTCGCGCCTCCTGCGGGACTAACTCAGTGGTAGAGTGCAACCTTGCCAAGGTTGAAGTCGAGAGTTCGAATCTCTTGTCCCGCTCCAAGTCGACAAAAGGCGTAACGGGGCGTTCAGCCCCCGAAGCCGGATTGGCGACGCAATAGATAGCTAGTGATTACGGCCGGTTGAGCATCACGCTTCTCCGGCCGTTTTTGCGTCTGGGGGCTGACCTTCCACTGCCATACGATCAGCGACTACGTTTTTCTACCGGTGGCCGTTGGGCGGGCCCTGGACTGCGGGCTGAGGGACCCGTCGACCGACGCGCTCTCAGTCCGACTCTGCCTCTGCCTCTGCCTCTGCCTCCGGACTTCGCTGCTGCGGGCGGTCGTGGGGGTGGCCGATGCCCTCGCCCGGCGGGCCTGCCGCTCCGCGACGCGCCCTAGATCAGCTCGACCGGAGCACAGGTCGAGACGCCCGCGCCGACGATGCGGTAGCCGATGTTGGTGAGCACCTGGGTGACGGTGCCGTCGGGGTCGACGCGCCAGACGTTCGTCGAGGGGTCGAGGAGGGCCTGGTAGAAGACGTAGAAGCGCCCGCCCCAAAAAGCGAAGGCCCACGCGGCCGGCGTGCTGCCGCTGAGGGCGGGCATGCCGAAGGACTCGGCGGTCGTGGCGGTCGACTTGTCGATGCGGCGGACCGACGGCGGGGAGGTGTCGGGGAAGAAGCCCCAGAGCTCGCCGCTCCCGGTGCCCGTGAGCTCGGGCCAGCCGGGCAGGCTACCGACGGTCGACACGGCCAGCGAAACGTCGTCGATCGAGGCCAGGGTCGACGTGCCCGAAGCGACCGACGACGACCCGCCGCCGGCGACGAAGAGGGTCTCTTCGGTGCTCATGTCGGCGTCGGCCGCGAAGCCCATGCCGAAGAGCTCGAGGCCGTTTTGATTCGGCGTGTAGTCCGTCGGGGTACAGCTGGCGTCGGTCGTCGACACCTTGTAGATGCGCCGGTCCTGGTGCAGCACCCACGCCTGGCCGTTGCGATCCACCGACATCGAAAACGGGCTGACGCCGCCCACGCAGTCGAGGCGCCCGACGGTGGTGATGCTCAGGTCGTCGGGCTGAAAGCGCAGGAAGCTCTGGTCCGAGTCGACGAGGTAGACCCACCGGGCCGCGGTCGCGCAGTTGCCGCTGCTGGCGTCGGGCGTCGTTCCGTCGCGGGGGATGGCTGTGCTGTCCCGGGAGAAGCCGGTGTCGCTCACGGCGCCGTCCCCCGTCCGCCGGTCCCGGCCGTCTCCGCATCCGGCCAAGAGGACGACCAGGGCGGCCAGGGCGGCCAGGACGACCAAGGAGAGTGAGGGCCCGATGAGGGATGACGTGCGGCGCATGGAACGATGATGCCAGGTATTCCGCGTCGACTCACCTGGGCCCGTCACCGGGCGCGGCGGCGACGAAGCAGCAACAGAGTCACTGCGAGGGCGAGCACGGCAGAGCTCGAAGTGCCTCGGCGACCCGCCGCATCGCAGGTGCAGCCCCCGGTTCCGCGAAACGTGACCTGACCCTCACGTCCCGGACCCCTCGGCGCGGCCCCGCTATCCTCCGGCGCGGCGCCGCTGTCATCGGGGGCGGCCCCGCTGTCTTCCGGTATGGCCCCGGCGTCTTCCGCCACAGGCGGGGTCGGGTCGCAGCGTCCGTTTGTCCCGGCCTCGAGATCGGTGGAGACGCAGAGGTCGTCGGCGATGATGGTGCGGGTCGGGTCCGTATCCCCGCAGGGGGGCCATCCGCCGACATTGCAGGGGCCGCGGGAGCTGGAGTTCGATACACGTCCGAAGAAGCTCGCATACCGAAACTCGAACGCCTCCGGGCGCATGTCCCGGAAGTCGAGGCCGCTCTTCATGCTGCGCCGCGTACCGACGACGAGTTCGCAACGGTCGTTGCCGCCTCCCGTGGGGTCGAGTTCGATCGTTGCCTGGATGGTGACGAAGCCCCGGGGGAACGGCCCGTCTACGAAGCACGTGCGATCGAGGTCGCGCACGTACCTCACGCCGCCGATGATGTCGGCGTCCGGTGCAGAAACGATGGCGATCCTGGGTTCACCATCCCCTCGTTGGATGACCGCTACGTCGATCCCCAGGACGCCGATGGGCATGCCGAAAAACCGAACCAACGGCTGGTACTGGACTCCGACGTAGTCCACGCCGTTCGGGTAGTAATCCGCCTCGAACTTCAGGCGAACCTGCGCAAAGGCTGTGAGCGTGTCGGGGCCGGGGTTCCAGGGCGTGCGGATGCGCCGGATCGCCTGGTCCTCGGGCCACCTCAGTCGGAAACAGCCGCCGGTGCCGCATCCTACGGGGGCCGCGTGATCTGCGACCGTCGGGTCGACCGTCTCCGCCAGGGCGCCCTCGCACGCGGGGTCTCCGAGGGCGGGACAGACCACCGGAGGCCAATCGTCGAAGTCGATTTGCACGTGGTCCTGTGCCTCGACGGTCGTCACCAGGAAAAGAACGATGAGCAGCGGGAAAACGCGAACCACGTTATGAGCCTACCCGCCTTTGCGGGTGATGGGAACGCGCCGGGTCCCCCCCCCTACCTCTTGTCCCGTGCCCGGCGGAAGATGATCATCAGGGCGAAGCCCAGCAGGAAGCCAAAGGAGATTTGGCTGCCGCCGGCGACGCCGCAGAGGCAGCCGCCAGACGAGCTCGAGGACGCGGTCGGCGGCGGCGCTTCGCTCTCGAGGACAAGTCCCCGGGCGCGACAATACGCGCTGTCGTCGGCGGCCGGGCCTTGGCTTCGGATGCGATAGGTCGCTCCGTCTATCTCCCAATGGCGGGCAGCGTCGCTCTCGTAGATCGCGGCGTTGCATTCGGTCACCTCGACCGCGGTGTGCACCGCCGAAGTGTCCGGGACCCGCGGCTCGGGAACGAAGACCGGGTCGAGGGTCATCTTTCCGACGGACAGGCTGGTGTAGAGGCGCGTGAGGTAGCCGTGGCGGCGGATGAGGTCCTGGTCCGCCTGGCGTGGGAACGTGATTTCGTTTTGCACGGCTTCGACGAGGCCGGCCGGGTCGAAGACGATGGGTTCACCGCAGAAGGCGGTGTCCGAGTTGATCAGGCAGTTGTAGTACGACGCCGGGAGGGAGTCCGCCGGGGGCGTCATGAAGCGGCCGAGGAGCTCCGGGATCAGGGGGTCGGCGGCGTAGCCGCGGTCTCTGAGGGCTTGGAGCAACGCCGCCGGGTCTGTCTCCCCGGCGAGGTCGGCGACGGCGGGGAGGGCGATGGGCACAGCCGGGGTGCGGCCGGCGTAGTCGACGTGAAACGCTTGCCCTCCGAGGTCGTCGATCGCCGCGTCCACGTCGGTCTGGAACGTCGCCCGCCCGGTCCAGTAGTCCGGGGTGGCCACGTCGACCACGGCGGTCGC
This sequence comes from Deltaproteobacteria bacterium, assembly GCA_003647065.1. Classification (GTDB taxonomy): domain Bacteria; phylum Myxococcota_A; class Polyangia; order Polyangiales; family B10-G4; genus B10-G4. The sequence goes on along the minus strand of QMMC01000119.1, from coordinate 7,196 downwards.
GTAGTTTTGCGGCGCGACGGGCTCGCTGCCGAGGAAGAACGCGCGGATCGGAAGCCGGGGCACGCTGGCGATTGGGGTGAGGCGAATCGGCAGGCACGCCTCGTCGGTCGGGATGTGCAGGCGGATCGGCCGCAGGGTGCCGGTGGGCTGGTTGGCGGAGAGGCGCAGGGCGACGAAGACCTGGCCCGCGGCTGCGTAGGGCTCGAGGAGATCCGTCGAAGCCTCGGGGATGTCGTAGTCGTGGTCGCGCAGCCAGGTGACGACCTCGGTCGCCGAGGCGGCCCCGAGCACGACCGTGTCGTAGGGGCCGATGGTATCGCTCGAAAAGACGGTCACCCCTGGCCCCGGTCCGGACCCGGAGTCGGCGACGATGGGGGGCTCCGTTGCGCTGCTGCTCGCATCGACGTAGCCGCCGCTCCACCCGCCGGGGCTCGACGACGCGCCGCAGCCTCCGCCGGAGCCGCCGCCGTATCCTGTGTAGGGGTCGACGCAGGTCGGCGTGGCGTGACAGTCGCCCACGGTCTCTTCTTCGGTTACGAAGATCGGCCGGGTGGCCGCCTCGAGTTGGTCGAAGAGCGCCGGAGAGGCGATGCCGATCTCGGTCGGCGGCGCGATCACCGGGAGGATCCACGCGAAGCTTCGGTCCATGCCCTGGTAGCTCACCTCGACCGACATGGTCAGGGTCCCGTCGGCCTCGTGGGAGTAGACGATGGTCTCCCCCGCTTGGTCCACCGGGGCCGAAGAGCAGAAGAATCCCCCACATGCGTGGGCCGGGCGCGCGTAGGCGCCGAGCGATGCGAGTACAAACAAGCCTGCGACGATTCGCATGGTTCACCCCCAATTCAAGAAAGGCAGAGAGCTTCTGCAAACGGCGTACCCGCCTCCCAGGGGGCCTGAGGCTCTTCGATCACGTCAGCCGCGTCACGGCTTGCACACGGTGGCACAGTGGCCTCAGAGCGCGCCGCCCTGGCCCCGGCATCTTTCCTGACCCACCAGCCATCACCAATGCGAGACTCTTCGGTGCGATGCCTCGCACGCCGACCGAAAGGCCTGCCGACCTCTCCGTGCCGCTCAATGCGTTCTTCGGCCGCACGGATGAGTTAGCGTCCCTCGACCGGCTGCTGCGCGGTCCCCGTCGACTGATCACGCTCACCGGTCCCGCGGGCGTGGGCAAGACGCGCCTGGCGTTGGAGTTGGCTCGCAGATGGTCCGAGGCCGCGACGCAAGAAGGGCAAGAAGGGCGAGACAGCTCGCCGGCGGCGTGGTTCTGCGACCTGTCCGAGGCTCTGACCGTGGAGGACATCTGCGCGGCGGTGGTTCATGCCCTGGACATCCAAGGGGCGGCGGCGAGCGGGGACGAGGCGGTGAAGCGGGTGGGGCGCCACCTCGCGGGTCTCACCGGCCGGGGCGATTCGGGCGACTCGGACGACTCGGATTCGTCCGGCGGGCCCCTGGTGGTCCTCGACAACTTCGAGCAGGTGGCCGATGAGGCGGCGGCGACCGTGGGTGCGTTCTTGCGGGCGGCGCCGAGGGCTCGGTTCGTCGTGACGTCGCGGGTGCGGCTGCGCCTCGAGGGCGAGGCGGTGGTGACTTTGGAGCCCCTTTCGCACGACGCGGCGACGGCGCTCTGGGAAGACCGGGTCGACCTCGTGCGTCCGGGATACGCGGTGGCGCCGGACGAAGCGGACGTGCTTCAGGATGTGCTCGAGGGGCTCGACCGGTTGCCGTTGGCCATCGAGCTCGCGGCGGCGCGCATGCACGTGATGGGTCTCCGGGAGGTGCGTGACCGATTGTCGGAGCGCCTCGAGTTGCTCTCCGCCGGGCCGAGGGATGTGCCGGGGCGCCAAAGGTCCCTCGAGGCCGCGTTGTCGTGGTCGTGGCGGCAGCTCACGGCCGCCGAGCGGGGGGCCCTCAGCCAGTGCACGTGTTTTCGTGGCGGCTTCGACGTAGCGGCGGCGACGGCGGTGATCGACCTGACGTGTTTCGAGGGGGCCCCCGCGGTCCTCGATGTCGTGCAATCGCTGGTGGAGCAATCGCTGATCACGGTCCGTGACTCGCCGGGGCCTCGGGCCGGGCGGCGGCTGGGGTTGCTCCGGAGCATCGACGATTTTGTCCTGGCGCGCCTGGCCGACTCGTCGTCGGACGACATCCGTTGCGACGCGGGGGTGACGGCGCGCCATGGGCGGCACTTCGTCGGGATCGCCGAGGGGTGGATGGGGGAGTGGGAAAGGCGCGAAGACCACCGAGCGCTGGCGCGGCTCCGACTGGAGCGCGAGAACCTGCTGGCGGCGGCCCAGGGGGCGCTGGGAGAACCCGACACCGACCCTACGATGGCGCTCCGCGCGGCCCTGGTCCTGCAGCCGGTGGTCAGCGCCTGGGGTCCGATTCGGCCTCAGCTCGACCTCGTAGAGCAGTGCCTCCGTGCGGCGGCCGCCGCGGCTCCGGGTGATGCTCCCGTCGATGCCCGCCTCGAGGCCCGGGCGCTCCTGGTTCGGGGGCGCTTGCGCATGACCTTCAGCGGGGTATCGGCCGCCGAGGTGGATTGGCAGAGGGCTCTCGACCTCGCTGCCGAGGCGGGGGATTCGGAGCTCGAAGGGCGCGCGCGCCACGGGGTCGCGACGGCGGCGCACGTTCAGGGGGAGCTCCCGGAGGCTCGCGAACACTATGAGCGCTCCCTCGAGCTGCTCCGTCCCGAGGGTAATCGGCGCGCCCTCGGGCGCTTGCTCCTCGACCTCGGCATGCTGCACGAAGAGATGGGTGACCTCGACAAGGCCCTCGATTGTGTCGAAGAAGCCCGGGGGGCGGCCGGTGAGGCCCGGGACGACCTCGCGGGGGCGGTCCTCGCCTCCCGGGGCAACGTGCACCTCGAGATGGGCCACCTCGACCTCGCTCAGGAGAGCTTGCTCGACGCCCTCGCGATCTGTCGCGCTGAGGGCTTCCGGCTCCTCGAGGGGCAGGTCCTCGGCGATCTCGCGGTGACGACGCTCCTCCGAGGTGAGGCCGAGGAATCATGTGCTCAGCTCGGCGCGGCCCTCGCGATCCTCGAGGAGGTCGACGACCGCCGCCTGGTCTGCGTTTTCTCGGGCTACCTCGCCGTTGCTCATCACGCGGCCGGAAATCTGGAAGTGGCGGCCGAACGCTACGACTGGGCCCATCGCGGGGCCGTCGAGCTCGGCTTCCGACGCTACGAGGGGATCTTCGCCGCCCTCGGCGCGATGGCCTACGCGGACCAGGGGCGGCCCGATGAAGCGGTTCGTCGCCTCGGCATCTCGGTAGAGAGCAAGGGTGAGCGCGATGACCCGGTGATCGATGGTGTCGTCGAACTCGCCCGGGGCCAACTCGCCCTCGGCGAAGCCCGGGCCGGCGCGCGGAGCGGGCTCTCGTCCGAGGCGGAGACGCGCTTCCGGGCGGCTCGGGCCCACGCCGGCCCTCGAGCCGGCGCCCGGTCCCGGGACCTCGCCTTGGCCCAGATGCTCTTCGTCCAGGCATCGGAAACAACGGCGGCGGTCATCGGCACGCCGGAACTCGCTGAGGAGTCCCGGGTGCGACTGACCGTGGATGGCGAGGGCCGTTGGTTTCGTATCGGCGCCGAGGCCGTGACCGACCTCGGTCGGCGCAGCGCGGTCCGGCGGCTCCTGGTCGCCCTCGCTCGTCACCACGCCGCGTCGCCGGGGGTGCCCTTCTCGTCCGAAGACCTCACCGCGGCCGTGTGGCCCGGCGAAAAGATGAGCCCCAAGTCGGCGAAGAACCGCCTGCACGTCGCGCTGTCGAACCTGCGCAAGGCAGGCCTCGGCTCGCTCCTGGTCACCGGTGAGGGCGGCTACCTCTTCGACCCGAGCGTCGACGTGTGTATCGCCGACGCCCCCGAGTAGCGGTCATTCCCAGCGAGTGCACGTATCGGCAGCGTCTTCGTCGATGAACCCGTACGACCGGCCCATCCAGTAGGCGAGCAGGTAGTCGACCGGTGGATAGACGTGGCGGTCGTGGGCGTAGGGGTTCACGAGGCGGTAGGGGTGGTGTTGCCAGATGAAGTCCAAGGGCACCCGGTCTCGGATCGCAACGGGGGTCATCGACTGGTTTTCACACTCGGCGTTCCCGGCGTAGCGCGCTCGGTTGTCGACGGCCCGGGAGAGCTTGGGAGGGGCGGTGAAGTCACCGAGTTCGGACCTCGCCGTGTCGAGTACGCCGGTGCTCACCAGCCCCGAGGGCCCCTGCGACGCGCCGATGTAGTCGAAGTAGACGTTTAGGTGTCCGCGGACCTCTGGGTAGAGTGCTCCCTCCAAGAGTTCTCGCTGCACCGCGGTCCGGAAGGGGCTCTCGGGCTCCAGACGCAGGAGGCTGTAGGCCGAGTGGAAGACGATGGCCTTGCCGAAGTAGCTGTCATTGCAGTCGACGGTCTCGACGTAGCTGCGGTTGGCCATGATCGGCACCCACCCGTCACGGTGGGCCAGGTAGTACCCCTCGATGGCGTCGTGATCCGCTTCCCACCCGGCGATGCCCTCGGTGGCGTGTATCGCGAGGCGCAAGAAAGAGGCGAGCATCACGGCGGAGCCCGAGCGCGGGATTGCTGGGATGACGCCACCGATGAGCGGTGCTTGGTGCAGCACGGTGCGCATGTCGGGGAGGAACTCCCGGGCCCCCGAGAGGATGGACTGCTCGTAGTCGCTCGGGTCTTCTTCCGTGCCGAGCTGAATCAGAACGCGGCCGTCTTCCATCTCGTTGGGGATCAGCACCGTGTTGGTCATGTCCCAGTTCTGGTCGAGGGTCTGCCACGAGCCAAAGGCGTTGAAGCGAACCCGGACGGGCACGGCGCGCCGCTCTTTGATGAGTTCTCGGGCGAGGGTCACGACGACCTCGCGGACCCTTTCGCGGTGCACCTCCGAGGTGGTGGCGTCGTAGCCGAGGCCGAGGCCGAGCATGACGCCGGAGTACATGTCTCGGCTGGTGTAGCCGTGGTAGTAGGCGGGCGCTCCGTGGAATGTGGTGCGCGTGGCCGTGGTGTCGTTGAACACCTCGTTGGCCACCTGATCGTTCAGTCGGTCGCGGCCCAGAGGTCCCCAGATGCGCGCCATGTAGCCTGGCGTGCCGGTGATCTCGAAGAGCTCCGCGAGACGCTCGATGAGCCCAGCGACGTTGGTCTCGGCGTCCGGAGAGCGCGTGCTCATCAGTCGGAGAGATTCGGCGGCGAGATAGCTGCCGGTCCACTCGGCGGCGTCGACGGTGCCAGTGTAGCGGTCGATATCGCGAAGGGCGGGCGTGCGGAAGAGGGTATTGGTGACGTAGCCGTTCGAGAGGTGGTTCGCCCGGGTAAACGCGAGGTGCTGGCGGGCGAGGGTGTGCATGCCGGGCCCGGCCCCGACGAAGGCGCCGGCGCTCTCGGAGTAGAGCCGGCAGCTCCGGCCCCCCTCGGTGCTGCCGAGCAGGCACTCGTCGGCGCACGTGGGCACGCAACGGTCGATGTCGCAGCTTTGGCCCGCGGGGCAGGGGCTCGAGACCCACGCGGGGGCGCCGCCGACGTCGTCACAGATGCGCTCCGTGGTAGCGCTGTCGCACGCCCGTGCCCCGAGGCTACAGGTGCCTCCCGGGCCGCCATCGGGGAGGCTCGCGTCGCCGGGCTCCACGGCCCCGTCGACGGGCCGCGTCGGGTCCGGCGTGGCGCCGTCTTCCGTGCCCCGTGCCCCGCCGTCTCCGCCGGTCCCCGGGGGGCCGTCGGTCGAGCAGCCGGCCAGGGGGGCGACGGCGACGAAGACCGCGAGGGCGACGACGACGCGAGGGAGCGCGGGGCGTGAGACATCCATGATGCAGTCACGTTGGTGCGCCGGCGGCGGGCGGGCCGCTTAACTATGGCTTACAATTGGGCCGGGCGGGTGCACGCCGGACCCATCAGCAGGCGCCTCAGGCGCCTCAGGCGCCGGGCAACCCCGAGCACATCTCGTAGTCGTCGATGCATCCGGCCGTGCGACGGCAGTCGGTGCACGCGGCTCCGCGGGGGTCGGTGAGGCACGCCGTCAGGCAGTTGTCGAGGGCGCATTTGCCGGCGGCGCCGAAGCAAACGGAGCAGCCCATCGACAGGCCCACATCGTCGCGCATGCAATCGGTCACGCACATCTCTGCGGCGAAGCAGCCTGTGGCGCAGGTCTCGGCATCAGCTTCGAAACTGGCGCCCGCCATGACGGCCTCGTCGGCGGTGTTGGTGCAGGCACCTGGGGGTAGCGTACCCGTGTCGGTGGCCGAGCCGCTGTCGGTGGCCATGCCGCTGTCGGTGCTCATCCCCGAGTCGCCGCCGCCGTCCGTCCCGCCGCCGGAGTCGGTCGCGGACCCGGAGTCCCCTGTCATTCCAGAGTCCGTGCCACCCGAGCCCGAGTCGGTGACCCGGGGCGAGTCGTCGCCGCAGCCGGTCAGGGCGAGCAGCAAAGAGAGAGAAAGAGAGAGCGAAAGGGGCAAAAGGACAAGCTTCACGGGAACTCCTGTGGAGGATGAAGGGCGCAGCCTGTCAGGTGCCGGCCGGGACGTCGAGGACCTTGGGAGGTCAGGTCTATGGCGCTACCACCACGCCACCCAGCGCGCCGGCGCGTTCTGTGGCGAGGTCCGCCTCGGCGTGTCGGTCCATCATTTCGAGAGCAATGCTGAGATTAGTCCACCAGCCGGCGTGATCCGGCTCGACTTCGAGGGCCATACGATAGAGGTCGATGGCCCGATCGAAGTCGCCCGAGGCGTCTGCCTCGTAGGCCCCTCGCGCTCGCCACGCGGCGACGGCGCTGCGGTAGGTCGGGTCGCTCGGTTCGAGGTCCAGGGCGTGCTCGTACGCGGCAATGCAGGCCTCGCGGTCCCCGGTGCGCTCGAGGGCGACGCCGTAGTTGAACCACCAATTGGCGACCGAGTCGTCGATGGCGAGGGCGCTCCGGTAGGCGGCGACGGCGTCGTCGGCACGGGCAGGGTCGTGCTCTTCGAGCAGAACGAGCCCTTCGTCGGCGTGGGCCCGCCCCGGGCTCCCCGAGAAGTTGATCTGCGGGCGAAAGAACGCGGCCCCGACGGCGATGAGGGTGAGGGTGGATACCAGGCCAGCGACGCCAGCCATGCGGAGTTTCCGTTGGTAGTGCCTCTCGAGCTCGGCGAAACCGAAGAGCGCGCCGAGCACCGCGCCAGAGCCGTGAGCTACGTTGCCGATGCGCCACAGGTCGAGGACCGTGAGCACG
>QMMC01000118.1 GCA_003647065.1 Deltaproteobacteria bacterium | reverse complement strand
CGGCAACCCCCACCTCGACGAGGTGCGCATGGGCCCCCTCTCCAATGAGCAGCAGCATCGCGACGTGCGCGCCGGCATGGCCAAGCTCATCGAGAGCGGCTGCAAGGTCGTCTGGGGCAACCCGGACGAGGTCGAGCTCATCGACGCCGACGCCACCAAGGGGTGTTTCGTCGGCCCGGTCCTCCTGCGCAACGACGCCCCCGGCGAGTCGACCCTGGTCCACGAGCTCGAGGTGTTCGGGCCGGTCTCGACGATCATGCCTTACGGCTCCCTCGACGAGGCGGTGTCCCTCGTCGCCCGGGGAGAAGGCGGCCTCGTCGCGAGCTGCTACTGCGACGACAAGAAGGCCCTCGGTGAGTGGATCCTCGGCCTCGCCCCCCACAGCGGACGCGTCCTCGCCGGCAGCAAGAAGGTCGCCGACCAGGCGATCTCACCGGGAATGGTCTTGCCGAGCTGCGTGCACGGCGGCCCCGGCCGCGCCGGCGGCGGCGAAGAGCTCGGCGGCGAGCGCGGGCTGAGCTTCTACCTCCAGCGCACCTCGGTCCAGGGCGATCGCGCGCTCCTCGACCGAGTCCTCGGCGTCAAGGGCTGAGCTGCGAGCCCTCGCCGTGCCGCGCGCGTCGAGCGCGCGGTCGACGTGGTCAGTTCGCGGGCTCGTGGACGGTGGCGTAGTAGCGATTGAGATCGAAGAGACCGGCCTGGACCGGGTCGGCCTCTTCGAATTGTCGCTGGTGCTCGTCGTAGGCCTCCCAGAAGCGAGGGTCGGCGCGGTTGATCCCGTAGCGGCGAAGCTTGGCGATGTAGGGGTCGGTGCCGTCGAAGTTCTCCATCATGTCGAAGAAGTCGGGCAAGTCACCGATGTCGACGTCGAAGAAGTAGTTCGGGTAAGACCCGACGTACCCGCGAATGAAGTCGATGGTGTCGCGCGTAGGTTCGAGGCGATCGTCCTCGCCGAAGACCGAGTTGACGTTGTCGTGCCAGCGGTTGATGACGATGGATGCGAAGTGATCGCCGTCATCGTCACGGACGCGCAGATAGATGACGTTGAGACCTTGGAGGCTCAGGTGGCGGATGAACCCCGTCCCCGGGGCCGTCAGAGCACGGAAGCCGGTGAGGAGGTCCTCGCGCGAGTTGAATTCCGTCGGCATCGCCGGCGCTGAGACTCCCGCGCGCCGGAAGTTGATGTCGTCGAAGGCGATGCCCGTGGCCGGGAGCAGGTGCTCGTCGACAACCCGTTCGATGAACTCCCGCACGGGCTCGTCGGTCTCGAAGACCACCTGAGTGCCGCGGCCGGTGAAGGTGCGTTCGTGCTCGACGTGGTCGAAGGCCCCGTCACCGAGGTACCAGGAACGCATGGTGGGAAGCCGTGTCTCCCGCGGCATGAACTGGAGGAAGTTCAGCTCCCCCTCCATGCGTAGGTAGTCCATGTAACGGCGGACGTTGAGCTGGTGGCTCACGTTCCCGAAGACGTCGAAGCCCGCGACCAGGGCATAGTAGATGCGTTCGAAGTGCGCGTAGTCGATCACCCAGGCCGTGCGCGGCAGGCCGCCGAGAGCGCCCTTGTGTACGGACGCGCTATCGAAGTGCCGATAGACGGTCAACATCGGGGCATCTCTTTCGCGCTCCCCTCGCCAGATGTCTTCGAGGGCGAAGCCCCGGAGGTCGAGGCTCTCGTAGAGTTCGGCCTTGGCCCGATAGTATCGGGCGTCACGGTCCCGATAGCCGTCGGAGAAGAGGCGCAGGAGGCGCTCGTCGCTCCCGACCTCGTCCGGGACTCGGAGGTTCTCCGACTGGGCGACGAGGAACTCGGGGTGGTCGAGGGTAGCGTCGGCCTCGGGGTCGAGGAACATCACCCAGAAGTGGTCGCGGATCACGTTCAGGGCGATTTGCCCTTTGCACACGGGGCCCCTGATGAAGGTGCGGATCACGTACTCGGCGTGGTCCAGGAGAAACTGGTACCGGACCTTGGGCGGGATCTGGGCGTAAACGACGAAGGGATCCGCACCGCTCTGGGCGTCTGGGTCGATGCGATGCGGGGTCTCCAGCCACTCCGTAGCGATGAACTGCTCGCGGAGCCGCTCGAGGCGCTCGTCGTCGAGCTCCACGACGATGTGGGTCTTGTGCACGATGGTCGAGTGGATCTTGCGAAAGCGATAGTAGAACGCCTCGGCTATCGGAGCGTCGTAGGGCCTCGTCGTCGCGATGATCTCGACGGCGCGGCCCGACGGAGTGCGCGACCGGACCAACTCGTAAAACTCGAGGGGAGACGCGGCGACGAAGGTCAGGTGCGCGAGGAAGTAGTGCTCGTAGAGGTAACGCGCCGTCATGGCGTGCTTCGCATCGGGCTCGTTCAGGAAGCTCTCCCACTTCGCGATCTCGAGAGCCGCCTCCGGGGACGGCGACGTCATCGCGCGCTGCTGAGCCACGGAGGGGCCGGGGGTGCCCTGCTGGAGCCAGGCGGCGATGGTCTCGTACTCGACCTCGGCCAGTGCCGGGAAACCGAAAGGCATACCCCCGTTGGGGTTGTCGTCCAGATACTCGCCCACCTCGCTTCCGTCCGCCGCGCAGGTGAGGTCGTCCGCCTCGGCGTGGAACTCGCCGCTGATCTCGCCGCCGTGCATGCGAACGTCGAGCAGATGGATCATGATGGAGTTGTTCAGCCCCTCCTCGGCCGTGTTCTCGACGACGCTGTGAAACCCCCGCAGCCGCCACTCGTCGGTGGTCTGGGCATCCACAAAGAGCCGGGTCGGCTCCGCCGCGTCGATGCGAGCCGAGTCGTAGACGAGCTGGTCGGTGCCGCCGCGGTCGAGGCCCTCGAAGGAGCTCAGCTTGAGCTGGCACGGGGAGTTGTAACAGGAGTGACAGACGACGCAGCGGCTCTCAAAGATGGGCTGTACGTCCTCGATGAAGCTGATCGACGTGGAGCTCATCGCCACGGCTACGGGAGGTGGCGGCGCGTGGCCGCAGGCGGCCAAGCCGGTCATGGCAATGCTCATGAGTAGGATCCGTCGAATCATGTGGGCTTCTCTACTCCCCCGAGGAACGACGAGCCACAGGGTTTTCACGGCGTCCCCGCCCCTTGCCGGCTGTCCGTAATGGGGTAGGGTCCGGCGCCTTTCAGCCCGACGAGAATCGATGAGCGACGCCAATACCCACTCGATGAAGCAGCCCCGCGAACTCTACATGCTCTTCTTCGCGGAGATGTGGGAGCGCTTCTCGTTCTACGGGATGCGGGCCCTGCTCACGCTCTACCTCACCGTCGATCTCTTCGAGTCCCTCGGGAAAGAGGGCGCGGAAACCAAAGCCTTCGGCATCTACGCGGCCTACGGCTCCCTCGTGTACGCCACGCCCTTCATCGGCGGCATCCTCTCGGACAAGGTCCTCGGTTCGAAGAAGGCCGTGATGTACGGCTCGGTCATGATGGCCATCGGCCACTTCGTGATGGCCATCGAGAACGAGTTCTTCCTCTACATCGCGCTGTCCTTCCTGATCATCGGCAACGGCTTCTTCAAGCCGAACATCTCGACGATGGTCGGCGGCCTCTACGAGGACAACGACCCCCGCCGCGACGGCGGGTTCACCATCTTCTATATCGGCATCAACCTCGGCGCGATGCTCGCACCGCTCGTCTGCGGCTACATCGGAGAGACCTACGGCTGGTTCTGGGGCTTCGGCCTCGCCGGCGTGGGCATGATGCTGGGCCTCGCGGTCTTCGGCCAGGGCAAGCATCGCCTCGGCGAAAACGGCGACCCCCCGTCCCTCGAGCGCCTGAAGAAGAAGGTCGCCGGGCTGCCCATGGAGTATGTGGTCTACCTCGGGGGATTGGCTGCGGTCGGGGCCTTCGCGCTCTTGGTCCGGCACTACGAGCTGATGACCTACGTGCTGACGCCCTTCGCCATCGGCGTCATCGGCATCATCTTCATCACGGCCATCCGCAACGAAAAGGAAGTCCGCGAGCGCCTCTTCGTGGTCATCGTCCTGCTCTTCTTCAGCACGCTCTTCTGGGCCTTCTTCGAGCAGGCCGGGTCTTCGATCACCGTCTTCACGAACTTCAACGTCGACCGCGGCCCGATCAAGGCCTCGCTGTTTCAGTCGGTCAACCCCGCGTTCATCATGCTCCTCGCGCCGCTCTTCGCCATGATGTGGCTGCGTCTCAACGCCCGGGGCATCGAGCCGAGCATTCCCATGAAGTTCGCCCTCGGCCTCTTGCTCTTGGGCTTCGGCTTCGTCGCCATGGGCTACAGCGGCAGCCTCGCGAAGGTCGGCGAAGTCGAAGTCCTCGCAAACGGCGTGATGGTGACCAAAGCCGCCGCCGTCGTGCCGCTCTTCATCCTGGTTGGGGGTTACCTGCTGCACACCATGGGCGAGCTGTGCATGTCGCCGATCGGCCTCTCGATGGTCACCAAGCTCTCGCCGAAGCGCAACGTGTCCATGGTGATGGGCGCCTGGTTCCTCTCGAGCGCCATGGCCCACCACATCGGCGGCATTATCGCCGTGTTCACCACCGGCGGCGGTGAGGAGGGTCAGGCCGCGGGTGAACAGGCGCTCGCCGCAGGCCTCCTCGGCTCCGTAGGCGACCTCTCCCCTGAGGTCCTGGAATCTTATGACAAGCTGGCCACCTACCTCGACGTCTTCACCTACATCGGCTGGACCGCCGTCGGCGCCGCTGTGCTCGCCGCCGCTATATCGCCGATCCTCGTGAAGTGGATGCACGGCGTCCGCTGAGCGCTCCTTGGAGCCCGCGCTAGGCCGACGCGAGCCGGCTTCGTACCGCGTCCCGTAGCCATACCGCCGCCCAGCTCACCGCGATGAGCACCCCCACCAGGGCGGTGCTCGTCACCATGTCGAGCTTGGCCGCCACAGGGCGGCCCAGCGCCCCGTAGCAGAAGGGGATGTGGAAGACGTAGGCGACGAGGGAGCCGCGGCCCAGACGCAGCAGCGCACCCTTCACCCTCCCCCGCACATGGTTCGCGGCGAGAGCACCTACGGCGAACACCACCAGGCCGCGCCCGGCGAGGTCGATGACGTTGAACCAGACCGCCGGATGGCGCCGGGAGAGGACGCCGCCGAAAGCGTCACCGAGGCCATCGACGAGGGCGCCCGTCGCGAGGCTCCCGAAAAACCACGCCGCGAGGCCGATCGCTGCCATCTGGTAGAGGGTCTTCGCCGGCGCGCCGGCGGGCGACAATTCGCCGGACCTCTCGCGAGCGGCAAGCATGCTTTGGGTCGCGAGCACACCGACGGACACCCAGGCCACCAGCGGCACGAAGGGCATGAGCGTCACCCCGGGGACGTCGACGAAGAGGCCGACGATGTAGCCGAGGGGCGCCGTCGCGTATTCGCCAAGGCCGCTCACGAAGGGGCACGCCGCCGTGGCGAGCACACCGACGACCGACGCCGTGAGCGCGAGGCGAGCGGGCGCAGGGGGCGCGTCAGCCGCCTTTGCGCCGAAGGCAGGCCGAATCCCCAGTAGGGCGAGGACGGCGATCGACAAACCGATCACGTGCAAGACGTCGACCCGCAGGAACGTATCGAGGCCGCCGTGCCCATCCATGAGCGCGTAGACGGCGCTTACGACGTAGCCCCAGCCCATGACCTCCAGGCCGCGCCGGACAACCCGGCGCCGCACGGCCCCGGCGGATTCGCCGCGCACGGCCGCCGCGTGGGTGCGCACCGCGACCGCGGCCCCGGCGAGGACCAGGAACGCCGGCAGCGGCAGAGAGCCGAGGACCCGGGTGAAGGCGTAGCCGAGGGTCTCTTTGGCCGCGGGAGACGCCCAACCATCATAGGCGTGCCCCTGAATCATGATGATCCCGGCGAAGGCCCGGGCCATGTCGATGCCCTCGAGGCGGCCGCTCGTCTTCTTCCCAGGCACGTCGGCTCGCCTCATACCGCGAAACGGGGACGCCGTCGCCCGCTGCGGCTCGGACCCCCTGGCTCAGATGGCGGCGGGGTCGACGGGGGTAGGAACCGGCAAGGTCGGGGAGTCGAGGTTGGTGCCGTTGTCCTCGTACCGAACGTCGTCGGATATGCGCGTGACGTCGAACGCGTCGTCGATGATGCAGGCGCCGATTGCGTTTCCCCGGATGGCCCCCCGGCGGAGATCGAGGGCGCCTCCCTGGTCGAGCCAGACGCCGCAGATTTCGGCGCCGTCGAACTCGAAGCGCGTGATGTCGATCTCGGCCTCATCGAAGCTGGAGAGGTTGCTGGCGTTCGACTCACAACCGTCGACGACACACGCGGCGCTGGCCGTATCGCGGATGGTGACGTCCTTGCCCACGATGCGGGTCATCGCCCCGATGGCGACCATGCCCTCTTCGTGAGAGCCCTCGACGAGCAAACGCTCGAAGGCCGCCTCGGCTCCGAGTTGAATGCTCACCCCGCGGCCCTTGGCGCCCGTGGTGGCGTCACTGGCGGTATCTCGAACCGTCACATCCCGAGCCTCGATCATGGATTCGAGGCCGTGGGCATAGAGACCGATCTCGGTGCTGCCTTCGACGTGAGCCCGATCCAGCACCAGCACCGCGCCGTGCTGAGCGCCGAGGCCCCAGCCGCCCTGAGGATCGATCTCCTGGTCGAGGGTGTCCCGAATGGTGAGATCCGACGCCTCGACCCGGGCCGCCTCGCCGTGGGAGAGCAGGCCGATGTCGCGGCACCGAACGAGCAACGCGTGGTCGAGGTTCATCGCGCCGCCGTTTTGGATGTTGATGCACCGCCCCACCGACCCGTCCGAGGCCTCGCTCTTCATGTCCCGGATGATGGCGTGGCTGAGGTTGATGACCGAGGCCGCGTCTTCGGCGAATACGCCGATGTCGTGGTTGTTCTCTGCCAAGAAGCGCGTCGCGGTGATGGTCGTCGCTTCGAGCGCCGACAGCGCCCTTCCAAATGCCGAGTCCGACATGCGCGGTGCGGTGTTTCGGATGATGACGCCGGTGAGCGTCACGGTGGCACGGGTGCGGCCGAGGATCCCGACCGAGCGAGCGCCGTCGATGATGACGTCCTCGAGGGTGATGGAACCCGTCCGATTCACGAGAACCCCCAACCCCGAGTGGTCGTCGGCATCCGGGCGCACGTCGAAGATGGACCCGCCGCGAATGGTCGCGCTGCTGCCGGCCCCGGTCACGTAGACCGCCTCGGCGCGTGCACGCCCAATCACCAACTCGTCGAACTCCGCCGAACCTCCATCGCGCACGGTGACGCCACATCCGTCATCCACCTCGACGTTGATCGTATCGGTGACCACGACCTGGCGGCCCGTAATGGTGCCGCCGCGAACGACGATACCGCCGTACGAGGCCTCGTGAATGATCACCCCATCGAGGGAGATGCCCCTGTCGGGGCCGACGAGGAGCCCGGAACCGAGGCCTCCCCCGAGAGTGACATGGCGAAGCGACGCCGCAGCACCTGCCGCGTCTGCGCCCCGAATCGTTACCCCGGCAGCACAGGCACCGATCACCTTCACGCCCGACGGGAGCGAAACGCGCTCCCGATACGTCCCGACGCCGATGGCGACGACATCGCCCGGGGCCGCGATGGCGAGGGCTTCGGTCACGGTGCCAAAGGGCTGGTCCCGCGAGCCGGTCCCCCCGGTTGCGCCTTCGGATACGTAAAGCGCGGGGCCCACGGGCAGGTCCGCGGGGAACCCGTCCGCGGGACACGCCGGGCCGACGAGGGCGCACCCCGGCGTGCCGGGAAAATGAGCCTCGCCCGCAGAGCAGGCCGCGCGCCCGGTCTCGGGCCACGGATCACACGCCGTGACCCCATCGGCATCGAAGGCCCGGTAGCCCTCGGGGCAGGGCCCGAAGTTCGGGGCAGCGGCTGGAGCGGGGGGCGCCACCCCGGAGCCGGCGTCGCCCGACCCGTCGGGGACCGAAGCGTCGGCCGCGCCATCGGCCGGCCCGTCCGAGCCGTCACAGGCAGTCGAGATCAATGCGAGGCCAAGCAGCGACCAAGGGAGCCAAGAAGACAATCGCACCCACCCATGGTCGCACGGCCCGGACGCGAGTGCGAGTCGGTGCGTCTCCCAGGGACATCGCCAGGGCCCGGACCTCGCCTAGAGAGCCGCCCCAAGCGGCCAGGAGGCGCCTGCGTAAGTCCGGCGCAGCTGACCGAGGCCGCGCTTCACGTCGACCATGGCGGCCCGGTCCGTGGGATGGCGTCGGAGGGTAGTCTCGAGCACCTCCGCGAGGGGCTCGAGGAGCATGCTGCCGGCGAGGGTCTCGATCGCTTCGGGGCGGCCGTCGTGGGCGAGGTGGCTGGTGATGAGCGCAATCGGCGACTGGGCGTCGAAGAGGGTCTTGCCCGTCAGTAACTCGTAGGCGACGCAGCCGAAGGCATAGACGTCGGCGGGCAAGGGAGACAAGACCGCGTCCTCACCGAAAGCACCCCAGATCTCGGGCGCCCCGTAGTTGCCCGTGGCACACCCGGGCCGCACGTGACGACCGGCGAGGCCGAAGTCGACGAGGACCGGTTCCCGCGGCGGCAGGGGGCCGGCGAGCCCGTCCGGGTCCCGGAGGATGACGTTGGACGGTTTCACGTCGAGGTGACCGATACCCTTCCGGTGCATCGCCATCAAGCCGTCGGCGATGCCCTCGATGATCTCGAAGGCTCGGTCGACGTCGATGTCTTCCATCGAAAGGGCGCGCTCGAGGGTGGGCCCTTCGACGAGCTCCATGACGAGGATCGGCTTCGGCTGGGCGCCCGCGTCGAAGGTCACGAAACCGGCGAGGTTTTCGTGGGCCGGCAGCGAAAGCAGCGCGCCGGCCTCGTCGCGGAACATGTCGAGGAACTCCTTCTCGGAGAGGGTCTGCGCTGCGGCACCGTCGTACTCGGGAACCTTGAGAGCAAAACGGTCGGCCCCCTCGTCACCCTTCTGCTCCGCTCGCCGGGCGACGAAAACCGAGCCCCCAGCCCCCGCTCCGAGGGAGCGCAGGACGTAGAAGCCCCCGAGAGTTCGGCCCGGCGGGAGCCATGCCGGCAACGGGGCCTTGATCGAGGCCTTCGGTACGAAGCTCATGCGGGTGCGGCGGACCGCGTCGAGGGGCATGTCGCGAACGCGCTCGAGGACGAAGAGCGTCACATCCGCGAGGCGCGGGAGCAGCTCTTCCTGCAGTGACTCTCGCACCGCCCCGATGGCATCGCCGAGGCTCTCGCGGTTGCCGCGAATCGCGCGCTCGACGGCAAAGTCCACCATGCGAATCGCCGCACCGCTCGCCGGCGCCTCCGCAACTTCGCCGCCGAGACGACGCTGGGCCCCGGCCGCGAGCTGGGCCAGCTCCATCACCGCCGCCTCGAGGGGTGCGAGGAGGGTCCCCTCGGACCCCTCGGCGAGCTCGCGGAGGGAGCTCGACATCGCCACGCCTTCGAGGGCCGCAGCGAGGCGGATGACTCCCCCCCGGAGCGCCTCGACTCGGGGCGAGGTCGCGACCGGCAGGGCGTGAGCGAAGCTCCGGAGGGCGTCGATCGAAGCGCGCTCCGAGGCGCCGCTGCGGGCGTTCGCCTGAACTGCTCCGCCGAGGGCGAGGTAGGCTCGGAGGGTCGCCTCGATCTCGGGATCCATCGTCGCTTCGGCGAAGACCGTCAGGTCGGCGTCGTCGTGGACAGCCCGACCCGCAGCGAGGACGATGTCGCTGACCTCACAGATGTCCTCGCGGACGAGAGCGTCGCAAGCCCGCGACGCCGCTGCGCAGGTGATGCGGCGGAGCGGCGTCACCTCGTCGTTGGTCACCCGACCGAGGAGGGCGTTCACCGTCTCGAGGCGCCGCGCCCGGTGCACCGCCGCCTGCCCCGCGGCGAATCCCTCGTCGACGTCGACGAGGTGCAAGAGCGCGCGCATTCGCCGAATGCGGTAGGTCATGTGGGGGACCGGCCCCGGCGTATCGATCGGCGCGCGCTCCTTTTCCGTCAGGTAGCGCGAGAGCCGACCGAAGAGCGCATCGATCTCCTCGGCTGCGGGCGCCTGGCCGCCAGGCTTGGCGCCGAGCATCAAGAGGTCGAGGAGCGTGCCCTTTTCGAGCACCGCGAGGTCGAGCTCCCGGAGGGCGCGGCAGATGTGCACCCGCCCCTCGCGGTCTTCGCGGGTGAGCTCGATCATGCCGAGGGTGCCGTCCGCCGCTTCGACCAGCTCGTGGGCAGCCTCGTGGGCCGGCCGGGGGCCCTTCTCGGCGAAGGCCATGAGGGCGAGGCCGATCTTGTCGGGGAGGGTCACGACGTTCCGCGCCGCCTCGTCGGCGAGCTCGTCGTAAAGCGCTTCGACCAGGCCCCGGTTGCCGTCATCCTCGGTCCCAGCCTCGGCCATCTGGCGCAGCTCGGCCCGGGCCAGCTCCGAGGCCCAGGCCCCGACATCACCACCGAGGCGCTCGCGGCGAAGCTCGACGAGGGCCTCGGTCGCGTCGAGGCCCCCCTTCTGTATCAGCTTCGGTAGCAGCTCTTCCACAATCTCTGGTTCGGTCTCCGCCGCCCGGGGGAGGCCGAGGATCATGGCGCCGGCGACGCCGCGGTCGCGGTCGATGACGCCGCCTTCGAGGAAGGTATGAATGGCTCGCATCGCCTCCTTCGGCGCGACCGCGATGCGTGCGGCGATGGAGGCCGCCGCCCGGCGCCACTCGGTCGGCGTCAGCCCGGTCTTGAGGTGCCGCTCGATCATGCCGGCGTGCTCCGGGACGGCCTCCGAGAGCAACCCGCGGGCGGTGGCGACGTGGCGCCATACGAGGGACTCACGGTCCGAGAGCAGCCGCGTCCAGGCCGCCTGCACGGAGTCGGTCTGAAATACGCGGAGCCCCGACTCGTCCCCTTCGCCAGCCCGCCGGGCCGCCTCTCGGGCCGCCCGCTCGAGGAGTCGGGCGGCGAGGCGTCGCGAGGACAGGGAGCCGGTCGAAGGAAGCGTGAGCCATTCGCGCTCGACCTCCTTACGGCTGATCAGGGCGAGGGCCAGGACGTCCGCCCGAGCGCCGGCGCCGAGGGGCAGCGCGAGGGAGAGAGCCACCCGAGCACGGACCGGGGCCCCCGAGAGCGCCTTCGGTGAACCCACGGCCATCTGGGTCGCGAGGGCCACGAAGGTCGCGGCGTCTCCGTCGTAGAGGTGGCCAAGGACGCGACGTCCGAGCTGCCGCCGGGCAGGCCCATCGGGGAGCGCCGCCGCGAGCTCGTAGAGCGACGCCGCCGCGGCCGGTCGGGACAGGAAGTCGAGCTCGTCGATGAGCTTCGTCGCGATACAAACATCGATGCTCCGACGCAGAGCCTCGGGGTCGTAGCCTTCGAGGGGCACCGGACGCTGCACGGCGATCTCGTTCGCCAAGGTGGCCATCGACTGGCGCCACAGAGCCCGGCGCTCGTCGGCGTCTTCAGTCCGCCCGAGCTGGGTGAGTCCCCCCAGGTAGTCCCGGTGGCCGCGCATCGCCCGGGAGTATAGCCGAGGGGCGCCGGATCGCGGTGAGATCCGACGGACGAAGGTCAATCTATGGGTGAATCGTCGTCTGGCACGTCGATCCCAGCCATTTTCAAGAGCCGCAGGGCGTTACTGCTCTTCACGACCCCCTCTTTCAGGCGGTAGTCGAAGTACATCTCGCCGTCTTTCATCACGTCGGTGAAGTGCGCGTTTTGCACCCGGTCGGGGTGCTCCTCCTCGAGCTTCGCCAGGGCGACGTCGTGGGTCGCGACGACGCCGGTGCCGCGACGGTCCAAGAGGTGCATCAGGACGCTCCGGGCTCCGATGTGCCGGGCTCGGGCATTCGTTCCGCGGAGCAACTCGTCGAGGAGGAAGAAAATCGGCGGCGCCTCTTCGTCGTCGGCGTCGACGACGACACCGCGCAACTTGGTGAGTTCGGCGTGAAAGTAGCTCGCCCCACGCTGGAGGTCGTCGTTGGCGCGCATGCTCGCGCGCAGACGCACCCGGGGGGCCTTCATCGACCCGGCGATGACCGGGCCGCCGGCGTAGGCCAGGGCCAGGTTCAGGCCAATGGCCCGCAGCAGAGTGCTCTTGCCCGCCATGTTCGAGCCGGTGACGATGAGCGCGGTCCCGGCGCCCCGGAGGGACACGTCGTTCGCGACGCGGGCCGAGGCGGTCAGCAGGGGATGAGCCAGGAGCGTCGCCTCGAAGGGCTCGGCTCCGTCGACGAGGTCGGGGAAGGTGGCGGTGGGGTCGCCTCCGGCGAGGGTCGCGAGAGATGCCAGGGCCTCGAGCTCACCAACCGCCTCGAAGATGTCGTCCATGTGCGAACCGACGCTCTCGTTCCAACGCTCGAGGCCGCGTACGACGTGCAGGTCCCAGAGAAGGAAGACGTTGGCCGGGAAATGGATGAGCACGTTCGTGCGCAACTCGGCAAAGCCCGCCCAGCGGTCGAGGCGACGCATGTGACTGCTCGGCGCCACGCCCCCCGCCGCGAGGCGCTCCTTGATGGAGACGAGCGCCGGTGCATGCACCTCGGCGCCCTCGATGGTCTCGAAGATTCGCGCATAGGCTTCGGCGAAACGCCGCCGGGCCGAGATGAGATCGAGAGTGGGCAGCACGGCCTTCGAGCTCCAGAGGAAGAGCGCCGATTGCGCCAGCACCCCGATGCCGAAGGCCCATTGCGGGACGAGATCGAAGAGCGATGCAATCGAGAGGCCGACCGTCACCGGCGGGAGCACGAAGAGCAGCGGCGTGAGCCACGGCCGCGCCGTCACGAAGGCCTTGGTCTGGGTGAACTCGAGGAAAGGAGCCGGGTCGAGCTTGCCCAGCCTATCCAACGCTTCCTGGCCGCCCGCGATCTCCGCCGAGGCTTCGAGCTCCTGACGAAACTCGACCGCCTTCGCCAGTTCGCGGACCGCCTCCTGGCGAGCCCGGGCGACCTCCGAGGAAGCCGCTTCTCCGAGCCAGGTCGCGAGAGTTCTCTCCCCCCGGACCGTGTGGGTCACGTCGAGGCGTTGGAAGAGCGACCCCGGACCCATGAGATCGAGGTCGAAAGCGTAGGGGTGGTCCTTCGGGGCGAGCCCCTCGCCGGTGGAGGGCAGCTCCATCCACGCGCCATCGAGGCGCTGGAGGTGCCGGACGTGAACGTCGCGCCGGATCCGCGCGAGGTCCCGGGCCCCGATTACCTTGGCGTGCACGGCGACCAGGAGGAAGAAGACGACCACCAGGAGCGCCCCTCCGCCGATCATCGGCAAAGAGGCCTGACTCACGCCGGCGACGCCGATGACCACCGCGCCGAGGAAACACGCCAGCCGCGCGAGGGAGAGCTGCCCCTGGCGCGCGTCGAGGCTCGCCTGCTCGGCCTCGTAGCGGGACCGCCGTTCTTCGTGGGCGCGTCGAGGGGCGCTCGACGACACTTGGTCTGGTCCTTGGACAGCCTCCATCGCGGCGGAAGGTAACGCACAAATCGGTGTATGGTCAGCGTCGATGGGAGACGGTGAGGCGAAACGCGGCAACCTGTGGTCATGGATCGGCGTCGGCTGCGGTGGCCTGCTCTTCCTCGGCATCGCCGGGAGCTGCGTCGGCCCCGCCATCATCGGGATCTTGATGACCGAGGGCTTCGGCGGCCTGGGCGGGGGACTGCCCTCGGTGGCCCCGATCGGAGGCCCCGGCGGGGGGGGAGCCCACCCCGGCCTCGAGCTCCCCGATGCCCCGGGGCCGATCGAGGCGGCCGACAACGCAGGAGAGACGAAGGTCGCGACGGCCCACTTCGAGGTTCGAGTCATCTCCGCCGAGTTCATTGCCGGTGTCGAGGAGGGCACCATGTGCGACCTCGAGGTGAGCCACGTGCGGCGCAACGCCGAAGGCTTCTGGTGCCAGGCCGAGCTGAGCTGCGCGGGGCAACGCCTCTACGGTGGCTCGGGCCAGGGCTACTTCGAGTGCGACTGGCGCCCCGTCCCCGACGGCCTCATCGAGGGCTACGATCCGGACCAGACGGCGGTCGACGGCGACCCGGCGATCACTGTCATGGAGAGTGACGACGAGATGACCTTCGATGACGGCGAGATGAAACTCCACGCCACCGTCTTTCGCATCACGCCGCAAGGTGACGCGATTCTCCCCGCCCCCGGCACGGCCGCTCCCTGAACTGCCCCAAGATGACGCCCGGGAGGTTGGCCTCAGGACCGTGTACAATCCGACGCCGTGAGTCTCCTCGACGCCCTCAAGAATCTCCTCGACGGAAGCGGCACGCCCGCCAAGGCCGCCGGTACCGCCGATCCCCTCTCGGACGCCGTGGCCGCGCACATGGTCGACGCGTCCGAAGAAACCCGCGCGGTCGTGACCGCTATCGCTGGACTCCTCGCCGCCGTCGCCTTCGCCGACCAGGAATACAGCCCCGCCGAGGAGCGCCACGTGCGCGAAGAGCTCGGCCGCATCCACGGCCTCGAAGCTGCCGGAGTAGACGCCATCTGCACTGTGCTGAGTGAAGGCATCGGTCGCGTGGTTTCCGCCGGAGACCAGCACTGGGTCCGCGACCTCCGGAAGCTCACGGAGCGCGAGCAGCGCGTCGAGATCCTCGAGGTCCTCCTCGACCTCGCCGCCGCCGACGACGAGCTCTCGATGGCCGAGACCAACTACCTGCGCCGCCTCGCGACGGCCCTCGGCCTCGAACAGTCGGAGTACAACGCCGCCCAAGCCCGTCACCGAGACAAGCTGAGCGCGTTGAAGTAATCGGGCTCTGTGCCCGGGCGCTCTACGCGGTCTTGTTCCAGCACTTCAGCGGCTGGCCGAAGCCGAGGTGCACGAAACACTCGTTGCAGGAGGTGCACTGGGCCGTGGGGCTCTCGCCGCGCTGCCATGCCCGGGGAAGCCCCGGCTGGCGCACGAGGGGCCGGGCGAGGGAGACCATGGCGACCGGCGTGTCTTCGACGAGGCGCGAAGCCGTCGCCAGGGTGCGAATCCCGCCGACGCAGATCACCGGAACGCTCACGGCCCTTGCGAAGCGCTCGGCGAGGGGGGCGAAGTACGCCTCTTCGCGCAGGCGCACCGAGCGCGACAGGCCGCGAATGATCGGCCCGAGGACCGGCTTCACCGGCCGGAGAAACGGAAACTCGACGCCCAGATATTCTTTGCTCGATTCGACGGGGATGGAGCCGCGGTTCGGGAAGAAGCCGAGGCCTACTTCGGCGATGCCCGCCGAGACCTCGATGGCGGCGATGCCCCATTCTTCGAGGCGCCGAGCGATCCTCAGCGAAGTCTCGATGTCGAGGCCGCCGCGCAGGCCGTCGTGGGCGTTGAGCTTGATGATGATGGGGTAGTCGTCCCCGACGGCGCGGCGTACCTCCGAGTAGACCTCCGAAAGAAACGCGAGGCGTCCTTCGAAGCTGCCGCCCCAGCGGTCGGTCCGGCGGTTGTCCCGGGGGCTCAGCATTCGCGACAGGAGGTAGCCGTGGGCCGCGTGCAGCTGGACCCCATCGAAGCCCGCCTCCCGGGCGCGCCGGGCCGCGGCCCCGAAGTCCTTCGCCAAGCGGCGAAGCTCGTCGCCAGTCAGCGCGCGGCCCCAGCGCAGGTTCGTGCGACACAAACCGCCGGAGGGGGCCACGGCGCCGAGCTCCTTGGCCTTGGCCCGGGGGAGCTGGGGCGGCGCATGGCAGAGCTGGGCGAAGATGCGTCCGCCGTGCTCATGGGCCGCGGCGGTCACCGCCCGGAGCGGCTCGACGTTGGCGTCGCGGTAGAGGCCGATCTCCCGATCGGTGAACGAGAAGCCGGGCCTGATGTGAGCCATCCCGGTAATCGCCAGGCCAACGCCGCCGCGCGCCCAGCGCCCGTACATGCGCGCGAGACCCGGGAGCGCCTGCCCCGACGCGTCGGACTGTCCCTCGGCCATCGCCGACTTCACGATCCGGTTGGGGATGGTCACCCCACCGAGGGAGATGGGCTCGAAGAGGCGCATGGTTGGACTCGTCCGACCTTCCCAGAGGGGGGTGCCGGGGAGTTGATCGGGCGCAACCCGGTCCGGAGTGCTCGAACGGAACGGCCCGAGGCTCAGTTATGGAAGAAGGTGCGATCGAGGAGCGCGTCCCGAGCGACGACGTCGGTTCGGTCGAGCACCAAGCCGATGGCGCGGCCTCGCGCTTCGGCGTTGTCGTTGCCGGCGCGCACGTCGTCTTCGGCCATCTGCCGGATGGAATGGAACATCAGGGTCGGATCCCAGCCGAAGACGTCGAACCCTTCCTCGCCGGGGGTCGCCCAGTCTCGGGTCAGCCAGAACAAGCGCCACAGACTGACGCTGTTGCCAGGGTTCTGGGTGCCTCCGACGAGGTCCGCCGGGGCCCGCACCTGGAACGACCACTCGTCGTAGTACTCGGGCTCGATGAGGTTCCCGAGGTCGAGGAAGGAGATGGAAAACGCGGAACACCCCGCGCCCTCACGGTACAGAGGCCGCGCAGCGAGGCCATAGTTGGCCTGAACGTTCTCTT
>QMMC01000117.1 GCA_003647065.1 Deltaproteobacteria bacterium | reverse complement strand
ATGGACGCGGCGACGGACTCCGGGGATTGCCCGACGGGCTTCATGGACTGCGACGGCAGCCCGACGAACGGCTGCGAGCTTTCGGTCGGTGACGACCCGCGGAACTGCGGCGGCTGCGGGGTGCGTTGCGACACCGCGGACAACGGCAGCCCGGCGTGCGTGGCGGGTGCCTGCACCATCGCCTGTGACGTTGGTTTCGGCGACTGTGACGGCGACGCGGTCAACGGCTGCGAGGCAGATGTGGCGACGGACGCTGACAACTGCGGCCGTTGCGGCTCGGTCTGTCCGGGGTCCTTGCCGCTCTGCGTCGACTCCGACTGCATCGCGTACGACTTTGGCAGTGACGGCACGGACGGGGCCTTCGAGCCGACCGCGAGCATGGTCCTCCCGGCTGGTGTTTACGAATATACGACCATCAACGTGCCCGCTGGAGTGGTCATCACGACCGACTCGACGGGGGTGCTCCAGCTCTATGCCCAGGGGGCGATCGTCATCGACGGGACCATCGACGTCAGCGGCGGCGCTGGCGGCGCTGGCGGCCTGGGCGGTGGCCTCGGCGCCGGAGAAGGGGGGGCGACCGGAACGACGATCGCTGGCCGTGTTGGTGATCCAGCAGGCTGTTGGGGCGGGGGGCGGGGCGGCCTCGGCTCCCCCGGTCTGCCGGGGGTCGGCACCTGCGGTGAAGGCGGATCTCTCGGTGGCGGTGAAGGGGCCGGGGGCGGCGACGGCGGCGGCGGCGGCGGTCAGGCCGGCGGCGCCGGGGGCGGCGACAGCTTCGGGGCAGGTGGCAGTGGCTCCGGTGGCACTGGCGGTTTGCTCTCCCGCGCGGGCGGCGAACCCGGATTTCCCCCCTACAGCGGCACCAACGGCAGCGCCTTCGGCTGCTGCGATTACGACGGCGGCGGCGGGGGGTCGATCGGTATGGCCGCCATCCTCGACCTCGCCATTGCGACCACTTTCACTACCGGGTCCGGCGGCGGCGGGGGCAGCGGTAGTTATGGTGGCGTAGGCCGGTCCAGCGGCGGCGGCGGGGGAGGAGGAGCCATTCGGCTCACCTCGCTCACGTCGATGAACCTCGGGTTGACCGGTCAGATTCTCGCGATGGGTGGCGACGGCGGGATTGCTCAAGGTTCGACCGGCGGCGGAGGAGGCGGTTCCGGCGGCGCGATCTTCCTCGCGGCTCCGACGATGACCCTCAGCGGCGAGGTCGATGCTTCGGGGGGGACCGGGGGCAGCGGTGGAGGCCGCGGCGGCGCCGGTGGCCTCGGTCGCATCCGTATTTCGACCGACCCCGCGGCGTGCGTGCTCACGTTCCGCTCGGATCCTCCGGTGATGAGCGACTGCGACGTCACGAACGCCGAAGGCGTCATCTACATCGGCGTCTGGCCGAACTAGCCAGCCATCATCCGCTCTCAGCCGTTCGGGGCCGCGTCGAGGAAGGTTGGGGCGACCAGCGTCCCGTCCGGGGATTCGAGCTCGACCGCGACCAGCTCCGGGCCCAGGCCGGGGACCCAGCGTAGGAATTCGGTCTCGAGCTCTCCATCGAGCCACCGGAGGACCAGGTGCGTTCGGCTGGCGCCGAGCTTGTCGTCGAGCTCGTCGCTGCCCCAGTTGCCGAGGTTCACGTAGGTCGCGTCGTTGCCCACGTCGATCATCTTCG
Organism: Deltaproteobacteria bacterium; assembly: GCA_003647065.1. Taxonomy (GTDB): domain Bacteria; phylum Myxococcota_A; class Polyangia; order Polyangiales; family B10-G4; genus B10-G4. The sequence continues at coordinate 14,779 of QMMC01000117.1, read as the reverse complement.
GCTGGTGCGTATGGCCCATCACGACGTAGCGGGTGGGCAGGATGTTGGCGATGTGCCGGGCTGCGGCGCGCATGGTCTCGGCGGGGTCGAGGTCTGGGCCGCGGAAGCGCTCGGTGACCTGGGTCACGGCGAGGAGCGCCAAGAAGAGTGCGACGGTCGTCCCGGCACCCCAGAGCAGCGGGAGGAAGATCAGTGCGAGAATCGAGAGCAGCCCCGCCAGGAGGATGAAGGCGATTCGGTCCAGGAACATGCTGCGCAGGACGGCGAACCCCCCGCGGGTCACCGGGGTAGGCCAGAGGGCCGCGAGAGAGCGGACGACGCCGATGCCCACGTGGTGTCGACTGGCGAGGGCCTCCATGCGGCGCTCGTGCTCGGCCCGGAGGGCCTGGGCTGTCACCCCGAGGTGGGCGCGCCAGCGCCGGAGGGCCCGGCCCGTCGCGGTTAGGTAGCGCACGGCGAGGCCCACGGCGCCGCCGGGGCCGAAGGACCAGGCCACGCGGAGGTAATCGACGAAGCCCATGTCCTCATGGCCGTGGGAGTGCAGCCCCGGCGTCGGCCGCACGACGTAGCGGAGGAGGAGGTCGGCGAAGGACCAGGAGATGCGCTTCGGGTCCAAGGGGGAGACCGGGTTCAAGACGTGGTGATAGCTACACATCGCGTCGAACTGGTGGCCGTGTTCGACGTAGAGGAGCCCCTCCTCATAGTAAAACCATGGGTAAACGGTGATTCGCTTGGCCAGAACGGCCCGGTCGGTCCCGTCCGGGGCCCGGTCGGTGATCGCCTCGACGAGGGCGTCCCGGGCGGCTTCCCAGTGGAATTCGACGTCGTGGTTGCCGCGCACCAGGGCGACCGAGTGGCCATCGGCGACGAAGGCCGCGAGGCGGTCGAAGACCCCCGAGTGACGGCGGGCGACGGCGCGCATCTTGAGCACGGCGTGCTCCGCGGTGCTGCCCAGGCCGTGTTCGCGCTCTTCGGCCGTGAGCAGCAGGTTTGCCGCCGATGTGGCGCCGTCCTCGGCATCTGGAGGCGCGATGCTCATGCCGATGAAATCGACCAGGTCTCCGGCGATGATGAGGCGCCAGGGGCGGTCCGGGTCCGCATTTTCGCGGTAGTGGTCGAGCATCGCCGAGAGATCTCGGTCTACTTCGGCGATCTTCCGAAGCCGCTTCCGCGTCCACGGGCGCACGTGCTGAACCAGATCCGCTCCGAGATGGACATCGGAGAAGAGGATGTAGTTCGACGTGCGGGCGTGCGGGCTCACCTGGGTTTCAAACTAAGAAGCAATTTCTGAACCACAAGGGATCGCCCCTCGAATGGAGACAGGCCTGTCGCGATCGTGACATTGATGTCAGGGGCCCGCGCCAAGCTGGGCGGTCCGCACCCGCCGACGGGCGTTTACGACGTCGACGGGCTACGGTCCCGCCATGAGGAGTTCGGCATTCTTGGTTCTATCGCTCTTGGTCCTGACGCTGCCGCTGGGATGCGGCGACGATGGCGGCACGGCGGATTCCGGGTCGAGTGATTCGGGCATCGTCGACTCCGGTGCGGTCGACAGCGCCTACGACGGCGCCGCTCGCGATACGGGCCCGCTCTACCCCCACGAGCTGCCCGCGAGCGCGGACCTCGGCACGGACCGACGGGGTTACACCGTCGCCCGATCCATCATTCACCTACATTCCCCCCTGTCCCACGACGCCTGCGACGGCCAGGACACCCTCGAAGAGGCGACAGGTGTTGCCTCTGCGGAGTGCTTGGAGCAGTTTCGGTATGGGCTTTGCGCGGCTCACATCGACGTCGCGATGCTCACGGACCACGCGCCCTACGTCAACGAGCTGCCCTTCGAAGAGCTGCTCTCGGCCCAGCCCGGCGATGAATTGATCCGCGATGAGAGCGGCGCCGTCATCGCCAGCCTCATCACCTGCCCGGGCGATGGTCACCAGGTGATGCTCACCCTCGGCTCGGAGAACGAGCTCATGCCCGTCGGGTTGCGCCGCCACGTGCTGGTCGGCGCCGACGCCGACGCCCTGAACGAGGCCTATGACGCGGTCGGGGCGGAAGCCTCGGACGCCTTCCGCGAGGCCGGGGCCCTGGTGCTCAAGAATCACCCGGAAGAGGATTCAGTCGCCGAGCTCGGGGCGATGGGCCTCGACGGCATCGAGATCTTCAACCTCCACGCGAGCCTCGACCCGCGCACCCGGGAAAACCTGCTCGGCCTGAACGGCGCGGACTACATCGCCGAGACCCTGATCTTCCTCGACCGGCGCCGGAGCCTCGCCCCAGACCTGCTCTTCCTCTCGTTCTTCGAGGTCAGCGACGCCTACGGCCTCCGCTGGGATGGCCTGATCGCCGACGGCCAGGACATCGTGGGCGTCGCCGGGACCGACGCCCATCAGAACGCCTTTTCGCAGATTATGAACGACGGTGAGCGCGTCGATAGCTACCGCCGGATGATGCGCTGGTTCAGTAATCATTTGCTCATCGACGGGGACCTCACGCCGGACTCGATCCACGACGCTCTCGAGCGTGGGCGCCTCTATGTGGCCTATGAAGCCTTCGGGAGCCCCGTCGGCTTCGACTTCCACGCGGCTCTCGATGCGGCGACCTTCGAGATGGGCGACGACGCTCCGGTCGGGGCGACGCTCCGGGTGACTCGGCCGTCGCTCCCGGCGGACCACCCCCAGGACCCGGCACCGTCGATCCGCATGCGCATCCTGCGCTCGGCACCGGCCGGGGCCGTCGAAGTGGCTGCTGGCGATGGCGCCACCCTCGAATACGTCGCCACCGAAGCGGGCAGCTATCGGGCCGAGGTCTTCATCGTGCCGGAGCACACCCGGCCCTTCCTCGATGGCCGCGGCGACATGTTGATCCACGAGCGCCCCTGGGTGCAGTCGAACCACGTGCGGGTGGTGGTCGCGCCGGCGCCGGTTCCCTGAGTAGGGCCCGCGCGGAGCGGGCGACGCAGGAATCGCCCAAGAATCGCCCAGGAATCGCCACCGATGCACCGCACCCGGGTCGCGGTGCACGTTTTTTCGTCGGCGGAAGCGGCCTGGCTGGTTAAGTGTTGGGAGAAGCGGTCGGCACGACCCTCGCAAGACGACCGTCTATGGCGAGGGCAACTAGCAACTGGCGATCGAACGCCCCGATGATCTCTCCCTACCGAATCCGCCCCAACGCTGGACCCTCTCTCGAGATCGTCCTGCGCCCGTCGGTCGAGTACTGGGTTCGGGTCGTCGCCGCGGGGACCACCGTGGTGCTCGGTCTTCTCGCTTCCTACGTCGTCGCTCGAAGCGTTGGCGGGTGGGTCGCCCTCCTCGTGGCCTTTGGCCTCCTACTCTTCGCGGCGCCAGCGGTTCCCGTTCTGCTGACCTTCCCGCGGGACCGCCGCGGCTCTCGGGTATCGGTGGGCGGCGGCGCCGTGGTGGTGCGCAGCGAAGGCCGCACCGAGCGGGTGCCATTCACCAAGCTTCGCTTGGTCCTCGATCGACGCCGGGGAAGGTTGATCTTCGACGAGGCCGGGCGGGTCACACTCACCCTCTCGACGCATCGGCGCCAAGACCTCCGCGTGCTCCAGGACCGCCTGCATCAGATCACCGGGATGGCGGTGGGCGATGCCGAGGGTCCTCGGCGGGAGGTCCGGCCGGGTTCCATCCCGGCCGTCGAGATTCGTCTGCGGCGCCCCTCCTTCGCCTGGGCCTTGCCCGGCATCATCGGCGTCGTCCTGGCGGTTCCGCTCGTCATGCGTGGCCTCGTTCCCGTCGCGGCCCTGGTGGTGGGGATCCTCGGGGTCGCTTCCTGGGTCGCCCGCAGAGAGCTCCGCCTGCGCTTGCCGCGTTCCCTCCGGGTGAACGCCCTCGGCCTCTCCGTGACGGATCGCGAGGGCAAGGTCACGGTCACGCCGCGCATCCATCTGCGCCCCATGCTCACCGCAGGTCTCCTGCGCTTTCCCGCTGCGGGCTGCTCGGTGCACGCCTACCAACTCGAGTCGCCTTCCGAGTGGCCCGTGTTCCTCGCGGCCCTGAGCGACTGCGTCGGCCACGACGTCAGCGGGTCGTAAACCCGCGTCGTAGTTCTGCCCGATTGACCCTCTCGCCGCCCCGGTGGGACCCTCGCTCATGGCACGCATCCTTCTCTTCTCGGTGTTCTTCGGTTTTTCGGGACTCGCCTCGGGTTGCGGTGACGACGGCGGGGGCGGAGGCGGAGACACCTGCGCCTCGACGGCGGACTGTGCCGCGTCCGAACAGTGCATCGATGGCATGTGCGTCGCGCGGCCCGACAGCGCGGTCGGTGATTCATCCGTCGATACGGGTCCGGCGGACGCCGGCTCGCCGGTCGGCGACCGATGCGGCGATACCCGTCCGTGCCCGACGGGGTTCGTCTGCGAGGGCGGGCTCTGCGACATCGACTGCGGCGCCGAGGCGCGCTGCGCCGGTGCGTGCTGTGACTCCGGCAACGTCTGCTACCTCGGCGCTTGCGTGGCCCCCGGTGCGGACTGCTCGCCGACCGGCGGGCTTACCTGCGTGAATCGCCGCTGCCCCGCGGGGCAGCAGTGCGACCCGAGCCTGCTGCGCTGCCTGCCAATCCCGAGCGACACGTCGTGCACCGTCGAGTCCTCGGGCACCTTCGAGCCGGTCCTCGCCTGGAAGTGGGAGGGGTCGAGCGAATACCCGGCCTTCGACCTCGTCCTCGCGAGCCCGGCGATCATCGACCTCGACGGTGATGGGGCGAGTGACGTCATCGTGCCCGTGACCGACTTCGTGCCCGGGGGCCCCGGCGTTGGGGGAATCATCTGTGCGCTTTCAGGTGCCGGGGACTGCGAAGGCGGGCCCCGGGAGCTTTGGTGTACGAGTCCCGACGACGTGCGGCACACCCCCGGGGTGTCCCCAGCGGTCGCAGACCTAAACGGGGACGGTGATCTCACCATCGTCGTCGCCGCGGCCCGAGGCGTCGACAATGCCCGCGGAATCTACGGCTACCAGGCGGACGGCACGCGCATCCCGACGTTCGGCACCGACGCCGCCGGTGACCCGGTGGACGTGTTCATGATGGTGGGCGCGCCCGGCATCGCCGACCTCGACAACGACGGGCGCGCGGAGGTCTACGCCGGTTTCACGGTCTTCGACGCCGACGGCCGCTTGCTCTGGGAGCGCCCGGGGGCGACGGGCAACGGCAACTTCGGACCCATCACCGTTGCCCACGACCTCGACGGCGATGGAGACCTCGAACTCATCGGCGGCAACATGGCCTATCGGGCTGACGGGACCGACTTCTGGGCCGCTGGCGTCGCGGCCCGTGCCTTTGCGGATGGCTGGCCCGCGGTCACCGACGTCGACCTCGATGGCGCACCCGAGGTGGTGGTGGTGAGCAACGGCACCCTGCGAATCTTCGACCGCGACGGCAATCGATTCACCACCAGCGAGGTGAGCTTCCCCGGCCGCGGCGGACCGCCCACGGTCGCGGACCTCGACGGCGACGGTCGCCCGGAGGTCGCCGTAGCCGGAAGCGACTCCCTCAGCGTTTACGACATCGGTCCGGCCCCGGACTACACCATCAGCCTGCTCTGGCGCGCCGCGTCCCGCGACTTCTCATCGAACTTCACCGGCTCGAGCGTCTTCGACTTCGACGGCGACGGGCAAGCCGAGGTGCTCTACGGGGACGAGTGCTACGCCCGGGTCTACGACGGGGCCGGCGACGGGGCGGGCGGCAGTTCGGTGCGCTTCGAGGTGCCGAATACGTCGTGCACCGCGACCGAGTATCCCGTCGTCGCGGACCTCAACGGAGACGGCAAGGCCGAGTTCGTCGTCGTGAGCAACGACCTGCTCGGAACCACCAGCGCTTGCCGGCCCTACGCCCAGGCCTGCGTCGATACGTACCCCGGTTACGAGACGACCACCGGGGTACGCGTCTACCGTGACCGCCTCGACAACTGGGTGCCCACCCGGGCGATCTGGAACCAGCATGGCTACCACGTCACCAACGTCTGTGACGGCCGCGACTCGGTCTGCGATGGCGCCGAGAACGTGCACGGGCGTATTCCGCGGAACGAACACGCGAGCCACGGCTTCCCGGCCGCCGCACCCCTCAACAGCTACCGGGTCAACGCCGAGCTCGAGGTGGCGAACGGCGCACCGGACCTCGTGGTGAGCGACCTCGCTGCGAACCTAGTCCGGTGCCCGTCGGCGATGACCCTCCGGGCCGTGGTCACCAACCGCGGTGCCGTCGGCGTGGCCCCCGGCGCCGAGGTGCGCTTTTACCAACGCCTCGCCGACGGCACCGAGCGGGCCATCGGCACGACCGCCACCACCGCCGTGCTGCTCCCCGGCGCGAGCGAAGTCGTCGAGGTGAGCTGGGACCCGGTCCCCGCCGACGCCCAAGACGTGACCATCGAGATCGTCGCCGAAGTCGACGGCCCCGGCGCCTTCAACGAGTGCCTCGAAGACAACAACGAGACGGCGCTGACGACCCTCTGCGCAGGGCTAAGTTAGGCAGCCCGGCGGTCAGCCCAGCAGTTCGCCGGCGAGCTTGCTCGCGGTGCGGCCGTCGATGGCGGCGCCGTGGCGGGACTTGAGCTCTTTCATCACGCGGCCCATGTCCTTTTTGCCGCTGAGGCCAAGCTCGGAGATCAGGCCTTCGACGGCAGCGCGGAGCGCGGCTTCGTCGAGCTTCTTCGGCAGGTAGCGCTCGACGACGGTGATCTCCTGGCGCTCGGCCTCGGCGGCGTCGGGCCGGCCGCCCTCTTCGTATTGGGCGATGGAGTCGGTGCGCGTCTTGACCGCCCGGGCGAGGACCGTGAGCACGTCTTCGTCGGTGGCGTCCCGGTTCTCGGCGATCTCGAGGTTCATGAGCTCGGCCTTGACCATGCGCAGGGTATCGCGGGTCAGTACGTCTTTCGCGAGCATGGCCTTCTTGAGATCGTCGAGGATGGTTGCCTTGAGAGTCATAGTCGGCGGAAGGTAATGCCGGGGTGGGGCGCTGTCGATGGGGGCGAGGGCTTCTCGGTCGGGAAACCACGGAGAAGCGATCCCCCGGTCCGGTCTCACCCTCGCTGGACCAACTCCCGGGCTGCGACCAGGACCTGATCTTCGTTCAAGAGCACGTGGTCTGCTGCAGGGCCGAGGGGGATGAAGCTGTCGAGGCTGGTGACCCGGGCCATCGCTCCGTCGTAGCCGGCGTCGACGAGGCCGGTGATGACGGCTTCGGCGATGCCGCCGCTTTTCCGGGTTTCATCGACGACGAGGACCCGGCCGATGGCCCGGGCCTCTCGGACGATGTCGTCCATGGGTAGCGGGGCCAGCCAACGGAGGTCCAGGACACGGGTGGTGATGCCCTCTTTTTCGAGACGTCGGGCAGCCCGCAGGCTCATGCGCAGTCCGTTGGCGAAGCTCACGAGCAGTACGTCGTGGCCTTCGCCGTGCACGCGGGCCCGGCCCACGGGCGCGGAACTGCGTGGGTCGTAGGCCGCGAGCCAGCCCCGGTCACCGGCTTCATGAAGATCGCGGGTGTGATAGAGGGCGATGGGTTCGAGGAAGACGACGACGGCGCCGGTCTTCGCGGCGGCGACCGAGGTGCGTAGCATCGCTGCGGCGTCGTCGGGGAGGGCGGGGGACGCGATGATGAGCCCCGGAATGTCTCGGAGTGAAGCGACGGCGTTGTCGTTGTGAAAGTGGCCCCCGAAGCCCTTCTGGTAGGCGTACCCAGCTATCCGGAGGACCAACGGGTTTTGGTAGGCGCCCTCGGAAAAGAACGAGAGCGACGAGGCTTCACCGCGCAATTGATCGATCGCGTTGTGCAGGTACGCGAGGTACTGAATCTCGGGCACGGGCAGGTAGCCCGCGAGGCCGGCGCCGAGGGCCACGCCGAGGATGCTCTGCTCGTCGAGGAGGCTGTCGAAGACCCGGGCGACCCCGGCTTTCTTCTGGAGCCCGCGGGTCACGCCGTAGACGCCGCCCTTCTTGCCGACATCTTCACCGAAGATCAGCAACTCGGGGTACCGAGCGAGGAGGTCGCCGAGGGCGGCGTTGAGGGACTCGGCGAGGGTGAGGGGGCCCCGGTCTTCGGGGAGTGTTTCGCCGAGCAAAGCCGTCCGCTGCTGGGCGGGGGCCAATGCCGCTGCGTCGACGGACCACTCAGCCGGGTCACCGGGGGTGATCGGCGCCATCACCTCGGCGGCGCTCCCGAGGCCTCGCCTCGTCGCGACATCGTGGGCGGTATCGTCGACCTGGCGGCGGATTCTCTCGTAGGCCCGGAGGACCTCGTCGCGGGTCATGGCGCGTCCTTCGATGAGCAGGCGTGCGCTCTGAATCAAAGGGTCGCGTGCTTCGGTTTCGCGGATCTGCCGCGCGCTCCGATAGGCGAGTTCGATGTCCGAGCCTGCATGACCCAGGAGTCGGACCGTCGACAGGTGGATGAATGCGGGGCGCCGGCGAGTGCGTACGTAGTGCACGGCCTCGGTCGCGGTTTCGTACGCGTCACGCAGGTCACAGCCGTCGGCCGCCACGTAGTGCAGACCAGGGCGCTCACCGAAGGCCTTCGCTATCCACCCCGCCGGGGTGGGCACGCTGATGCCGAGGCCGTTGTCTTCGCAGACGAAGAGCAAGGGCACGGGCAGGCCCTGGTGTGAGGTGTGCAGAGCCGCGTTGACCGTCCCCGCTGCCGTCGAGTGGTTGGCGGATGCATCCCCGAAGGTGCAGACGACGATGGCGTCATCCGGGTAGGGGGCCGCGTCCGGGCCGACCGGGACGCGGCGCCGCCGTTCGAGGGCGAGGGCGAGGCCCAGGGCCCGGGGCAAGTGGGACGCGATGGTGGAGGTCTGGGGCACAATGTTGAGGGGCCGGCTGCCGAAGACCTTGTGGCGCCCGCCGGCCATCGGTTCGTCGCGCGCCGCGACCACCCCGAGGAGCACGTCGCGGACAGCGTCGACCCCGCCGTGTTGCTGCGCCCGGGCGACGAAGAAGGCCCCCGAGCGATAGTGCAGCAGCGCGGGGTCGGTAGGACGAAGGGCGGCGGCCACCGCCGCGTTGCCCTCGTGGCCGGCGGAGCCGATGGTGTAGTACCCCACTCCCTCGGCCCGGAGGCTGCGGGCGGCGAAGTCGAGGTGCCGGCTCGTCACCTGGGCCTCGAAGAGCTTCCGGGCCTCCCCGACGGTCAGGGTCCCGGCGCCACCGAGCAGGGAGGTCGCCGAAGCCGGGGCGGTTTCGGCGGCGGCGGCCGGCAATGCGCGCACCGCCGCGATAAATGCATCATCGGCGGACCGCTGTGGGTCGAAGGTGTTCACCCGAATCCCTATACTCCGCCCCCATGACGCAAGCGAAAAGGTCTGAGCGGGCATCCGCGCTCCTCGGTCGATTTGGCATCGAGGTGGACGCAGACGGCCGGGTCGACCCGCCGTGGCTCGGGGCGACCGGGGCCCCGGTCTCGACTCTCGACCCGACGACCGGTGAGGTCCTCGCCTCGGTGGCGACCCACACCGAGGCCGAGTATCGCCGGGCTGTCGATGACGCTGCGGACGCCTGGGAGCGCTTTCGCATGCGCCCAGCGCCGCAGCGGGGCGAGCTCATCCGGGACCTCGGTGTGAAGCTTCGGGAGTTCAAAGAGCCCCTCGGCGACCTGGTCTCCCTCGAGATGGGCAAGATCCGCAGCGAGGGCCACGGCGAGGTCCAGGAGATGATCGACATCTGCGATTTCGCCGTGGGCCTCAGCCGTCAGCTCTACGGCCTCACCATCGCGTCCGAGCGTCCGCGCCATCGCATGATGGAGCAGTGGCATCCTCTCGGGCCCATCGGGATCATCACCGCCTTCAACTTCCCCGTCGCCGTCTGGGCCTGGAACGCGGCCCTCGCGGCGGTGTGCGGCGATGCGTGCATCTGGAAGCCGTCGCCGACGACTCCCCTGACGAGCCTCGCCGTGCACGCCATCTGTCGCGAGGTCGAGGACAAACACGGCGCCGTCGGGATCTTCCAGCTCGTCCTCGGCGGCGCTGACGTCGGCGCCTTCATCACGGACGACCCGAAGCTGCCGTTGGTGTCTTTCACGGGGTCCATCCCGGTAGGCAAGGAGGTCGCCGCCCGGGTCGCGGGGCGCCTCGGGCGCAGCCTCCTCGAGCTCGGGGGAAACAACGCGATCATCGTCCTCGACGATGCGGACCTCGACCTCGCGGTCCGCGCCATCACCTTTGGTGCCGTCGGCACCGCGGGCCAACGGTGCACCAGCACCCGGCGCATCTTCGCTCAGCGGGGCATCGCTCCCGAGCTCCGGGAAAGGCTTGTCCGGGCGTACGAGTCCGTGCCCATCGGTGATCCCCTCGCCGACGGCACGTTGATGGGCCCCCTCTCGAGCGAGGACGCCGTCCGTGCTTACGAGGCGGCCATCGAAGCGGCGAAGGCCCAGGGCGGGGAGGTGCTCTCGGGGGGGGCTGTGCGCGACGGGACGGGCTACTTCGTCGCGCCCACGCTCATCAAAGCCCCGTGGCAGGACGACTTTCCGATCGCTTGGGAGGAGACCTTCGCCCCGATCCTCTACCTCTTCGAAGTCGCGAGCCTCGACGAGGCCATCGCCTGCCAGAACGCCGTCTCCCAGGGGCTCTCGAGCGCCATCTTCACCGAGTCGATGCGCGCCGCCGAGCGCTTCCTCTCGGCCATCGGTTCCGACTGCGGCATCGCCAACGTCAACATCGGCACCAGCGGCGCCGAGATAGGCGGGGCCTTCGGTGGCGAGAAGGAAACCGGCGGCGGTCGCGAGTCCGGGTCCGACGCCTGGAAGGCCTACATGCGTCGCCAGACCTGCACCGTGAACTGGGGCGGGGAGCTACCCCTGGCCCAGGGCGTGAAGTTTCTTTAGCCGGCTAGCTGCGCCCCGCCACGCTGCGACTCAGTCCCCCGTCGAAAACGTGCCCAGCAGCCGGTCGTAGACCGCGCGGGCCTGGGTGAAGCGATCGTCGGGGGGGGCGATGAGGGCGAAATCGTAGATGCATCCGTCCTTCTTGAGCACGGTGAGCACGAGCTCCCGGGGGACGCCGTCGAGCTTGGCGACGAGGTGGGTGATGAGGGCTTCCCGGTCGTCCATCGGGACCACCTCTTCGGACTCGACCTCGCGTTCGGTCCAGCCGATGAGCAGGTGGTTGCGGAGAGCCGACAGGGGGGCATCGGTCCGGGGCTCGCAGGTGGCGTTGACCTGGATCACGGCGGCGAGGTCGCCGTTCGAAAACGCCATGTCGTTCTCGCCGGCGACGTCGACCTGGCTCCAGCCAGCCCCGGGGTCGTCCATTCGGTACCGGGCTTCGGAGTCTTCGTAGACCCCCGCCTCGTAGCCCCCGCCACCGCAGGCGAGGGCGCAGCTGAGCAGGCAGACCGTCAGAGCCAGGAATCTCGTCGTCATCGAGTCGGCAATTTAGGCGCCGGGGAGCCCTCCTGGCAATGACGCTGGCAATGACGCTGACTATCGAGGCGCGATCTGTCTAAAATGCCGACGTGGCAGCGCACCCCCCTGCAAATCGGCCGCCCCCTGGGGCGCAACTCCTGAAGCGTCTCGTCGCCGAGAACCTGATCGACGTCATGCAGGAGGAGCGGGCGATCCAGCATGCGCAGCAGATCGAGGCGCGCTGCGAGGACGCGATTATCGAGGTCGGGGCGATCACCGAAGGCGACCTGCTCAAGTACCTCGCCAACATCTATCAGACTCGGTTCGTCACGACGCCCAAGCTCGCGAAGGTCTCCGTCGCGCGCAGCCTGCTCCGGCTCATCCCCCGCAAGCTCGCCGATACGATGCTCGTATTTCCCATCCTCTATGACGAAGGGAAGAACGCAATCTCCGTCGTCGCCGCGGCGCCCGGGGAGTACGACATCGTCAAGCAGGTGCAGATGGTGAGCAAGGTGCGCAACGTCGCCGTGTACGTTGCGCGGCCGGCGACGATCCGCGCGCTCATCCAGAAGCACTACGACGGCAACCGTGGGGCCTTCGTCGAGCTCGCGGCGCGCTTCCCGGCGATGGGCCGGAGCCTGTCCCTCGGGAACAACTACTCGGCCGCCGAGTTCGGTGGGGCCGGTGATCCGATGACGGCGCTTTCCTCGAGCGCCGACCCGGGGATCCGCAGCACGCGTCGGCGCCGGCCGAGCCCCGCCGCCAACTACGGGATCTCCGTCCCCGACCTCACCCCGGTCAAACCCCGCGAGGCGGCGCCAGCTCCCCGGCCCAAGAAGTCGCCGTTGACCATCGAGGCGCCCGATGTCCCCGGGATCCCCGGCGGCACCGCCTCGCCCGCCCCGGCCCCCCTGGCCCCAGAGCCGGCCCCCGCCGCCGCACCGGTGGCCAGCGTCTCCTATCCCAGCTACCTCGACACGCTCAATGTGCTCGTCGCGCTCCTCGAGCAGAGCCGTGCCGAGCTCCGCGGTCATTCGGCACAGGTGGCGCGCCTCGCTCAGCAGATCTCCGAGCGCATGGGGCTTCCCGAGGACGAGTGCTTTGGTATTGCGGTGGCCGCTCAGATCCACGACATCGGCAAGGGGGCCAGCTATCACCTGACGCCGCTGAACGTCGCCCAGTACGAAGGCCATCGTATTCAGGCCCAGAAGACCTACCAGACGCCCCTGCGCTTCTTCGAGTCGGTTCAACTCTCGAAGACGACGATCGCGGCCCTCACTCACCTCTACGAGCGCCCTGACGGCAAGGGGTTTCCCGACAAGTTGAGCGGCAAGGATGTGCCCATGGCGGCCCGCATCCTCGCGATCGTCGAGACCTACTGCGACCTCACCGCTCACGCCAAGAACCCGTACCGCAAGATCCTCGAGCCGAAGGAAGCGGTCGAGGCTCTGGAGAAGTACCGCGACCAGTTTTTCGACGGAAACCTCATCGACCTCTTGAAGCGCGTCGTCCTCGGCGAGGACCTCAAGAACAAACTCCTGAGCGATCGGCCGACGGTCCTGATCGTCGACCCGGACCCGGAGGAGACGGCGGTCCTCGAGCTGCGTTTCGTGGAACACGGCTTCGCCGTCGAGATCACCCGCAGCGCGATCGACGCCTACGAGCGGGTCCAGAAGGGGGGCATCGACGCCGTGGTCGGCGAGGTCGAGCTTCAGCCGATCGACGGTTTCGAGCTGCTCCTCAGGCTCCGTCAAGGGGGAGCGGGATCGAACGTTCCCTTCCTCTTCGTGACGCGCCGGGGTGACCGTGACGCGGTCAACCGAGGGTTCGAGATCGGCGCCGCCGACTACCTGGTCAAGCCAGCGTCGGGGGATGTGGTCGCCGCCAAGACCCGGCAGGTCTTGGCCGCCGGTCAGAGATCCCGCGGCCCCGGCCGGGGAGTGAGCGGCTCGCTCAGCGAGATGGGCCTACCGGACGTCGTTCAGATCCTCTCCAACGGCCGCAAGAGTGGCCAGCTCACGATCACCACGGACACCCAAGAGGGGCGTATCCTCTTCAACGAGGGCATGATCTGGGACGCGGTCTATGGTCAACTCCGCGGCGAGGACGCCTTCTACGCGATGCTGCTCCTCGTCGAGGGGGACTTCACCCTAGACCCCTCCATCAAGGCCGGCCAGCGGGTCATCGACAAGTCGAGTGAGGGGTTGCTCCTCGAGGGCATGCGGCGCTTCGATGAGGGCGCTCGCTGATCTGGTCCCAGCTCGGGCTCGACTCAGCGCTCGAGGGCGTAGAAGACGTAGAGGGCGAGGGCGAGTACCGCGAGGCCGAGGAGGGTTGCGACGCGCCGCCGGGAGCGCCTTCGAGTCACCCCTCGCCGGCGGCTCGCTCTGAGGCCCGGCCCGACGATGAGCGCCAGGAGCGATGCTCCGAGGGCGCCCCCGACCACGGCGCTCAGGGTGGCGGCTTCGTCGGCAGCGTCTCCCCAGGCGGCGACGAAGAACGCCGTGTCCCCCGCCTTCGGAGCGATCAGGGCCAAGGCTAGGGCGCCGGCTCCGGTGACGCCGACGAGGAGGCGTCGGCCCCACCGTCGCACCTTCGGTTCTTCGAGCGGTGAGACGGTCCCGAGGGGGCGCCAGGTCGCCGTTCGCACGCGGACCGGGCGGGTCACCGCGTGGGCGGCGGCGGCGCCGAAGGCCACGAGGCCGAGGGCACCGATGGACAGACCCACGGTCCCGTGGGGGGAGTGCTGCGTCAGGTTTTCCATGGCGGCGACGACCCCCGCGACCGAGGTGGGGAAGGCCCCTAGGAGCAGCCAGGCTGCGATTTGTCGATGCCACGGTACAAGGGCTGCGCCTACCGCGAGGAAAGGCAGCGGGATGAGTGCCCAGAGGAGGGCGGTGACCTCGCGTGGGCCGCCGACGAAGAACGGCAAGATGGTGAGCAGCGCCCAGGCGTTGAGACCGAGGACCAACGCCCGGCCGGCATCCCCTCGGGTGCTTCGGACGAGTTCGCCGGGCTCGCTGACATCATCCCTTTGGATGGGGTCGACCATGGGATAACCTACGCCCATCGTGACCGTAGTCTGTCACCACTGCGGCGCTCCCTGCAACGACGGGGACCGATTCTGCGTTCGATGCGGGTCGGCCATGTCGTCTTCGAGCGCCCAACAGGATCCCCTCGTCGGCCGAACGGTCGGGGGCTCCTATACGCTCCAAGAGCTGATTGGCGTCGGCGGCATGGGGCGGGTGTACCTCGCCGAGCAAACGGCCCTCGGTCGCACCGTCGCCGTGAAGGTCATCCATCCGCATCTTCTCGGCGACGAGCAGACGGTCGCGCGATTCTACACCGAGGCCCGCGCGTCCAGCCGCCTGAACCACCCGAACTCGGTCAGCATCATCGACTTCGGCCGGACCGACGACGGGGTGCT
>QMMC01000116.1 GCA_003647065.1 Deltaproteobacteria bacterium | reverse complement strand
TCGACGACGACTGCGACGGGGTCGTCGACGAGGATTTTGATCTCCTGTCCGACCCCGGGCACTGCGGGGGCTGCGGGGTCGTGTGCCCGTCTACCGGCGGGACCGCGGCGTGCGGCGAAGGGTCCTGCAAGCTCGAATGCAGCGAGGACCGCGCCAACTGCGATTCGAACCCGGCCACTGGCTGTGAAACCGACTTCGCCCGTCCTGGAACGTGCGGCGCTTGCGATGTCGACTGCGCGTCGAGCGGACTCTCACTCTGCGGGCCTGAGGGAGAGAGCTTCGTCTGCACGTCCGATTGCCCCGATGGCCTCGACAGCTGCGGCGGTACCTGCGCAGATCTCCAGACCGACCTCTATCGCTGCGGGGCCTGCGACGCACCGTGTTTCCGAGACCTCCACGGGATTCTCGAATGTCGAGATGGCGCCTGCCTCGTCACGGACTGCGGTGACGGTTACCGAGACTGCAATGGCGATGCGGCGGACGGATGTGAGGCCCCCCTCGGGACCCGTACCGACTGCCTGGCCTGCGGCGACACCTGCGCCGCGAGCGAGCGCTGTACACGGCGCGGGTGTGGAGCCCCGCCGGTCTGCGAACCTCCGATGGCCTGCACAGCGGGACCGACGCCGGGATATTGTTCGTACTCCTGCGGCACGGACACCGTGCATTGCGACGACACGGGCTCCTGCCAGTGCGCGCATTCAGACGGTACGGCATCGACGTGCAGCAGGGTTCGGTCCGCCCGCGACTGCTCCCCCTGCATGGACGCATTCGCTGCAGGCTGTTGCGTTACGCCTGGGTGAGCCTTTGAGGTATCGTCCGCCGGTGTTGGTCCAGGGCTACCTCGGCGCGTTGGTCTTCGGCGGGGCGCTCCTCGCGGCGTCTCTGCTCGTGGGGCGGCGCGGGCCGACGCGCATTCGCAGCCTGCGATTTTCGGGCTTCGTGCTGGCTTTCTTCGGCTTGGTCGCCGTGGCCATGCGCGCGGCTGGCGCGACCGACGACCCCCTGATCATCGGCGTCGGCCTGGCGGTAGGGCTCGCCTTGGGGCTGTCGATGGTGGCGATCGGACGTCGCCGGACGGCCCCGTGACCGAAGGCCCGGCGTCCGAGGGACTAGTGCTCGAGGCCCGCCGGGAGTCGTGGCCGATCCGAGGCAGCTTTCGCATCGCCCGGGGGAGCAAAGAGCGTGCGGAGGTCGTCGTGGTCACGGCCCGGCGAGGTACTCCCGGCAGTGACACCGCGGGTCGGTCCAGCGACGCCGTGGGCCGCGGCGAGGCCGTGCCCTACGTCCGCTACGGAGAGAGCGTCGACGGCGTCATCGCTGCGATACGAGGCCTCGACGTCCGCGGCCTCGACCGCCGGTCCCTCGGCGAGAGGCTACCCCCGGGGGCCGCCCGGGCCGCCGTCGATTGCGCGTTACTCGAACTGGAAGCGCGAGAAGCGGGAAAGAACGCCTGGGAGGTGCTCGGCGTGCCGCCCCCGAGGCCCGTCGCGACGATGCGCACGATCAGCGTCGACTCGCCGGAGGAGGTAGGCCGTGCCGCGTTGGCCCTCGCCGCCGATCTGCCCGAGGGCCCCCTCAAGCTCAAGCTCGCAGGCGATGCCCTGGACCTCGACCGCGTCGCGGCAGTCCGACGAGCCGCCCCGAGCGCCTGGCTCCTCGTCGACCCGAACGAGGCGTGGACGGTCGACCGCCTTCGTCGCGACGGCCCCGCCCTCGCCGCCCTCGGGGTCTCGATGATCGAACAGCCGGTACCGGCGGCGGCCGACGACGGCCTGCGGGGGCTGACCATCCCGGGCTTGACCATCGTAGCCGACGAGGCGGTCCATACCCGCGCCGACCTCGACCGTTGCGCCGATCGCTACGGCGCCATCAACGTCAAGATCGACAAGGCCGGGGGAGTGACCGAGGCCCTCGCCCTCTGCCGTGAAGCTCGGGAGCGTGGCCTCGGGGTCATGGTCGGCTGCATGGTGTGCACCTCGCTGGCGATCGCTCCGGCCTTCCTGCTGACAGGCGAGGCCGAGGTCTTCGACCTCGACGGGGCCCTCTTGCTCGAAGAAGACCGGCCCGGTGGGGGGATCGTGCGAGGAGGCCTCCTGGGGCCCCCAACACTCTGGGGCTAGGGGGGGCCTCTTTGCGCTTCATCGCCCGGCGCGGTAGCTAGGCCGCGACATGGCATCCGAAGAGAGCGCCGCGAGCGCGAACCCGTCCGACACCCTCTCGGCGCTGGCGACCGGCCAATACCCGCCGGTCGATACAACGGCCGCTCAGCTGACCGTGCGCGCAATCGTGACGGGCATGATCCTCGGCGGCGTGCTCTCGCTCTGCAACGTCTACAGCGGCCTCTTGATCGGCTGGGGCTTCAACATGTCGATCACCGCAGCGCTCCTCGGCTTCGGATTCTGGCAGAGCTTGCACTTGGTCCTGAACTCGAAGGAGTTCGGGATCCTCGAGAACAACATCAACCAGACGGCGGCGTCTTCAGCCGCGTCGATCTCGTCGGCCGGCCTCGTCGCCCCGATCCCCGCCCTCACCATGCTCACCGGCTACCAGTTCACCTGGGGCGTGCTCGCGGTCTGGACCTTCATCATCACCCTCTGCGGCATCGTCGTCGCCATCGGGCTCCGGCGGCAGATGCTGATCGTCGACGCGCTGCCCTTCCCGAGCGGTATCGCCACCGCCGAGACGGTGAAGCGCATGTACGCCCGGGGCAGCGACGCGATGTCCCAGGTGAAGATGCTCCTCGGTGGGGCCGCCGTCGCCGCGGTCGTGAAGCTCCTGGTCACGCTGATCCCCATCCCGAAAGCCGCGATGCCCGGCGCCCTCACCGCGACCGGCGCCGCCGCCGCGGCCGGGGCCCGAACCATCACCCTCAAGAACCTCACCTTCGCCCTCGACCCCTCGATGCTTCTCGCAGCGGTGGGCGCGATCATCGGCATGCGCGCCGCAGCGTCGATGATGCTCGGCGCGATTATCTCCTGGGGCATCCTCGGCCCGTGGATCCTCGGCCTCGGTTGGGCCGCGATCGGCACGGATGCCGACGGCGCCGTCCTCGTCGACGCTCCTTGGTACGGCACGACGATGAAGTGGCTGCTCTGGCCAGGGGTCTCGATGATGGTGAGCGCATCGCTGACCAGCTTCGCGTTTTCGTGGCGCTCGGTCCTCGCGGCGATCCGCGGAACCGGTCGGGACGCCGAGACGGACGACGCCGAGAAGATCAACGAGACCGACGAGGTGCCGCGCAGCTATTTCCTGGCCGGCCTCGGCATCGTCCTCGTCGCCGCTACGGCGGCACAGATGGCGTTCTTCGGCATCACTTGGTGGACGGCGATCTTCGGCGTGCTCTTGACCTTCTTGCTCGCGATCGTCGCAGCGAGGGTCTCCGGCGAGACCGGCGTGACGCCGGTCGGTGCGATGGGCAAGGTCACCCAGCTGACCTTCGGGATCGTCTCCCCGGGGGACGCCACCTCGAATCTCATGGCCGCCAACGTGACCGGCGGGGCCGCGAGCCAGTGCGCCGACCTGCTCCACGACATGAAGACCGGCCTGATGATCGGCGCGTCCCCGCGGCTCCAGAGCTTTGCCCAGGTCTTCGGTGCCCTCTCGGGTGCCCTGGTCGGCTGCTGGGCCTACCTGCTGATCATCCCCGACCCCCAGAACATGCTGCTCACCGAGGAGTGGCCCGCGCCGGCCGTCGCCGCCTGGAAAGCCGTCGCGGAGATCTTCATGACCGGCATCGACGCCATGCCCGAGGGCGCCATCAACGCCATCTTCATCGCCGGCGGCGTGGGCATCGCCCTCGCGATCGCCGAAAAGACCCTGCCCAAGAAGCTCGCCCAGTGGACCCCGAGCCCCTCCGCCATGGGCCTCGCCTTCGTCATCCCCGCCTGGAACTCGATGAGTATGTTCTTCGGGGCGGTCGTGGCGCTCCTGGTGACGAAATACGCCGAGACCTGGTCTGAGCGTTTCCTCATCGTCCTGGCCTCGGGGCTGATCGCCGGCGAATCCCTCACCGGGGTCGGTATCGCGATCCAGAAGGTCATCGCCAACGTCGCCGGCTGAGTTCCCAGGCGGCTCTCTATTCAGCACGCCTTCGTAGTACCCTCGCGCCCATGGCGGTGGGGCTCGGCGATCTCGAAGGACAGGTCCTCGGCGACCGGTACCGACTCGGCAACAAGATCGGCCAGGGCGGCATGGGCGCCGTCTATTCGGCAACCCAGACCAGCCTCGGTCGCCGGGTGGCGATCAAGGTGCTCTTGCCGATGCTCTCGAGCGACCCGTCGCTGGTGGCGCGCTTTCGTGCCGAAGCGGAGCGGTCCGGTCACCTGAACCATCCGCACATCGTCCAGGTCCTCGACTTCGGCAAAGAAGAGAGCGGTTCGGTGTGGATCGCCATGGAGCTCCTCGAGGGCGAGCCCCTCACCGACCGAATCGCTCGGGGGCCCCTGTCCGAAGCCGACGCCGTACGTTTCGCCCGGGAGGTCCTCGCGGGCCTCGAAGCCGCCCACGCGGCGCGCCTCGTTCACCGGGACCTCAAGCCCGACAACATCTTCATCACGAAGGCCGCAGGCGTCGGGGAGCAGGTGAAGCTCCTCGACTTCGGCATCGCCAAGCTCCTCGATGGAGACTCCGCCGCCAAGCTCACGGCGACGGGGCTGGTGATCGGAACGCCCCTCTACATGTCGTCGGAGCAGGCCCGGGGCGATGACCTCGACGAACGCTCGGACATCTACTCCCTCGGCGCGGTGATGTACGAGTGCCTCACCGGCGAGCCCCCGTTCACCGGGCGCAACTACAACGCGCTCCTCGTCGCGGTCCTCACCCAGACCGCGCGGCCCATCACCGAGCTGCGACCGGACCTCTCGCCGGAGCTCGCCGCCGTCGTCATGCGCGCCCTCGAAAAGGACAAGAACGACCGCTTCGCATCCGCCGGGGAGATGAGCGCCGCCCTCGATGCGTTCACCCCGAAGACCGCGACCCCCGCGCCCAACGCGGAGATGGGCATGGCGGCGACGATGGCGACGCCCGGGGCCGGGGTGGCTTTGCCACCCCCGCGAGCCTCAGCGGCAACTCAGTCGACGGCCGAATCGACGACTCGCGCATCCGAAGACGTGCCCGCCCAGGTCGCCACCGAAGCGGCGCCGGTGAGCCGGGCTCCCGACCCGGGGCCGAGCCTGGCGACCGAGCCCATGCAGGCGCCGAAACGTGCAGCGAGGCGACATGGCTGGCTCATCCCCTCGATGGTGGCGGTCTCACTCCTGGCGGGGATAGCAGGGACCGCGACCGTCATGCAGACCGCCGAAGACCGCGGGGCCGCCGAGGCGCCGATGGCCGCGGTGGTGGCAATCGCCGATCCCCCAGCGGCGGCGGTGACGCCGATTCCGGCGGCACCGCCGGTGGCTCCGATGGACCCGGCGGCGGAGCGGGCGAGGGCGGCGGCGGGCGCTCCCGGCGCGACCGAAGCCGAGAGCGACAACACGGCTGCAGACACGGCCTCGGGGGCAGCTGAGACGGCGCCGAGGGACGACGCACCGGGCGCACGCGCTGCGAAGCAACCGGCGATGCGCCGACGGGCGCGGGTGTCGATTCGAGTCTCCGGTGGCCAATACCCTCATCGCCCCGAACGTCGCCAGGTCTACACCCACGCGGCCTGGAGCGAATGCTGGCCCGCGCGCCTCCCCTACCCGGAAGAGAATCGGGGCATCACCATCATCGCCCAGGCGGCGGCCGATGGCGCCTTGAGCGGCTTCCGGCGTGCCGGAAACGACCATTACCCGGCGGTCGAGACCTGCCTCAAAGAGAGGCTCCGGGGCGCCTCGGTTGGCCCGTCCGACAACGGCGAGGCGAACGAAATCAGGATCTCGTTCGGCTTCGACGAGATCCGCCGCTGAGCTCGCTCACGCGCTCACTTCAGCAAACCACTGCGCGCGACTCGATCTACGATCGCCGCAAAGCCCGCCGGCAACGCCCGCTTGAGCCGCCAATACATGCGCCCGTCGCGCATCGGCACTGAGTAGAGCTCCCCGGCGTGCACCGCAGCGAGGGCCGCCCGGGCGACGTCCGGGGCCTGGACCTTCGATCGGTCCATCAGCTTGTTGGCGACACGCCGCGCAGCATCGTCATGAACCCCGCGGGGCTCCTCGAGGATATTCGTCCGGAAAAAGGTCGGGCAGAGGGCGGTGACGTTGACGCCGTGGGACGTGAGCTCACCGTAGAGCGTCTCCGAGAGCGCGATCACCCCGGCCTTGGTGACGTTGTAGGGGCCCATGTCGGGGGGCGCGAGCAGTCCCGCCGACGAGGCGACGTTGATGATGTAGCCCCGGCCGCGACGCTTCATTGCCGGCACGAAAGCGTGGCAGCCATAGATGACGCCCCAGAGGTTGATGTCGACGCAGTAGCGCCAGTCATCCAACGTGACCTGATCGAAGGGACCGGCGACACCGACCCCTGCGTTGTTCACCAGGAGGTCCACCGAGCCCAGCCAATCGGCAGCCGCCTCGGCGACCTCTCGCGTGCGCTCCTCGGAGCGCACGTCCGCTTCGATGAATCGGGCCTCACCGCCAGCAACGTCGACGAGGCGCACGGTCTCCGCCGCGCCCTCGGCATCTACGTCGGTCAGCAGCACCCGGCCGCCGCGGCGCCCGAGCTCTTCACAGAACGCACGGCCGAGACCACCCGCCCCCCCCGTCACCACCGCCGTCGCTCCCTCGAACTCCATCCCCGGCCCCCTTTCGGTCGGCCCGGATGACGCCGCCGACGCCGCATCTTGACCCAGCCGGGGCCGGGTGCCACACCCGTCCGTGGCCCAGGCTCAATATACGAAGCGCCTCGACGAGGCGATCGCCCTCGCGACCGACGCGTTTCGCGACAAGGTGCGCAAGGGCAGCGGCATCCCCTACGTCACGCACCTGCTCCAGGTGATGGTCTTCGTCGCCGAGCACGGGGGCGACGAAGACCAAATGATCGCCGCGGTCCTCCACGACTACCTCGAGGACATCCACGACGCCGAAGCCTCCGACCTCGAAGCCCGCTTCGGGCCCCGGGTGCGGCGCATGGTCGAGGCCCTGTCGGACGCCACCAGCCAACCGAAGCCGCCGTGGGAAGAGCGCAAACGCGCTTACATCGCTAGCCTCCGGGAAGAGCCCGCGGAGGTCAAACTCATCAGCGTCGCCGACAAGCTGCACAATGCCCTGTCCATTCGCCGGGATTTCGCGCGCATCGGAGTGGCGATCTTCGACCGCTTCAGCGCGAGCCAGGATCAGACCCTCTGGTACTACGAGAGCGTCGTCGTGGCCCTCGGCGAAGGATGGCAGCACCCGCTCCTCGAGGTGCTCCGGGCCGAGGTGACCGCCATGGTGGCGGAAAGCAACGCGGCAGGTTGAGCACGAGCGGATGGCGCTCCATACTCCGCCCCATGCGGTACCGTCCCCTTCCTTACTCGGCAATTCGACTCTCTTCGGCCTTCATCCTCTGGGCCCTGGTTGGGGCCGCCGCCGGCTGCGGCGATGACGCGATGCCCACCGACGGAGGCGCCGACGCCGACACGGGCCCTGGCCCCGTCATCTGCCGCATCCCCGACCTGCGCTTCGCTCTGACTGAGCTCGGAAGCACCGTCGGCATCAGCCGCAATACCTACGCCGAACTATCCGTCGACCGGGTCTGCGACGACCTCACCGTCGACCTCACGTCATCGGACCCCGCCGTCGCGACCGTGCCGGAGACCCTCATCTTCCCCGCAGACGTGAGCCGGGCCTACTTCGATGTGACCCCGGTCGCCATCGGCACGACGACCATCACGGCGACGGTCACCATCGAAGGCATGGAAAGGACCGACACCTTCGACGTGCAGGTCGTCGATGCGGCCCTCCCGACCTGCGATGGCGATGCGAGCGGCAACGCGAGCCCGGGCGGTGAGGTCACCGTCGCTTCCGGCTCCCTCACCGGAGCGGGTGTCGCCGTCCCCGAAGGCGCGTCCCGCGATGACGCCTACCACGTCGACGCCTTCGACGTGACCATCGCCTGCGCTGCGGATCAACTCCCGACGGGCTACCGCGCCCTCGGCCCGGCGGTCGCGTTTGGCCCCGGCTACCTGCGCTTCGGCCGCGAGCTGCCGATGTCGATCCCCATCCACTCGGCGCTCCTGCCGGATGGAGCCAACCGCGGCCACGTCGAGATGAGCTACACCGGCCCGGGGGTGACGACCCCACGCATCGTGCCCGTAGCGGTGGTCGCCATCCCGAGCGGCGCCGCTGGGCTCTTCCGCTTCGAGGCTCCGCGCCTCGGCACCTACCAGGCGGTGGTTCGCGAGACGGCCGGGACGACGCGCCCGCGCGAGTTCATGTACCGTGGGATCCTCGGGGCCTCGATGGGCGCCATCGGCACCGGGGTCATCGCCTACCGGAACGCCGAGCGCTTCGACTTCGCGGCGCCCCTCGGGGCGGCGTGGGACTGGGCCTATCTCACCGACTACATGCTCAATCAGCACATGGGCGGGTTCTGCACCGACGCCGAGCGCACGGCAGACCCGGGGAGCTGCAACGCCGCGAGCACGAGCCGCACCCCGCCGGCGAAGTGGATGCACGAGACGTCTCAGGACTACGAGCACTGGTGGTACGACGAGAACATCGGCGGCCTCGGTCACGGCTCGGCCTTCGACCGGCGGGAATATACGAACATCTTCACCGACATCTCGATGATGTATGGCAACCCGAACACCGACGCGACGGCGGACGGCTCACCACCAAACGTGCTTCCCCCGGGCATCCCGGACTCCGAGCGCATGCGCAGCAACGCCGAGCGCTGCGCGACCCCGGTGTCCATCCCCCCCTACGACGGGAGCGCGGGCACAGGCTTCTTCGATGACGAGTACAACCCCGAGGGCCTTCACCCGGTGATCTCGTTCTGCGACGGCGCAGAGGTCTCGGTCGATGGCGAGCGCGACCTCGGCGTCTGGGACCCCGCCGGAAGCAACGACTACCCGATGGGCGTCGTCGTCGCCGTCGACGTAAACGCCAATGGCGTCCGCGACCCCGGCGAGCCGGTCATTCGCAACTTCCGCGAAGCCTTCGAGGACTGCGGCATGGACCGTCTCTGCAACCCCGCCGAGGCCGGCTACGACGCGGTCACCAACCCGGACCCTGCGGAGGACGACTACGACTATCAGTACAATCCGACGGGGACCGAAGGGAACTTCCTCCGCGATGGAGCCCGCTGCGACGCGAGCGACGGCGAAGCCTTCGTCGACGACGGCCTCGACGGGATCCCAAGTACGGCCCAGCTCACCGCCGGCGGCTTCGACAACGGCGAAGGCGACGGATGCTGGACCACCACCCACGGTCTCGCCCGGCTGATCGATCGGGGACCGAAACACATCGTGCTCAACGCCGACGAGAGCGCACTGCGGGACCTCGACGTCTTCGGCGACGGAGGCATCCGCGACCTCTTCATGGCGGGCCCGGCGGCCAACCACTCATTCAGCGCCTTCTCCGCACGGGGTATGCCGCTGCGCTATCACAATGGCCATTCGCCCTTCCACCTCGACGGGCGGCCCAACGAGGCGGAGAACTTCATCTTCACCGAGATCGACTGGCTGTCCACGGGGCAGAACGTCATGGTGCGCTACGGCGACCCGGACGCGAGCCCGGGCCGCATCGGCATCGGTGACGGCGCCCACGTGGGCGCGACCGACCAGGTGATCAACCGCGTGCTCGCCCCGATGGTGTGGATGAGTCAGCGGTGGCCCGGCGGAGACCGGCGCCGCGTCGACGATCGCCTGTGCCGCGACACCGCCCCGGGCTGCGACAACCCCAATCAGATCCTCCTCGACTTCACCTCACCGACGACCGGACGCAGCGGACCGGTGAGCGTCATCTTGCCCCCCGGTTACTACGACGACGAATACGCCGACGTCGACTACCCGGTCATCTACTTCCTGCACGGCTATGGCATGGACCCGACGCAGCTCGTCGACGTCGCCGTCTTGACCTGGAACTTCATGATCGCGCCGACGATCCCCGAATCGCAGCGCATGCAGAAGATGATCTTCGTCTTCCCGGACGGGGAATGCGCGGGCGCCGAGTGCGTGAAGGGCACGTTCTACACCGACGCCCCTGTGGGCACGCCCGGGGGCGCTCAGATGGAGACCTTCCTCCTCGACCTGATGGACCACGTCGACGCCACTTACCGGACGCGGGCGCCTCAGACGGTCGACGTCATTCAGTAGCGAAAGCCTCTCCTTGCCCTCCCCATCGTCCCCCTCCTCTCCGTCCTCCCCGTCCTCCCACGGCCGCACCTACGAGTTGCTCTCCCCGGCCGGGGTGGGCGGGATGGCCACCGTTTGGATGGCCCGCATGCACGGCCAGGGCGACTTCTCCCGGACCGTCGCGATCAAGCGGCTCTTGCCCATGGTCGCCGAAGACGAAGAGACCGTGCGCATGTTCGCCGAGGAGGCCCGGGTCACCTCGGAGCTGAACCACCCGAACATCGTTCAGGTCTACGACTTCATGAGAGACGAGGCGGGCCGAGGGCTGATCGTGATGGAATGGGTCGATGGCCTCGACCTCGGGCGGCTGATTCGGGCTCACGCTCGCACCGGGACCATGATTCCGTGGCCCTTGGTGACAGCCATCGGCATCGAGCTCCTGCGCGGCCTCGGCGCGGCGCATCGCCGGGTCGATGCTCACGGAAACCAGGCTGCGGTGATCCACCGGGACATCACGCCGGCCAATGTGCTGCTCTCGGTCTCGGGGGCGGTCAAGCTCACCGACTTCGGCATGTCCCGAGCGATGGACCGGGCGACGATCACCGCTCCCGGAACACTCAAAGGCAAGATGCCGTACATGGCCCCCGAGTACCTCGGCGTCGGCGAGGCCTCCGAGCGCACCGACCTCTGGTCCGTCGGTGCCGTGCTCTTCGAGGCCTTCACCCTCGAGCCTCTCCGTAACGAAACGGCGCCGACGAAGATCTTCGGTATGGCCAGCCGTGAAGCGCCTTCGGTCCGGGAGACTCGCGACGACGTGCCGGAAAGCCTCGGCGAGATCATCGCCGGCGTCCTCGAGGTCAACCCGGCGGACCGCCCCGAATCGGCCCGGGAGCTGGTGGTCGCCCTCTCCGCCGTGCTGCGAGAGCACGACGGACCCACCGACGAAGAGCCCCTCGCGGAGTTGGTGCGAGCGGCCCGCAGCTAGCGCGGCTGGCGGCTACTCCATCGAAGGCGCTTGGGCCTTCGAGAAGATCATCAAGCGATCCTCCGCGAGCAGCCAGACCCGGTCCCGAGCATCCACCTCGACGTCGACGAGCTGGTTCGTCGGCAGGCCCGTCTCTTCGGTGAGGCGATGCCATGCCTCTCCATCGTTGTAGGCGAGGCCGTTCCGCCCCGCCGCCCAGACGTTGCCCTCGCTGTCGAGGGCGATCGACGTCGGCCGGGACTGTTGCACCACGTCCGGGAGGCGAAACTCGAAGGTCGAGTTTTCGTAGTAGCCCACGCCTTCGGCCGCCGCGATCCACACTCGGCCCATGTCGCCGACGGCCAGGTCGCTGACCACTTCGCCGCGGACTCCGCGGGATTCGCCGAAGACGACGGCCTGGCCATTGCCCGCCCGGATGGCCCCGTAAAGGCTCGGAAACCACGCGTACCCGGGCATGCCGAGGTCGATGTTCTCGACCTCGTCGGGCATCTGGAGGGCGCCGGGGGTCGTCGCCGGATCTGCCGCGCGGTGGTGGTAGAGGATGTCCCCTTCTTCACCGAAGACGGCGATGCCGCGGAGCCGCGGGGACTCGCCCATCTCGTTGACGACGCGAAGCCCAGCCCACACCTGACGCTGGTCGGTCATCGCAAAGAACTCGACCGAGGTCAGCGGCGGACTCACCTCGAGTTGGCGCTCCATCTGCTGCGTCCATCCATCGCCGGTCACCCGATAAAGCCGCACGAGGCCCGGCTGGCCGGTGACCAGGGTCAGCACGTAGGCGCCGTCGGGACCGTTGGCGAGGCATTGGATCTCGACGCCTTCGGGCGCGTCCACCCGGTCGAGGCGTGAGCCCCGATACACGGCGAGGGCCCGGTCCCGGCTGAGCACCCAGGTGTTCCGGGAGGCGTCGACGGCGATCTGGAGATCGCGCCCAGGTACCAGGTCCCGACTTTGGAGTGAGGAGCTGAAGCCCGAGGGGTTGAGCTTCTTCACGCCGCGATTGCGGTCGGCGAGGAAGAGCTCGTCGCCGATGCCCTTGGCCCAGTACGTATCGACGGGCATGTCGAGGGTGACGGGGCGGATGCCGAAGGCGGGGGCCTCGATGTTCGGGCGACCCTCGGGGACCGGGGCGAGGTGGGTTGCGTCCCGGACGACTCCCTCGGGGGGCTCCTGCCCCACCGCGGGTGGGTCGATCTCGTCGATGCCGAGCACCCGGGCGCCGTAGCTGCGAACCCCGCGAAGCTCCGAAGCGGTGAGGGCGGTGAGGCGAATCGCTCCCGGGCCGACCTGGGGCTCGATGGCAAAGGCGTTGCTCGGGGTGATCAAGAGGTAGTCGTCGCCGCGACGGGTGAGGGCCACCGCCGGGGCCTCGAGGTCCACCGTGTAGCCGAACCAACGCTCACCATTCCAGTAGCCGATCTGAGAGCTGGTGGGACCCTGAAGCAGGGTGAGGATCTCGCCGGGACGCACGGGGACGATGGAGCGCACGTACCCCTCGGGAATACCGCGATCGATGCCGTGCTCGCGGATGACCTCGCCGTCGACGAAGAAGAGGCCGCGCATCGTTCCCACCCAGAGGCCTCCCTCCGGGGTCTCGACCATGGTCGTGATGGCGGCGGATTCACCGAAGCGGGCCCAGGCGCCGTTCGCGTACCGGGCGAGGCCTTCGGTCCCGCCGGCCCAGAGGGTGCCGTCAGCCGCGAGCACGATCGCGCTGATGCTGCCGACCGGGGGCGAGTCCGCCCATTCGGCGACGGTGCCCTCGCCGTCAACCTTCACGATACCGCCGGCGGTTGCGACGATGGCCATGCCGTTTTCGTCCACGACCACGTCGCGCACGTCATCACTCGGCAGACCGCGGGCAACGGTGACCCGCTCGGTGCCTTCCCCGCCGGCGGGGTAGTGAAGGAGCAGGCCGAGATCGGTTGCGACGTAGACCCGGTCCGAGCTCATCGCGACGCCGCGCACGGTGTCGAGGTCGGACACGGTCTGGACCGCGTGGTGACCGCCGCCGACCGCGATCGTGGAAGCGCCGGTACCGGAGACCGAGAGCCCCGCGGGGCCACAGGCCAAGAGGCTCACGGAAGTCAGGCCCAGAATGAACGGAAAGAACCGGGCGGGGGCGAACGACGGGGCGACGGAACGAAACATGGCCAACGGCGTAGCCCCGGCGGGACCTGGGTGTCAATCGAGGCGGATCAATCGGGGTCGGTTTCGGGCGGCACCTGGGCCGCGAGGCTCTCCATGGCCAGGTCCGTTCCCTCTGCTTTTCTCGCCTCAGCGCGGCGCTTCGAGGTGAAGAGCCGGAGACCACGTTTCGTCACCGCGCCGACCGCCGGGGCCCCCTCGGCACGGAATTCGGGGCTCGGACCGGAATCATCCCTCGCCTCGAGCCCCCGGGCTTCTCGCCGCGCCCGAGATTCGGCCGCCCGGAGGTCGAAATCTGCCTGCCAGGATTCGAAGGACGGGAAGCGGTTGCGGTAGCTCGGGTCGGCCTGGTCGTCGAGGATGTGGCGCACGACTTGGTCTCGGTCGACGAAGACCGGTGTGAGCTCCCCCGGGTCGTAGCCGCCGCCCCGGTCGAAGAGCCCACCGCAGATGAGGCGCAGAGAGCAGACGCCGCACCCCTCGGTATAGACGTGCTCCCAGTCCCTTTGGCGCACGGTCTGCTTGGCGTCGAGGAAATGCACGATGCGCTCCTCGCCTTTGACGATCTTCCGCGTCTCGGTGCTCGCCCAGGGAAACTCACCCATGTAGCAGAGCGGCACCTTCTCGACGCGAAAGGAGCGACCGCTCTTGTGCAGGAGCCTGAGCGCCCGGGCGAGGCTCAGTTCGAAGTCCGCGAGGCGAGGCGTGAAGCGCGCCTGGTTGACCTCCGCCCGGCCCATCGACGGGTCGAGGTTGTTCCATACGAAGTGCCGGATGAAAGGGCGCTCTTTGATGTGGTGGCGGATCGTCTCGTCGAGGTGGTCGGCGTTGAGGCGATTGATGACGCAGTTGACGTTGACCTCGATGCCGCAGCGGTCCGCGTTCTCCATCGCCTGGAGCGCCCGCGGGAGCGTGTCCTTGGCACCCCGGAGAGCCTCCTCGACGTCGGGGCGCGTCGAGTAGACGCTCACGTGCACCAGGGTGAGCCCGGCGTCGGCCATCTCGCGGCAGAAGTCGAGGTCCGCCAGGCGGTGCCCGTTGGTGATCACGCGCACGTGCAGGCCCTGCTCCCGGGCATACGCCGTGATGCGCGGCAGCTCCGGATGCAGCGTCGGCTCGCCCCCGGTTAGGATGACGCCGAAGTAGTCGCGCTCGACGAAGTCATCGACGAGGACGCGCATCGAGTCGAAGTCGTGCGTGTAGGGCGTCGAGGGATTCGAGCAGAAACCACAGAAGTGGTTGCAGTGCCGAACGACCTGGATGTAGCCGATATTCGCCAACGGCTGAGGATAGCGCGTTGGGCCCGAGGCAGACCAAAGCGCTCAAAAACCCGTCGCGACGCCGCGGATGGCGAGGAGGATGCCGAGCATCGAGCGCATCTCGCCGTAGAGGACGGGCAGGTCCTGGATGAGGTGCCGGAGGCCGGCGGAGCCCGTGTGGGCGTAGAGGCCGGTGAGCCATAGCTGGGCGTCTACCGACGGCGGCAGGGCGTCGATGATCTTCTGGGCCTGGGTGTAGGGGATCACGTCGTCGTCGCGGCCGTGGATCACGCGAACCGGGCACCGGAGGGTGCTGAGATGGGAGCGCGGGTCGAGGTAGTCCCAATCGTGGCCGGCGCGCTCGACGATGGCGGCGCCGACCTCTGCGCCCCCGGGGGCCGCGTGGCAACCCATGAGGTAGAGCTCGCGCTGCTCCTCCGGGAGCTCTTCGGCGAGGCGTCGGGCGACGGCTTCGAAGCGGGCCGGTTCTTTCATCTCGGGCCGGCCCCAGGTCTCGTGGATGAAGCGCTGCCAGGCCGTGTCGAGGGGCTCACGGTCGTCGGGCACGCCGTCGAGGTAATCCATGCCGTTGAGGAAGAGCGCCGGTCGATTCAACGGATCGTGTTCGAGGCCGTCGCCTCCGAGCAGGCAGAATCGGATCGTGTCTTTGAAATTCGCGTAGCCACCAAACGTGCACAGGCCGCCGACCCGGTCTGCATAGGCCGGGTCCGCCACGAGGCGCAGAGCCGGCATCGAGCCATAGGAGATGCTGAAGACCCCCGGGCGCCCCGGCGGCCGGTCCCCGAGGGCCTCGAGGTAATCGAAGGCGCGCCGGGTACCGTCGATCAACGCAGGGACCACGCGGAGGACGGCGAAGTCCGGGAGGAAGGGCGCGACGACGACGACGCCACTCGCCGCCACGATGCGCGCGAAGCGGTCCATGCGTGGGTCGTCGGCGCCGAGGTAGTGCAGGCCCTGGACCATCAAGAGCGAGCCCTCCGCAGTGCGGCGGGTCGGGCGATAGATTCGCGCCCGCATCGGCCGGGACGCTGATGGGCTCGGCGGCACGGAGACGTCTTCGGTAGCGACGCCCGGGGGAACCCCTTCGTCGTGGGTCCAGGGGCCGAGCCAATAGGCGAGGCCCAGGTGGGCGCGCACGCTCATGGCGCGCCCGGAAGCGGGGCGCTCACCAGCGCGGGGTTTGCCCAGGGGTGCCGCGGCGCGCCCCGGGCGGCGAAGTAGCAACCGACGAAGGTGCGCAGACCGGGCCCGGTGAGCGACGCCGCGGCGTGCCAGAGGCACTGGTCGAGGGCGACGAGGGTGCCCGCCCGGGGGCGCAGCTCGACCATGCCCGGCCAGTTCCGGCGGAGGATTGGGTGGGGGGGCGGCGTCGGGTCTCCGCTGTGCCGCGGCAAGACGTAGAGGGGGCCCGTCTCTTCATCGAGGTCTTGAAGATAGAGCAGGGTGAATACCCGCTGGGCCTCGGGCGGCTCGGGCCACTCGCCGGCCCGGACCCGGTCACCCTCGTCGACTCCGTCGATGTGCGTATGCCATGGAAAAAACGGCCGGCTCGCGTCGTTCACGACGGCGCCGGCGATCTCGAGGACCGCCGTCTCGCCGAGGAAGGCGCGCATGGCGTCGACGAGGCGAGGGGGCAGAACCCCCTCGAGCAAGGCCGGATGGGCGTCGAAGATCCGAGTGAGGGCGAGCCCCGCCGCTGTGACGACCGCGCCGCCGGAGAGCTCCACGTTCGACGCGGCCCAGAGACTCGCAGGCGCGAGCTGGGCGACCGCGCCCTCGATGGTCTCTTTGAGGGACTGAACCTCGGCCGGGCCGACGAGGTCCTCGAAGACCGAGTAGCCGCGCTCGTTCAACTCTCG
>QMMC01000115.1 GCA_003647065.1 Deltaproteobacteria bacterium | reverse complement strand
GTCACGGACACGGACACGGACACGGTCATGGTCACGGTCACGGTCACGGTCATGGTCACGGTCACGGTCACGGTCACGGTCACGGTCACGGACACGGACACGGACACGGACACGGACACGGGAACTGGAACTCGAACTGGAACGCGAACTCGAACGCGAACGAAAACGCGAACCGATACGCGAACGGCTACTGCCCCCCCCCCCCCAGCGCCCCGCCCAACGCCCCCCCAACGGCCCCCCCTACGCTCTCTGCTATCGTCACCCCATGCGTCCTTTGCTTTTCTCGACAGCAGTCGCGCTCGCCATCACGGCCGTCACGGGCTGCGGTGACGACAGCTCGAATGTGAGCGACGCGGGCGGCGACGCGGCCCCCGACAGCGCCCCACCCCCGCCCTGCACCGCAACCTTCACCTTCGAGGCGGGCGACCCCACCGGCCACGCCGACCCCTTCGGCGTCGCCGCGGGTGAAGCGCGGGCGGGACGCCTCTCGGCGGGGGCCTGGCCCGCGGACCCGACGGGCCTCGGCTTCGTACGCGCCGACGACTTCGTGTTGGCGAACGAGCACATCGCGGTGGTGATCGAGGACGTGGGCCCTTCGGACCTCCTCGACCCCTGGGGCGGTCGACCCATCGGCGCCGCGGTCATGGAAGGCGGCGCCCCCGCCCGACCGGCAGACTTCGGCGAGATGGTGGTGCTGCTCGGGCGTTTCACCATGGCCACCGAGAGTGTGAGCGTCATCGCCGATGGTGTTGGGGGAGGCGCCGCCATCGTGCGCGCGACGGGCCCCCTCGAGGTCCTCCCGTTCCTCGCCCCCCTCGCCACCGTGCTCCTCTCGGCCGAGTTCGGCGATCTCGTGGTGGCCATCGACTGGGTCCTCGAGCCCGGCGCCGAGCAGGTCGAGCTGCGTCTCTCCCTCGCCTCGACGCGGACCTACGACACCCCGGTCATCATCCCGCTCTTCGCGTTCTTCCAGAGCCCCCGCATGCCCGAGTGGCACCCGGGGGGCGCGGGCTTCGCGACGGGCATCGAGGCTGTGGACTACATCGCCTACGACGACGAAGACGCCACGAGCTACGCGCTCTCGAGCCCAAATGGCGCCATCGCCCCGACCCTCGCCCTCGCCAACGCGTCGCTCTTTCAACCCGAGTCGTTCACCGTCGGCGCCTGCGGCGAGATGACCCTCTCCTACGCGCACATGCACCTGGGTGGCCCGGGCATCGACGGCCTCCGAGCAGCAATCGCCCGAACCGAGGGCACCGCGCTCCGAGAGGTCACCGGCACCGTTTCCTTCGCTGACGGCACGCCTGCACCCGGCGTCCGGGTTCACGCGACCGACAGGGATGGGGGCCACGTGACCCGCGCCCTCACCGACGCGGCCGGGGCGTTCACACTTCACCTCCCGGCCGAGGTGGTCACCCTCACGCCCTGGCTACGCGGCCACGCGATTGCGACCGCCGTGCCGGTCGCGGCCGCCGCCGGGACCGTCGCCCTCACCCTCCCGGACGCCGGATGGATTCACGTGGTCGTGACCAATGGCGCGACCGGCGCCGGGCTGCCCGTCCGCGTTCAGGTCGTGCCCGAGGGCGAACTCCCGACCCCCCCGGAGAATTTCGGAGAGCCCCCCATCGTCGCGGGACGCATGCACGTGGCCTTTCCAACCGATGGCGAAGTGACCCTGCCGGCCCCGCCGGGACGCCACAGCGTCTACGTCTCCCGAGGCTTCGAGTGGGAGCTCGTCAGCGCGGCGGTCGACGTGACCGCCGGCGCGACCACCGAGGTGCCGGTGCGGATGGAGCACGTCGTCGACACGCCCGGGGTGCTCTGCGGTGACTTCCACGTTCACACCCAACGCTCTTTCGATACGAGCGACCCGGTGCTCTACAAGATGCGCGGGCTGGCCGGGGACGGCGTGGAGCTCGCCGTGCGCTCGGACCACGAATGGATCGGTGATTTCGAGCCGACCATTCGGGCCCTCGGCCTCGAAGATTGGGCCTACGGCATCTCGTCCCTCGAGTTGA
Source organism: Deltaproteobacteria bacterium (assembly GCA_003647065.1). Classification (GTDB taxonomy): domain Bacteria; phylum Myxococcota_A; class Polyangia; order Polyangiales; family B10-G4; genus B10-G4. The sequence continues at coordinate 14,459 of QMMC01000115.1, read as the reverse complement.
CCACCTTCGACTTCGGCCACTTCGGGATCTTCCCCATCGACCCAGACCCGGCGCTCCGGAACGACGGCGCCATCGAGTGGTCCGGGCGGACCCCGCAAGAAGCCTTCGATGACGCTCACGGGCGGTCGGGCGTGCACGGCTCACCCATCGTCATCGTCAACCACGGCCGAACCTTCGGCGGGCTCATGGGCGAAGGCGCCTACTTCGACCGGGTCGGATACGACCCGTTGACCGGCATGGTCGCCGTACCGGAGCTCTGGTCGGAGAGCTTCGACGCGATCGAGGTCTTCAACGAGTCCGACTTCGACGCCAACGTCGGCGGCACCGTCGATGATTGGTTCTCGTTCTTGAACGCCGGGCGCCGCATCTTCGCCACCGGCGCGTCGGACAGCCATCAGATCGCCGACCAGCCCCCCGGCTACCCGCGCACCTGCCTCGAGGTCGGCCTCGACGACGCTGCGGCGCTCCGGGCCGCCGGCGGCGCCGCGCTCATCCGCGACACGTTGCTCGCCGGCCACGCGGTCATCGACGGCGGCGCCTACATCGATGTCGTGGGCCCCGGCGGCGAAGGCCCCGGCGACACGGTAACCAGCGCCGGAGACCGGGCCACGATGAGCGTCACCGTGCGCGCGCCGTCCTTCGTCGACCTCGACCGCCTGCGCATCTTCGTCGACGGGGAGCTCACCGAGACCATCGTCCTCGATGAGAGCACCCGCGACGCGATGGACCCGACCGTTCGCTTCTCGGAGGACATCTCGGTCGCAGTGGCGGCGGGGGTGACGGGCTCCTGGGCCATCGTGGTGGCGGACGGACGGGACTCGGACCTGAGCCCGGTGTACCCGGGCCACCGGCCCTTTGGGGTGACAAACCCGGTGTTCTTCGTGCGGTAGGGGCGCCCTCTGCGAGCTATTCTCCCGCGGTGACCGACGAACCGACCACCGTGGGACGCGGGAAGCGCCCGGTCAGCTGGGGGAAGATCGTGCTGCTGGCGTTCGTCTACCCGTTCGCCGCGGTGGTCTTCGCCCTGCTCATTCGGGTAGCCGGCGTCGAGGCGTTCGAGCCCGAGGGGCCGTCGATGGAGCCGACGTTGCAAAACGGCGACCGCTTCGTCGTGGACAAGACGGCCTACGGCCTCTTTCTGCCCTGGTCGGCCGAGGCCGCCATCAACTGGGGGGAGCCCGAGCGCGGCGACGTCGTCGTGATTCGGTCTCCGTCCGCCGGAATCGACATCGTCAAACGGGTCGTCGGCATCAGCGGCGACGTCATCGCCTTCACCGACAACCACTTGAGCATCAATGGCGAGGTGGTGCCGCAGACGCCGCAAGGTCAATGCATGGAGATCTCACTTTCGGTCGTCGGTGACTCCCCGCCTTGTTTCGAAGAGGTGATCGGAGACAGGAGCTATCTGACTTCGTGGGAACAAGCTCCGCTGCCCACTTCGATGGACCCGGTGGAGGTTCCTCCCGGCCAGGTGTTCATCCTGGGCGATCACCGGGACCGGTCGAACGACAGCCGCTTCTTCGGCCCAGTCCCGGTGACCGCAATCAAAGGGCGCGCCCTCTTCATCTACATGGGTCACGACTTCTTCGGAGCCGTCCGATGAGGCTCATCCCCTACCCGGGCGATCCGCGCATCGACCAGGACGACGCCTCACCCCTCGCCGACCCGGGCACCCGCCTCGGCGCACGTACCATCGACGCCTTCGTCCCCCTCGCCCCCTTCCTCCTCGTCTACGGGGCTGGAGCGGCGACCGGCTCGGTGTTCATCGTACGCGCAGCCTTTGGGGTCCTCGTCCTCGCCTTCCTCACCTCCCTCGTCATCAACCTCGTCTGGCTGCACCGCTACGGCCAGACCATCGGCAAGCGCATGCTCGGTATCCGCATCGTGCGCGGCGACGGAAGCCGGGCAAAGCTCGGGCGTCTGCTTCTGCTGCGGATCATCGGCCCCGGCGCCCTCGAGATGCTCCCGATCCTCGGCAGCATTTTTGGCCTCGTCAATCCGCTGCTCATCTTCTCGGACGCGCGAAAATGCGTGCACGACCACATGGCCGATACCCTGGTCATCGACGTCCGAGGCCAACCGGAACCGCCCGGCCAGTCGAAGCCGACGACGTTCTGATATTGAAAGTCATTTGCAACTACGCTAGAGTGGTTGCATGGGTCAGGTCGTCTATCTCTGTCGTGGTTCCGGCTGCAAGAAGCGCAAAGCTGAGAACAAGAGCTTCCGCAAGAGCGTCGGCGGCTCGCTCCAGATTGAGGAAGTCCGATGCCAGAAGATCTGCAAAGGGCCGGTCGCTGGGGTCGAGGTCGGCGGGACCCTCCGTTGGTTTCGTAAGTTGGACGCGAGGACCGATCTCGTGGACCTGCGAAGAGCTCTGAACGACGGATGCCTGCCGAAGAGGCTGGCCGACAAGCAGGTCGAGAAGCGGACGGGCAAGCTTCGGTAGTGGTGTAGGCCTCGGCGCTCGGGACCCGCCCGCGTGGGCCGGCCGTCATTCTGTTAGGCTGGTTACATGCGTAAGCGATTTGCCCTCGACGTCGTCGAAGCCGCTTACGATCTCGATGCGACCGATGCCGACTGGATCGAGGCGGTGACCACCACGGTCGCCGAGACCGTGCCCGGTGCGGTGCTGCCGATGGGCCACACGCTCCGGAGGGCCCACGATGGCGCTCCCGTCGTGCACAGCGCCTACCGGAAGGGCTCCGGTCGGTCCCACGAGTGGGTCGACGGCATCAACGCGCTGGTCGGCACGGAGTTCCACCGCGCAATCATGCCGCTCGGGACGAAGTGCGTGCTCATGACCGAGAGCCTCGCGGCCCTCCCCGCGAAGTTTCAGCCGATGGTCGAGGCGGGCCCCCTCGCGGACATCTGGGCCGCGGGCGCGAAGGATTGCGTCTCGCTCCAGAGCATGGATGCTGCGGGGCGAGGCATCGCCATCGCCGTCCATACGACGGAGACGGTGCTCGCGAGCACCGCGCGCCGGAGGTTCGAGCAGGTGGCGAGCCACATCGCGGCGGCGTCTCGACTTCGCCAGTCCCTCTCGAAGCGCGCCGCGAATGGACAGAGCGGCGTCCTCGCCGAGCCAACGGCGGAGGCGGTGCTCGAGGTGGATGGCCGCATCGCCGACGCCCAAGGGGCCGCCAAGGACGCGAGCGCCCGGGAGCTCCTCCGCTTCGCCGTAAAGCAGGTCGACCGGGCGCGCTCCAAGAGCGTTCGACACCATGACGAAGAGGCCCTCTCCATGTGGCAGGCGCTGGTGGGTGGACGTTGGTCGCTCATCGATCGCTACGACACCGACGGGCGGCGCCACTACCTCGCCATCCGCAATCTGCCGGCGGCGGTACTCACCCGGGCGCTCAGCGCGGGCGAAGCGCGTATCGTGGCCCTCGCCGTCGCGGGGGAGTCGGACAAGGCCATCGGCTATCACCTGGGGCTCAAGCCATCGAGCGTGGCCACCGGGCTGTCCGAGGCGATGCGCCGCCTCGGCGTGAAGAGCCGCATCGAGCTCATCCGGGTCGGCCAGGCCCTCGGCGCCCAGGTGGATGAGACAGCGGATGAGACAGCGGACGCGGCGGCGCCGAGCTCTGCCGCGAAGTAACGGGGGAGCGCTTCGCCCCCCGTCCTACGCCCAGCCAGGGCACCCCGTATCAGCTCGCTCGCCGCACGCGACAGGTGTTGTCGCTGCTGCGGCAGTTGTCAGTGCAGCACTCGTAGTCCGCGGTGCAAGACATCGCACTCGGAAGACACGCGATGCCCGCCTCGCAAGTGCTCCCAGAACATACGCCGCTGCAGCAATCGCCGTCCTCGGAACACGAGCCCGCCCCGGGGGCGCACATGCCGACGGGCAAGGTGCAAACGCCGGCCGAACAAGCCTCGCTGCAGCAACGGGCGTTCGAGGAGCAAGTCCCGCTGATGGGGGTGCAGGCCCGGGCGGGGACGGCGCAGGTGCCATCGGTGCATGAGCCGCTGCAACACCGGGGGTCGTCTGAGCACGCGAGCCCGCCGCCCTGACAGACGCCCGCCGGGTCGGTGCAGATCCCGCCGCCGCAGGCCTCGGAGCAGCAGTCACCATCCGCGCCGCAGGCCTCTCCGGTGGTGGTGCACATCATACCTGCATCGGTGGTGCTCGAGTCAGGCGCGCTCGAGTCGTCACCCATTCCGCTGTCGTCTGGCGGTGTACTCGAGTCGTCACCCATCCCGCTGTCATCGGGCGGGGTGCTCGAGTCGGTTTCGACTCCCGTGTCGTCCGTTCCGCCATCGGTCATGGGGGGCGTTCCGCCATCGTCACCGCAGCCGTAGGCCGCGAGAAGAAGACAAGAGAGGCAGAGAACAGTCGTGGTGCGAATCATCGGAAACTCCTGGGTTGGGTTGGGTTAGAAGAGGGAAACGCTTGGGCCCGGCGGACGGCTCCATGGGTGAATCGCCCCCGGGCGTGGGCGACTCCCCGGACACTTCGGAGGGGGGCCTAGGAGGCGCCCTGCTACAGGCTCCACTTCACGTTCAGGTACGCCGCGATCGCGGTGCGCTGCTCGGCGGTAATGGGCCCCGCGTAGAAGAGCATCTCGTGGATACGTCCGTCGAACCCGCAGTCGCCGTCGCCGTCGAGATAGCGGCAACGACCCACGTACGCCAAGTACGTGTGTTCGAAGCTGGTCGTCGTCGATACGATGGTCGTCTCGTCAGTGCCATTCGAGACGGTGAGGGCGGTGCCCGAAAGGAAGGGCGCGCGGCGCACCATGATCAGCTGCCGACCTGCGGCGGCATCGAAGTCATGGGACGAGACCACATCAGCTGCACCATCGCTGACCCCGCGGTGCCGAAAGCGCACCGTATTTGCATCCATCGCGTCGAGGGAAAACGCTTCCAGTTGTTCCCCATCGAGGTATTCCGAATCCAAGATGGTCTGTCGCCCGCCGGTCGGGTTCCAATTCGCGACGATGAAGATGGTGTACTCGTCACCACCACGGAGCAGGGGTAGGCTGGACGAGAGGTTGTCGTTGTCGCCGTCGAACTCGACCGCGGGCGGAACGAGAATGTAACGAGGCTTCTGACTCACGGGGACGCCCAGGTCCCAAATGCGCCCCACCCCGTTGTAGTTGTACCAACTTTCGACGCGACCCAGCCCGTCGGTCACCATCGAAGAAGCGTCGGCGGCATCGAAGGCCGCAGTGAGCCGAAAACCGACGACGGGGTTTACGTTTCGGCACGCCGTGACGCCCGAGACGGTGGTCGTCGTGAAACCTGACGCGCACTCGTCGCAGGCCGCGCCGGTGTAGCCCCGGGGGCAGTCGCAGGCGGCCGGGCCAAAGACCGTGGTGCAGGTCCCCGGGCCGCAGTCGACGCCGACGCAGAGGTCGGGGACGCATTCACCTCCCTCGAGGACGTAGCCCGTCGAGCAGCCGTCGCAGTCGTCGCCGGACCATCCGGTCTGGCACACGCACACGGGGGTTCCAACGCGATCGATGCACTCTCCCCGGCGGCCACAGTCCGTCCCGACGCAAGCGCTCTCGACGCATCCCGTCCCGTCACTCGAGTAGCCCGTCGCGCAGCGCTCGCAGTCATCACCCTCGTATCCGGGCGCGCATTCGAGGCAAGAGTCGCCGACGTGGGCCGAGTCGCAGGTGCATGCGGCCACATCGGCGCCGGTCCGGTCGGAGACGACGTGGCAGGTCCCGTGCGCATTGCAGGGGTCGCCGACGCAGGGGTCCGGGAAGCAAACGGTCTCGTCCGCCACGCCTCCGAAGTAGCCCTCGGCGCAAGCAATGCAGCCTTCGCCCGTGTAGCCCTCGGCGCACTCGCCGCAGGCGTCACCGGCGAAGCGGCGCTCACAGTCGCAGAAGAGGACCGCGTCGCCGGCTTCGTCCCGGCCTTCGAGGCATTCCCCACCCAGGCAGCCGCATGCGTCACCGGCATCTGCCGGGTCTCCCGCATCGACCGCTCCATCGGCGCGCCCACCGTCGTCACCACCGTCGTGTCGCGCGTCACCGCCGGCATCGACGGCGGCGTCGGGGGTCACCCCCGAATCAGGGTCCGGGGTGGTCGACGCGTCCTCTGCGCACGCTGCGAAGGTGAAGAGAGAAACGCAAAGCAAGAGACGGGCGGTTGTCATCAAGGGCTCCAAGGCTCGGGTGTCGAGGCGACATGGCGAGCCCAGCAAGGGCTCCCCATGGGAAAACGGTTGGTGCGGCATAGGCAATTCGTCGGTAGCGACATGGGCTCCGACGGGTCGCTCACCGAGTTCATCGGCTAGTCGCCGACGATGCTCAGCTCGCCCCTCCCGACTCCGCTGATCTCGTTCGCGTACGATTGCCGTGTTCCTCGCGGTGTTCATGCTCGTGACCCCTCCGGGGAGGGCTCAACGCAAGGTCGGTGCCAGCACTCGCAGCCGAGCAATCAATCGCTTTTTCGATGACGCACGGGCGCACGGGAGCACTGTCCCAGTGAGACAAGGCGACGAGTCCCATGGGACAGCCGTGCTACCGTGCGACGACCTCCAGTCGCGTGGATGGCATCAACGGTATGAGCGACGATTCTCCCACGCAATCAACCACGATCGACGTGGACGGCGCCCATGGGCGAGGGGTCAACATCACCGGAGCGCGACTCGCCGTGGTGCACCCGCCGGAGCTGCGCCGCAGAATCGAACTGCCCCGAGGTGTCACGGTCCTCGGCCGCAATCCCGAAGAATCGCTCGGGCGACTCCAGCACGGCACCGTGTCCCGCAGCCACGCCCAACTTCGCTGGGATGCGAAGGCCTACACGCACTTCGCCTCTGACCTCGGCAGTCACAACGGAAGCAGGCTCGACGGACGGCCCCTCGAAACGGAGAGCCAACTCCACGATGGGGCCGTCCTCCGGCTGGGCTCGGTCCTCGCCGTCTACGAGGTACTGAAAGAAGACCCGAGAGACGCGGAGGCGCTTCGGGAGCACATCATTGGAGGGTCCCCGGCGGTGTCGCGCTTGCGGTGGGAGTTGGCCCGTTTGGCCCCGGACCCGTCGCCGGTCCTGGTCACCGGAGCCACGGGCGCTGGCAAAGAGCACGTGGCATCTGCCCTCCACGAGCTGAGTGGTCGCACCGGGCCTCTGATCGCGGTCAATGTCACGGAGCTCCCCGCCCAGCTCATCGAGAGCCAGCTCTTCGGGCACGCCAAGGGGGCCTACACCGGCGCGGGGGCGGCGCGCGCGGGCCTCTTTCGCGAGGCGAACGGCGGGACCCTCTTCCTGGACGAGATTGGCGAGCTCCCCCTGGATCTGCAGCCGAAGCTTCTGCGAGTCATCCAGGAGCAGACGGTGCGCGCGGTCGGCGCCGCCGCGAGCGAGAAGGTCGACGTGCGCATCGTGGCGGCCACCAACCGCGACCTCGGGAGCGAGGTCGACCGGGGGACCTTTCGTCAGGACCTCCTCGCCCGCATCTCGCTCTTGGAGCTCCGGGTTCCGAGCCTCGCCGACCGGCGCGGCGACATCCTCGAGTGGGTCCAGGTGCTGCATCGACGTTGGTGCGAAACACGCGGCCGTCCCTGTGAGCCGCTGAGGTTCGACAGCCCGGCGGGGGAGGCGCTCCTCTTGATGGAATGGCCGCTGAACCTCCGCGGCCTCGACCGTCTGGTTCATCGGCTCGCACTCCGGGGCGATTGCTCGGCGGAATCCCCACCGGCGACCGTCGACCAGCTCGAGGAGGCCATCGGCCAGCGCGCCGCTCCACCGCCGCGCGAGGTCGGCGCCCCGGAGGCCGGCCTTCGCCCGCCGACGCCGCCCCAAGACGCGGCCAAGAATGCCCCCGATGAATCACCTGTGAAGCGCCCCGCGCCCACAACCAGAGAGGAGTTCGCCGAGGTGTTCGCGCGCTTCGACGGTCGCGTTCGCGCGGTCGCCAAGTGGTACGGCCGTGACCGGCGCCAGATCTACCGCTGGATGAAGACCTTCGGGCTCGAGCGAAGCGACAGCGAAAAGTGAGCCCTCCCCGCAACCCGGATTGGGAACGCACGACCCTCCATGAATCGGACGAGACTAGCGCCGGCCAGACCGTCGGCCGCGAGTCCATGGACGAGTTCAATCTCAACGCCGTGATGCCGGCGATGCTGGATCTTCCCGAGCTCGCTCTCGACGGCGACAGCAATGGCGACGGCGACGGTGACGGCTCCTCCCCCGACTTCAGGATGGGCAAGACCATCGGCGCGGGGGGCATGGGGCGCATCCGCCTCGCGCAGCAGGTCGCCCTCGGGCGCGATGTCGCGATCAAGCAGCTCCTCGACTCCCGCAAGGGCCCAAAGGATGTTGCGGCGCTGATCCGTGAAGCCCGCCTGACGGGTCGCCTCGAGCACCCGAACATCGTCCCCGTCCATTGGATGGGGTACTGCGAGGGAGTCGGCCCGGTCGTCGTCATGAAGCGGGTGAAGGGGCGAGCCTGGAAGCAAGCCCTCGAAGACCTCGACCGCGACGACGAAAGCGCCCTCGCTGCTCAGGTCGACATTCTCTTACGGGTCTGCGACGCCATCGACTACGCCCATAGCCAGGGCATCATCCACCGTGACATCAAGCCCGGCAACGTCATGCTCGGCGACTTCGGCGAAGTCTACGTCGTCGACTGGGGCATCGCCGTCGAACTCGAGACGTGGAAGCCCGAGGGCAAGGCCGTGGGCACCCCGGCCTACATGGCCCCCGAGATGGCCGACCCCTCGGTCCAACGACCCGATGAACGCTCGGACGTCTTCTTGCTCGGAGCGACCCTCTATCAGGTGCTCTTCGGGCGCGCCCCCCGCGCTGGCCAGAAAGCCAGGGCCGCCGTGGCCGCGGCGGCCGAGCCCGTGCACTTCCCCGATAGCGCCGACGTCCCCGAGGAGCTGGTCGACATCTGTCGACGCGCGTGCGAGGTCGACCCGGCGTCCCGCTTCGAGAGCGTGGCCGATTTCAGGGCCGCGCTCCGGCGGTACTTCCAGCATCGGAGCGGCGCGCGTCTGGCCACCCAGGCGCACGAGCATCTCGCCGAAATCAAGCGCGAGATGGAAGCCTCGACCCCCGACTATGCGGAGCTGATCGAGAGGCTCAACAGCGTGAAGCATCAGTTTCGCAGCGCCGAGGAGCTCTGGCCTGGCAATGCGCCGACCCGACGAGGTCTCTCGGACATCGTCGCCCCCGCCATCACCAGCCACCTCGCCCTCGGCAATCTCCCCGCCGCGCGCCAGCTCGCCGACCAAGCGGGGGATGAGCTCGCGCCGGACCTCGTCGAGCGCCTCGTGCGCCTCGAGCGGGACCGCGAGCTCGACGGGCAAGCACGTCATCGCGTGGAGGTGCTCCAGCGAGAACGGAGCCTCTCCGTCGGGGGAGACCAGCGAAGCTGGTTGCTCCTCGCCCTCGCCGCGGGCCTGACCGCGGTTTCCATCTACAAGGTCATCTCTCACGGAGGCACGACCCCCAGAAGCCCAGAGTTTCTGCTGATGCTCGGGGCCGGGTGCCTGGGGCTCTGGGGGACGTTGCTCCTGATGATGAGAAAGCGCCTGTCGGCCACCTACGTGGACCGGACCGCGGCGCTCTCCATCACGGTGATTTTCCTGCTCATCACCGTTCACCGTGCGCTCGCGCTCGTTACCGGGTGGAACGAAGAGACCATCGTCCAGGTGGATCTCTTGCTCGTCAGCGGGCCCCTCTTCGTCCTCGGCACCCTGCACCGAAGCTTTTACGTCGTGGCAACCATCCCCCTCATCGCGTCCGCGGTGACGGTCTTCGACCCCCAAACCACGAGCTTCATGCTCAACATCGTGTCCGTCCTCCTCGTGATCCTCGTCTCCATGGTCTGGAAGCGAATCGTCGCTCGCTCCCCGGACGCGCCACCCGGTCCGTAAACCCTCGGGGGAGGACGTGGACGAACAGACTCTGACCGGAAGCGTCGCCGAAACCATCGTCTTCGACGGGGCCTTCCGCGATGGGACCGTCAGCGCGATCGAGGACTATCTGACTGCGAAGTGGCTGTAGCCCCCTTCCGCCGAGATGCAGAACGCTCCATAGTCGAGTTCACTCCACGTCGCCCCTCGCACACCATGTCGAACTCGGACAATCAGGACGAAGACGAGGTCCGCATCGCGCGGTTCGAGCTCGACGAGCTTGAGCTCATGGTGATCGACGTGCCCGGAAGCGCTCCGGCCCTCGACGGCCTGACCACCGCCGAGCGCGCGGTCGTCATGCTCGCCCTCGACGGACGGTCCAACAAGGAGATTGCCCGAGACCGCGACTGCTCGGTCAAGACCGTCGCCAACCAGCTGCGCTCGTCTTACCAAAAGCTCGGCGTGAACTCCCGCTTCGAGCTGGCGGCGAAGGTCCTCGGCACAGCTGGCGGGTGAGCATGGGCGACCGCGTCGGCAAACTGGGGGGTGAGCGACCAGTCGGTGCGACCGGCCCGCCCGATCAGTCGATGGGCAGCCAGCCGTGGGCCTCGAGGGAGATCAGTCCCGCAGGATCGACGCTCACCCCCTCGCGCACGAGCAGCGCTCGCTGCTCCGTCGCGTCATCCCCCTTCGTCGCGATGCGCCCCTTCTTGCGGGAGTGCTTGGCGACGACCCGCTGCCACGGCAGGCGCAGCAGCGACCCCGAGCCCCGCAGGGCGGCGGCGACCAACCGATGGCCACGAGGGGTCTCGGCCAACATGGCGACCTGCCCATAGGTGAGCACGCAGCCCGGCGGGATCTCCCGAATGACCGCGTAGATGCGGTCGTTCCTGCTGGTGTTTTCTTTTTGATTCGTCATCGATGAACGCCCACACGACGAAGACCGCACAGGAAGACGACGACACCGGCCACCACGAAGACCTGCCAGGACTCTCTGGCCATGATCATCCGCGGAGACAACTCCAGTGCACTACGCCTCGACGACCGGCCCCTTCAAGGCCTCGACGCGCTCGAACCACGCGCTGAGGCGAGGACGCGCCTGTACGCTTTCGAAGATCGGGAACGGCTTGATGCAATTGAGCGCGCCGTACATCGCGACGTCGGCGATGGTGAGCTCGTCTCCGCAGACGAAGTCCTGGTCACCGAGTTCCTTCTCGAAGTGATCCAGGTTGTCGGAGACCCATGCATGGGCATCGGTGCGGCCGTTGCGCTTGAGGATGCGCTTGGCGACGGCGTGCATGATGAAGGGGCCGCCGAGCTTGACCATCATCCCTTGTCCGGCGCCGAACTGACTTTGCTCTGCGATGACCTTGGATGCTTTGGCGGCTTCACTCCAAGTTCCGTAGAGCACCGGCGGCAACGACGTGATGAACTGCTCGTCCACCCACGCCTCCATCGCGACGGCCCGGGAGCGCGCGGCTTCGTCGGTCGGCAGGAGACGGCGCGTCCCGGGGAACGCCTCGTCGAGAGAGGAGAGAATCGTCGTCGAGTCCCACAGGACCTCGTCGCCCACCGCGAGGACCGGGACCTTGGCGGGGGCGTCTTCAGGCAGCGCGGGGAGTTCGACCTTGGTCCGGGGGCTCACCTCGACCCGTTCGAAGGGGACGCCCTTGAGCTCGAGGCCCGCACGTACCTTGTTGCAGAAAGGGCAGAGGGCGAATTGGTAGAGCGTCGTGGTGGCCATGAGGGCGTCCTCCTACGGGGTCAGCGGGCCTCACGCAAGCTCACGCGAGTGATACTGCCGCTCGCGGAAGCGGGCTCGCCAAGAAGCGGGTCGAACTCGCAGTCGCGATGGACTTGGTCTTCTGGTCGGCCTTCTTCGTCCTCGGGGGCCGGTTCTGGAACGAGGTCCGGGCGCTCTTCGTCTACGAGGCCTGGGCCGAGTTCCCGCCCGTGTCGAAGGACACGTGAGCTCAGCCGCCGGGACGGCCTTCGCCCGCTGCAACCTGTGACCTGCGGCAGCGTTTTGTGAAATTCGCACGCAACTGGGCCGCGCTCAGCCCGATGAGGGGGCATGGAACAATCGATCCCCACGCGCCCCAAAGACTGGTCCTTCGGCCCGCTGCACTTCTACAACCCGAAGGAGCGTGACTGGTACGCGCGGCATACGCCGACCGTCGAACGCTGGTTGACCGAGTTCGAAGAGGCCGGCGATCCGTGGTGGCAGTCGGCGGAGCACGCCGCGAGTTGCCTGGTCAGCTCGACGGTCTTCGTGACGCAGGGCCGTCCAAGCTGGGACGCATTCAACGTGCCGGATTTCCTCTTCTCGGAGCTCTGGGAGGGCGGCACGGTGGGCTTCTTCGGTTCCGTACCGATCTTCTTCGATCAGCTGATGGAGGCGCTGCGCCGCTTCGCGGCCGATGGCCTCGTGGACGCCGCCGTGGCCGCAGACTGGCTCACCGAGATGAAGAGCGCCCGGGAGGACTTCATACGCTGCTACGACGACGAGACTTCCGAGCTCGCCGCGACCGAGATTTCTCGGCGGTGGAGGCGGGCCGCGTGAAGACGCGCTACACTGATGCGATGGTCTCCATCAAAGCGAGAGTGCAGGGCGGCCGGATCGTGGTCGACGAGGCGACCGATCTCCCCGACGGGACCGAGGTCGAACTCGTCGCCGTGATGGACCACTCGGAAGATGCCCTCGGGGCGACCGGCCGAGCAGCGGTCGAACGCGCGCTCACCCAGGCGGCGACAGACATTGCCGATGGACGTCTGGTCGATGGCGACGAAGTCTTGGAACGGCTGCAAGCGCGCGATCGATGACCCGGCTCGAGCTGCGGTTCGTTCCGCACGCGGTCGAGCAGTTGAACGCGGCAGATGCTTGGTGGCGGGAGAACCGGGACAAGGCCCCTGGCCTCTTCACGAACGAGTTCGTCGACGCCCTCGAACTGTTGAGGGGCAGCCCGAACCTAGGGGCGCCGTACGCGAGCGATACCCTCGATGGCGCGCGACGCTATCTGCTACGACGCACTCGTTTTCATATCTACTACGCAGTCCGCGACGGAACCCTCGTCGTCGCGGCGGTCTGGAACGCGATCAGAGGCCACGGCCCCTGCCTAGATCCGCTGCCCTGAGGAACGCCGCACCGAGTTGTGATTCCCACACCCGAGGGACCCGCCCAGCGCGACGACGGTGCTCCGCAGCGGCAGTTCGAGGCCGAGGTCGCCTAAGCGGAACGTGACCTCCACCGATAGGCGGATCGTTGGGGTACGGTTCGCTTCTCGGGATGAAAGCGACCGACCCCTACGTAGACTGGCTCCTCGACACCTTCGACTGGCTCGTCCGTGAGCGCGGCGGAGGCCCACAGTGCCTTTTGAGGAATCACTTGGTGACACCCACCGAGGACGACTTCCCTGTCGCTGACCTCGAGGGGTTCGAGCTCGCCCAGGACTATTTCGCGTTCGTTCGAGAGCATGCCCAGGTAGGGGCACTCCAATTCGAGCTAGAGGTAGTCGACGCAGCTAATCCCGGGGCGGTTCTCAAAGGCGTACCTCACGGCCTCACCGAGACCCCCAAGCGCACCGAGCCCGCGGAACGGATTCCAGTGGGCGAACCGCTACCAATCCAGTGCCTATTCGACGACGTGCTCGATCCAACGCTATTCATCGCGAGGACGGCACGCGGCATTGCACACTATTGGGTGCAGGCGGCCCGGTCACCCCATCCCGGAGGCCCCTCCTCGTTCGAGTTTGCGGTCGACATCACGAGCACCTTTTTGGGCTTCGGCATTTTCGCCGCCAATCGCGCGATGGCCTTCCAACAGCACCAAGAGGGTTTCCTGGTGGGGTGGAGTACCCAGCGCTACGGGGCGCTCAGCGAACTCGAGCTGAGCCATGCGCTCGCCGCTTTCGCCCTGCTGCACACCATCGAGCCCGAGTCGATTTCCCGCCACCTGACCGGCAACCCCCGCGCCTACTTCAAGAAGGCCCTGAAGACGCTTCAACCCCGGCTACGGGAAATTCAGGAACTCCGAACCCTCGACGTGCAGCACTCCCCATACCGGACCGGTGCCCGCGACACGTCGCGTTTCGACGCAAATCACCCGCCGGAGGAAGAGCTGGCCGCCGAATCCCCGATCGAAGGGGTCCGCTGCCCGGCGTGCGCCTACATCCCAGACTCTCACGACTGGTGGGCATGCGACTGCGGTTGCGAATGGAACACGTTCCTGACCCGCGGCACGTGCCCTCAGTGCCACAAGCAATGGGAGGAAACCTGGTGTCCAAGCTGCGACAACACCCCGAAGCACGAGGCCTGGTATGTCGAGTAGCGAGGGTCAGCAGTCCCGCACTTCCTTCAGCAGCGCTGCCCTGGTCCTACAAGCGGGGCGCCTAGAGCAGCGGAAGCGGGTCGGCATCACCGGCATCGGATCGTCAAGATCGTCAAGACTTAGGAAATGCCATCACTTCATCAGCTGCACATCGACGACACGATGAGCGACCCCCAGCACCAAACCTCCCCATCTCGCGTGCGGGCGCAGGACGACGCACCGTTGGCCTCGACTTCGACAACCTCTTCGTCCGGCAGATCGACGCGAACGGGAACGGCCGACACACGAAGGTGTGGAGAGCCTAGCTGTCCCCC
>QMMC01000114.1 GCA_003647065.1 Deltaproteobacteria bacterium | reverse complement strand
TGGCGATGGTGCGGGTCGGCCAGAGTTCGTGCAGACGCCGTCCGAAGGAGAGCTCCGGGCCGAAGCGGTCGGCGAGCACCCCGAAGCCGGGGCGCAACCCGGTCCAGCGCATCGCGTTCGGATTCGGGTGGACCGAGTCGTTGTAGTAGATGTGAGTTTGCGGCACGGAGGCGGCGTCGGCCGCGCTCAGCTCCCCGTTGATGCCCAGGCCGACCATGTTGGACTGGCCGGCGAGGATGACGACGGTGAGGCGCGGCTTCTTGGGGGGGCACGAGAGCTCCTCGTCCACGAGTCCGTCGCAGTCGTTGTCGATTTCGTCGCAGGTCTCGGCGGCGGGAGAGCGCGGGACGCACATTTGCCAGGCGCCGGCGCTGCATGACTGATCGCCAGAGCCTCCGCAGATGTCCGTGCAGGCACGGGTGAGGTCCTCGTCGACGAGTCCGTCGCAGTCGTTGTCCCGGCCGTCGCAGACCTCGACGTCGTCGCAGCTCGTATCGGGTGCGGCGCTGTCGGAAACCCGCACGCTGCCGTCGGTGGCCGCCGCACCTCCGTCGGTGCCCGGGGCGGTTCCAGCCTCTCTGGCGTCACGGGTAGCGCCCGTGTCCGGCGTCGTGCCCGGGGTGGTGCCCGTGTCGCTACATCCCGTGGTCAAGAAGGCGGAGAACGCGAGAAGCGCCGGAAGAACGCGGAAGGTGAGGAGAACCCTCGTCAGGTCGTGCCCCCTCATCGGACCGTCACCAGCCGTTCGGCAATCGTTCGACGGTTTCCGTCCGTATCGGTCGCGATGATCTCGACCAGGTGCGGGCACTCCGTGGGCGCTCCGAAGTCGTAGCTCCCCGAGTAGCCCACCCGAGTGCAGCCCGGGTAGCCGGGCCAGACCAGGCATACGTCCGGCCGGTTATCGCCGTAGCGCATGGGCACGGTCACGCTCTCGTCGATGCGGGCCTCGACCGAGACGACGCCCCGGTTGTCGAGGGCCCATCCGTGAAACGCGACGGTCCCCGTGCTCACCTCGTTCGTGGGCGCGTCGAGGGAGCCGAAGGCGGGCATCGTCCTGAGGAGCTCCGCGGCGTCGGCCTGAATCGTGGCGAAGGAGCCAACCAGGAGATAGGCCCGGGCATACACGGTCCCACGGGCGGGCAGGCCGAAAATGATCCTGGACCGCACGTTGTTGAAGGGCAGGGAGCGCTTCTGCCACCCTTGGAAATCGCTCAGCCCATTTTCGTAGAGGATGGCGACGCCGTAGCTCAAGTCGGAGTTCTGGAGCGATACCCAGGGGCCGCTGGCGCGGAAGTTCTCGTACATGAAGCCGTCGGAGTCACTCGGCGTGTCGATGGGGACCTCTCGACCGCTGGGGTCCATCAAACGCCAGAGGTCCTGCATGCCGCGCTGCCCGTTCGAGGTGTACATGGTGGGCATCTCTTGCCCCGTCGCGGCATGGGCGGTGTCGGATAGGTTCTCGACGGTGTAGCGGAGCTCGGCGACACGCGGCCGGACGAAGCGCATGGTCTGCGTGAGGCGCACGTCGCTGGGGGGTCTCGAGGCCGCGCCGCGGGAGTCACAGCTGTCCGAGCTGCACTCGTGGGCGCCCCAGTCGGGGTTCCACTGGAGCGGGACGGTGGTGGTGATGAGGCTGCCGGGGCCCGAGCTCACCGACTCCGTGGGCGAGCCGATGTTGCATCGGTTGCCGCCCTGGACCGGGTTCCATCCGAGATAGCGAATCGAAAGCGGACAGATGGGCGACCGGGCGCAGGAGGCGTTCCAGGAACACCCCTGCACCGTGCGGTCGGGGTCGTAGAGGGCCACCTGGACCTCGCGGCCGGTGTCGTTGGCGTCGATGGTATTGGTGCTGTTCTGGCCGGGCCCCGTGCCGGCTTCACCAAAGAAGGTGACGCTGCTGCCCCACTCGCGGCGAATGCCGAGCTTGTAGTCGCCGGTGGCGTCGTAGAGGTACTCGTCGGTGAAGCTGCCGGTGCGCACGCTTTCGGTGCGGCCGGAGACGTGGCCAAGGGGGGCGTCGGTGATGAGGGGGCGGCCGCCGTAGGGGCATCCCGGGATGCTGGGGCCGGTGCCGGTTCCGGTGTCCGCGGGGGGCAGGGCGGCATCCGAGGCACGCCCACCGTCCCTCGGAGACGACCCGCCGTCCGGGCCCGGAGCGCCACCGTCGGCAGGCGTGGGTGCGGTTCCGTCGGAGGGGGGGGCGCTATCGGCGGAGACGGCCGCATCGCCCGTGGGCGGGGCGCCGGGGGGGGCTGCGGGGGCGCAGGCCGAGAGCATGGCGAGGGAGCCGGCGAGGGAGCCGACGAGGAGCATGTTGGTGCAGCGCATGACGCTTGGGAGACTGATGGGCGCCGCGTGAAAGGCCTCTTAACGATCGGTTAATTCTAGCCTCGAGACGGGAACGTGACCGGAAACGGGGACGGAAGCGGGAACGGAAACGCGACCGCTCACCCTCGCTCTTCGCTACGCATCAGCTCGGCGAAGGTCTCGCGCTCACGAATCGCGCGGTACTCACCGTTGTCGATGAGCACTTCGGCCGGCCGCGGGCGGGAGTTGTAGTTGCTCGCCATGACCATGCCGTAGGCGCCGGCGCTCATGATGGCGATGAGGTCGCCGCGCTCTAGCGGCGGCAGGAGGCGATCCTTCGCAAGCCAGTCACCGCTCTCGCAGACCGGTCCGACGACGTCCGCGAGGGAGCGCGCAGCCTGGGGGGGTGGGGTCTCGACCGGCGAGATGCCGTGGTGGGCGTCGTAGAGGGCCGGGCGGATGAGCTCGGACATGGAGGCGTCCACGATGACGAAGCGTTTGTCTCCGCTCTCCTGGCTTTCGTGTGACGCGCCTGCGACGGCGTCGGGGCGATAGGGCTGGTCCTTCACGAAGATGACCCGGGACAGGAGCGTGCCCGATTCGCCGACCAGGGCGCGGCCCGGCTCGACGATGATCTCGAGCCCCATGTCGTCGGCTCGCCCGTCTGCCAGGCCATCGCGGATGGCATCTCCGAAGGTCTGCGCTTCGGGGAACTCGTCGCTCTCGTCGCCGTAGGGGATGGGCCAGCCGCCGCCGGCGTCGAGGGTGCGAATCGGTGCGCCCGCGTCGCGGCAGCGCTTGGCCAGGGACGCCGTGACGCCGACCGCCTCGCGCAGGGACGAGACGTCGCCAATCTGCGAGCCGATGTGGCAGGTGACGCCCTCGAGGACGAGGCGCTTGCTCCGGAGGATGCGCGGAAGCAGTTCTTCGGCGACGCCGATTTCGAGGCCGAACTTCGTGTGGTGCAGGCCTGTCGCGATGTAGGGATGGGTCTTCGGGTCGACGTCGGGGTTGATGCGCAGGGAGATCGGTGCCTCGACGCCGAGACGTTCCGCGATGGCCTCGATGGCTTCGATCTCTTGAGCGCTCTCGACGTGGATCGAACGAATCGAGGCGCGCAGCGCGGCCTCGATCTCTTCGTCGCGCTTGCCGACGCCGCTGAAGACGATGCGGTCGCCGCCGATGCCCACTTCGAGGCATCGTGCGAGCTCCCCGCCGGAGACGATGTCCGCCCCGGCGCCGAGGTCCCTGAGACGTGCGAGGACGGCCAGGTTGGAGTTCGCCTTCACGGCGTAGGCGATCAGGTGGGGCGCGAAGGAGAGGGCCTCGTCGATCGCCGCATAGGCTCGGTCGATCGATGCGCCGCTGTAAACGTAGGTCGGCGTGCCGAACTCTTCGGCGATCTCAGTGAGTGATACCCCGTCGCAGAGCAACTCTCCGTCGACGTGGGCGTAGTGTCGCGATTTCGGAATGCCACTCATGGTCGCTCCTCGGCGCCGTGGGCTCTGGCGATGGTTTCGATGTCGACGGAGAAGCCCGTGAGGCGCTCCCGTAGTTCGGCGATGGCGGCTTCGACCCGCGCCCGCTTGGGGCCGCCGGCGACGTCGCGCCGTTCGACAGCGGTCTCCATGTCGAGGGCGCCGTAGACGTCGTCGTCGAAGGCCGCGTGTTCTTCCCGGTAGACGTCGAGGGGCAGCTCCGAGAGGGTCTTCGCATCCGTGACCGCACGTGCCACCAGGCGCCCGGCGACGTGGTGGGCGTCGCGGAAGGGGACGCCTTTCGTGACGAGGTAGTCGGCGACCTCGGTGGCATCGAGGAAGCCGGTCGCGAGCGCAGCGCGCATCGCGTCCACGCCGAAGCGGGCCGTTGCAATGGCTCCGGTCAGGACGGCGAGGCTGTCGGTCACGGTGTCGAAGGCGTCGAAGACCGGCGGCTTGTCCTCTTGCATGTCGCGGTTGTAGGCCAGCGGGAGGCCCTTCAGCATGACCAAGAGCGTCACGAGATCCCCCACGACGCGGCCGGTCTTGCCTCGGACGAGTTCGGCCATGTCGGGGTTCTTCTTCTGCGGCATCATCGACGAGCCGGTCGTAAAGGCGTCGCTCATCCGCACGAAGCCGTACTCCTGGCTGCTCCAGAGCACGAGCTCTTCGGCGATGCGGCTCAGGTGCACGGCGCAGTTGGCGAGGGCCGCGACGAACTCGACGAGGAAGTCGCGGTCGGCGACGGTGTCGAGGGAGTTCCGGGTCGGGCGGTCGAAGCCCAGGGCCGCTGCGGTCGCTTCTCGGTCGATGGGGAAGGTCGTCGCCGCGAGGGCGCCGGCCCCGAGAGGACACTCGTTGAGGCGTCGTGCGGCGTCTTCGAGGCGACCGCGGTCGCGGAGCAGCATCTCGGCCCAGGCGAGGAGGTGGTGGGCCAGGCGGACGGGCTGGGCGCGTTGGAGGTGCGTGTAACCGGGCATCAAAACGTCGACGGTGCCGGCGGCGCGCACGGAGAGCACCGCGACTAGGCCTTCGACGGCCTTTGACGTCTCGTGGCAGGCCCTGCGAACCCAGAGCCGCATGTCCGTCGCGACCTGGTCGTTGCGGCTGCGTCCGGTGTGCAAGCGCCCGCCGGCGTCGCCGATGTTGGCCGTGAGCCGGGCCTCGATGTTCATGTGCACGTCTTCTTTGTGCACGTCCCACTCGAACTCGCCGGCTTCGATCTCTTTCTTCACCTGACCGAGGCCGGCTTCGATCTTTTCGGCGTCGGCGGCGGGGATGATCCCGCGGCTCGCCAGCATGCGTACGTGGGCTACCGAACCTTCGATGTCCTCACGATAAAGGCGATGGTCGAACGAAACGCTCTCGCTGAATCTGAGCGCAACGTCGTCGATCTCTTCTTCGAATCGTCCGCCCCAGGCCTTGTCGCTCATTACTATCTCCTCAAGCCGGCGCCGGAACGCGGAGGTCTACCCGGCGCAACAGCCGGGCGCCGGAAGGTAGCGCATATGCGTCGATTAGAGCGCCGGCGAGGGCCGCCGCCGCCGGGCCTGCGAATGCCAGGGCGGCGGCTACGATCACCAGGCTGCCGGCAATGGCGGCGACGAGGGTTGCCCGGTTCGCGACCTCGCGAGCCGCGTGGGCGATGAAGAGCGCCCCCGCCGCATCGCGGATGTCGTGGGTGGTCAGGGCCACGGTGCGACCGTCGCCCTCGGCCCCCGCGGCGCCGAGGATGATCGCCGTGTCGGCCTCGGCGAGGGCGGTGTCCTCGGAGTCCGGGTGGCCGACCACGGCGACCTCCACTCCGGTGTCCCGGAGTCGCCGCACTTCGTCACCGCGGGCCTCCGGGAGTAGCTCGGCGCGCACGTTCACGACGTCGATTTGCCGCGCCAGGGTCGCGGCGGTGGTGCGGTGGTCTCCGGAGAGCAAGACCACCTCGATGCCGAGGTCGAAGAGGCGTTGTACGGCGGCTCGGGAGCCGGGGCGAACTGGGTCACTGAGGGCCAGTACGGCGCGCACGCGTCCGTCGATACCCACGAAGAGGACCGTGTCACCACGCGCCTCCGCTCTGCCCGCTTCATCGTCGGCGACCGCGATGCTCACGCCTTCGTCGAGGAGCAGTTGGCGATTGCCGATGACCAGAGACTCGCCGTCGGGAGTGAGGGCGGTGACTCCCCGCCCCGGGAGGCGCTGGGCCCTCCGAACCATGGCCGGTGCCACGTTTTCGGACTTGGCGTAGCGAGCGATGGCGCGGCCGATCGGGGTATCCCCGACGGCATTCTCTGCGCCGGTGACGAGGGAGAGCACTCGAGCGGCGTTCGCGCCGCCCGTCGGGTGCAGCTCCATGACTTCGAACTCGCCCTCGGTGACCGTGCCTCGGGTGCTGAGCGCGCAGACCCCGACGCGTCCGGCGCGCTCGAGCTGGGCCCCGGATGCGAAGGTGATTCCCCGGGCCGCCGCTGAGGCGCCGGCGGCCGCGAGGGGAAGCGTCGCCGCGCGCCAGAGTGAGACGAGGGGGGCCGCGAGCAGGACCGCGCCGACCGCGGAGAGGGCTGCGGGAAGTCCGGCGCCCATGCCCAAGGCGAGGACCCCCGCGAGGGCCGCCAGGAGCCCACCGAAGAATGATACGCGCTGGGCGCGGCGCACCCCCGGGCTGGTCTTCGGTCCCGCGTCGGTTCCGAAACGCGCCGCCCGTGCGATCGCCCGCTCTGGGCCGACTCGGGTGGCGACGAGGCGAAGTGCGCCTTCGGTGACCCGGGCGCCGGCGAGGACCGGTTCACCGGCGCGCCGCGTCACCGGCAGGCGCGCGGCGGGGTGAGGAAGCACCGAGGCCGAGCCTCCGAGGGTGACGCCGTCGACCGGCACCACTTCGCCAGCGATGCACAGCACCTCTTCCCCGGTGCGCAGGCCGGCTGCGTCCACTTCCGAGAGGGCGAGCTCGCCGTGGCTGCCCTCATCTACGGGGACCCGGGCTTTTTCTGGGAGCAACGCGGTCAGGTTTGCTAGCGCGTGGTCGATGGGCTGGCGCGCACGCTCGTCGAGAAAAATGCGGCCATTGACGATGGCTGCGGCGAAGGCGGCGCCGAAGAGGCTTGCCCACGTCTCGGCCCCTTCGAGGGTTCCCAAGAGCGCGCCCACCGCGGCGAGGCTCGCCCCGAGGGGGGCGGCCAACCAGGCCGCGGCGCCGATGTCTCGTTGGGCCAACCGGCTGCCGAAGGCCGCCGCGATGACCGACGCGAGGGTCGCGGCCGCGCTCGCCATGGCGACGAAGGGCACGGCGCCAAAGAAGGAGAGGATGGCGCCGACGCCGGCTGCGCCGAGCCCGATCCACGGGGGGGATACTTCGTGGATCTCGGGCTGCTCCGGCCGGGAGAGAGGGTCGAGGGCCGCGGGGTCGTGGGTGCGGATTATGCCCGTGTGTGGATCCTTCCGCGGCGCAACGATGACCGGTGGACGAAAGCTCTCGTGGGTTCGCTCCCCTTCGAGGAAACGGGTCCGGCACTCCCGGTTACAGAGGTACCGCAGGCCGTCTGCGTAGGCGACGACCGCTGGCGCACGGATCGGGTCTACGTCGCTACCGCAAACAGGGCATGGCCTCGAAGGCAAAACGGGACGCGCCGGATGCACCGGCACCAAGTACCAGCGCCCCTCCGGGAGTCAACCTGCGAACGGCGCGAGAGGGCTATTCCTCGATGAAGACGAAGGTTCCGTCCCTCGGCCCGGCGAACATGCCGTGCCAGGCGGCCGGCAGGGTCGGCGTGCTCCAGGAGAACATCCACCGGGCGTCCGCCGGGGCGAGGTTCACGCATCCGTGGCTGCGCACGCGGCCGAAGGAGTAGTGCCAGAACGCTCCGTGGATGGCGAAGTTGCCGTGGAAGTACATGGTCCAGGGCACGTCCTCGATGCTGTAGGCCCCCTCGGGGTTCGAGTCGTCGTCCATGGTCGTCGAGACGTGCTTCGATTGAATGCGGTAGAGGCCCAGCGGCGTCTCGAAGCCTTCCTTGCCCGTCGAGGTCAGAGTGGCGAAGACCGGAGTCTCGCCCTCGTAGGCGACGAGGTACTGGTCCGAGAGATCGACGTGGATCCACTTCGCCCCGGATGGCACTCCCGGGGGCACGGCGCGCTGGCGAACGATGCGCAGGGAAGACTCCCGCACGATGGCTCCATCCCGTGAAACTACGTAACGCCGGTCTCGGTAGACCAGGTTGTCGTCGGCGATGCGCAGGGCCGAGTGGCGGTCGAGGGTGCCCCGGTCGCGCATGCGGCCCGTCGCGGGTTCGCGCCGGAGGCTGTGTGCGCCCGTGCGGTAGACGATGCCCACGGGCAGCGTCCAGTCCCCGCCGAGGACGACGCCGCGGCTCTCGGGTGGCTCGTTTGGCGTGAGCTCCGTCGCGCGCACGTAGCCTCCGCGGACCGTGCGGTAGAAGCGGCGCCCCGCCTCGCTCGTTTCCTCTTGGTCGAGGCTCACATAGAAGCCCCGGAGCATGCGTGTGCGCAGGTAGTCCGGGAGGTCCGGCTCCTCGGCGGCTTCGGCGGGATCGGCATCTGTCTCCGCGTCGGTACCCGGGGGCGCTGGAGCTTCGACCGCAGAGGCCCGCTCGGCCCCGGCCTCGCCCTCGGCTTGGGTGGGGGAAGCTCCATCTTCTTCCGTCGCGGTGCCACTCTCTCCTCTGGCCCCGGAGTCCTCCGTGTCCGACCCGGCGTCAGGAGCGGGGTTCGCCTCCCGGCTCGCCTCCCTGGCGGCGGCTTCTTCTGAGCGGCGGCGAGCCCGTTCGCGGCTCGCGAGGTCGCGGATCGCCTCTTCGGCTTCGGTCTCCTCGGTCATCGTCGGGAGGCGGAAGTACTGCGGGACGACGTCGCGCCTCGTGTATGCGTAGAGATAGGGGAGGGCGTCCTCGAGGGCCGCGGGGTTGGGCGAGGGCTCGAAGGTCTGGGGAGTCTCGCCGATCATGAACCCGCGGCCCGAGCATACGAAGCCGCCCCCGGGGACCTCATGCCACGCTCGACATTCGCGCCCCTGGACGGCGGCTTTGGTCCGGAACTGGCTTCCCCGGCGCATGTAGCCGATGGGGCGCTCCCCATCGGGCTCGCCGAAGACCTGGGCGACGAAGTGGTAGACGACTCCGTGCAGGGGGTAGGCGGCCTCGAAGGCGGCGCGCTCGGCGGCTATCCGGGCCTCTTCCGCCGCGCGAATGCGCTCGGCCTCGGCGAGGCGCCCGGCGTCCCTGGCTTCCTCGGCGAGGCGGGCGGCCTCGGCGGCTCGGGCAGCGAGCTCTTCTTCGGTCGGCAACGCCTCGGGGACGAAGACCGGAAGCTTTTGGGCGGTTTCGGCCAAGGGGGCCGCTGCGTCGGGTGCGGGACAGGCAGTCAGGAGCGCAATGGAGAGCGCGCCCATTGCTCCTCGGGCGTAGCGTGACGAAACCACGATACCGGCGTTCGCACGCCGAAGGCGCCGTGGTCCAGTTTTCGACAGGTTTCGGCGGCGCTATCGGAGGTAAAGCCGTGGGTCGTCTGGCCGCGTGTCGAGGTGGAAATGGTCGCGGTGGCCGTCGTTGTAATTGGGGGTCAAGACGCTCGAGAAGCGACCGCTGCGGTAGAGGGCGCAGGCTATTCGGAGGAGCTTTTTGGCCTTTTCGACGTCGTCCCCGGGGCCTTCGGGCTCGGCGGCTTCGCAGGTGTACTGAGCGGGGGTCTCGACGAAGTGGTCGTTGACCGAGAGCCAGCCATCTTCGGTCCAGAATCGGGCGAGGTCGAGGCCGAGGCCCATCGTGTGAAAGCTCTGGCGGGGCCAGTGGCGGTAGGCGCTCATCACGTCGACGCCACTCACCCCGTGGCGCTTCACGATGCGGGCGATGACCGGGAGGCGCAGCGCCATCTCGCAGCTCAGGGTGAAGGGCCGATCGTCGTGGATCATGCGGAACCACACGCCGTCGACGGGGCCGAGGATCTCGACCGGTGATGCGATCGGGGTCGGGTGAGTGCCGAGGGGGCGGAACGCAACGCCCGCCTCCCGGAGCGCCTCGTGGCATTGGGCTTCGCGGCGGATTTGCCAGACCCGGCGCGGCGCTTCTCGCCAGGTGGCCCCGGGGACGAGGGCGCGGAAGTTCTGGAAGTTTTGGGAACGGCGAGCGATTTGCCGCGCTGCCAGGCCGGCGGGGTCGCTCCGGGGGACGGCGAGGCGCGCGGGGGGAGGCGGATTGGGCGGCGGCGGGGTGATGGGAATTAGCAACTCGGGGCCGGTGTCCGCCGAGGCGTCCATGCTCGCGTCCGTGCTGGCATCCCCGTCGGCACTCTGTCCGGCGTCTAGTCCGCCATCGCCGGGGCCAGCCCAGCCCCCTTCTCCGGGCACGGGACTCGGCGGGAGGCCCCATCGGCCGTCGAAGTAGCCGATCGCGAGGGGACGGTTTCTCCCCGTCGCCAGCCGCGACCGGCTGCGGGTCGTGCGCTCATCGTAGACCAGGTAGTCCGGGAGGAAATCCGGCAGGTTGTGCCCGGCGGCGACCGCGCCGGGGGTTACGCCCGCTTGTACGACGACGTATCGGTGGGGCGCCTCGGGGTTCGGGTGGATGAAACGCACGCCCACGTCGTCCCCCTCGAAGCGCTGGCTTCCGAGCACGACGGCTCCTTCGGTGACTCGGACCGGGAGCCGGTCTTTGATGCGCTCGAGCACGCTGTTGGTCCCCGGTGTGCCGTAGAGAACCAGGTGTGCGCTGCGCGCCAATTCGGGGGTCACGGCGGAGTCGGCGATGACCTCTTGTTGGTGGGCCCAGAGCCAGAGTGGCCAGCCTCGGGAGCCACGTTGGGCGGCGCGCTGGAGCGCGCGTGTCTGTTCGGGGTCGCCGGTGCCGTACACGTGCACGCTGCGCCCGTGGTAGGCGTCGGTGAGGGGGCCAGCGCTCCCCGGCGCCTTGGCGTAGCCTTCGTCGGGGGTGGGGATGAAGCCCGGGGCGAAGGCGCCGTCGTCATCTCGGACCAGCGAGATGACGTGGCCCAGGGGCGCCCGGGGACCGTCGTAGGCGACGCGCTCGTCGACGACGATGCGCAGCGCATTGCCAGTGCCGATGGGCGCATCCCGGAGGTCCAAGGTGAACGCGGTGACGTTGTCGGTCGTGACCTCGAGGGCCCCCGCCTCTGCCTCCGCCGCGACCCGAGCGAGCTCGGGGTAGTCTTCGATGCGGGTGACGGTCACCCAGTGCTGCCGGTTGGCGCGGTAGTCACCGGTGACGTTGATGACCTTCTCTGGGCTGCGGTTCCGGGCCGTCGTCGCGAGGGTGTTGAAGGTGCGCCCGTGGCGGTGAACCCGATAGAGAATGTCGTGGCCGGCTTCGTACCAGGTGACGTTGGGTTCGATCCCGATGCGCCGCATGCGCGCTTCGAGCTGGCGGACGTACTCGGGGCGCATGGGTCCCGTGTCGGCATCGCCATGATAGAAACGAAAGTCGGTGTTGGTTGTGTTTTCGATGAGGTCCATGCCGCTGAAGCGCAGCATCGCGGTGCGCTCTACGGGCAGGGGCCGGCCCCCGGCGTATTGCAGCCAGCTGGGCGCGCCGGCGATGGCCTGGACCAGACTGAAGCGCGATGAGTGCCGTGCGCCGAGGGCGTAGGCGCCGAGACCGCCATTCGACAGGCCGGAGAGGATGACCCGGTCGTCGTCGACGTTGTAGTGGCGGCGTACGTCTTCGATGACCGCGAGCACGTCGTCCTCGCCCATCCAGCGCCAGAGGACCTGGCCGAAGCCGTCCGGGGCGACGACGATGACGTTCGGGGACCACCGGGGGACGAAGTCGTCGTAGATGTACTCGGAGTAGTGCTGCCAGCTCATGTTCTGGCCGAGCACCACGCCGAGGAAGAGGTTGCCGTTGGATGAGCCTCCGTGGAGGACGACCATCACCGGCCATGGTCGCGAGGGGTCGTAGTCCGGGGGAAGGTAGATCGCGTAGCCCTGGGTCCTCCGGGATATCTCCTGCGGGTAGGCGCGGTTGACGATGTTCCCACGTTCGGCGGGGTAGGGGTCCGTCCCGCCCCGGGCTGCCTCGAGGTAGCGTCCGGCGCGGCGGCGCCAGCTCTCGGCCTGGGTCGGGAAGTCGCCTTCGATCCTGCGAGCGGTTTCGATCAGGTACCGAATGCTCAGGGCCGTGCCTTCGGGTACCGAGGAGGGACGGTTTTCTTCGAGCGCGGCGAGGTCGCGGCGGAGCTCGCCGAGGGAGGGCTGGGCGGCGGCGGTCTCGACCGTAAGGACAGCCCAACTCCCCAAGAGCGCCACAAATGCCAGGAGCGCCAAGAGCGCGGAGGCCGGCGCGAGGCCGTCGCTTCGCTTCACGTCGCCGCTGCCGTGACCTGGCGAATCCAACTCTCGAAGGCCTCGCAGGCGGACTCGAACGTGCCGCCCTCGGTCGTCGCGACGAGCTCTCGTCCGTGCATGACGCGAATCGTCGCGTCCAGCTCGACGGGGCCGTCGATCGTGGGCACATCGGTCATGCGCGCGATGCCGCGGCGAGCTTCGTCGATGACGTCCTCCGGTAACGCATTGGCCGCGTCGACGAGGGCGTCTGCCGACAGAGGCTGACCGGTCAGAGCCTCGATGGTCTGGTCGAAGGTCTGGGAGTTCCCCGGTGCCCAATATTTTTCGGTGAGCTCGGGACCGATGCGCGGGTTGTCGGTGAGGTATCCGTCGCGTTCCAGGAAGTGATTTCGGGTCTGATAGACGGCCATCTCGGCCAGGACGTAACCGTGGTAGTAGGCGCTCGATTCCCCGGCGAGGAGATGCGGCACGGCGAGGACCGGTCGCGTCCCCGAAGACAGGCCCTGGAGGCGGCTCTCGACCTCCCGGAAGGTCTCGAGGACTCGGTCCGGGGTGAGCTCGTCGTCGGGGATTTCGTAGAGCGCGCGCTCGGCAAAGGGCACGGTGAGCATGGCCCGTTGGTCCCAGCCCTTGAAGGGCTGCTGTTCTCGGATGACCTCTTCGATGAGCTCGAAGGGCATCGGGGCGCCCCCGGGGCCTACGGCATAGCGGGTCTGCCACGCCGCGTCCTCGACCAGCGAGTCCATGAACATCGACTGGGTCTCGGCGTAGCCGACGCTGGTGGGGGCAAACTCCTGCGAGAAGCAGGGGGCGTTCTTCGCAATGTTCGAGAAGTGCGCGGCGTGACCGCCTTCGTGGAAGAGGGTGTTGATCGCGCGGTGGCCGGCGCCCTTTTGGCCGACGACGGCGTTGGCGGTGAAGTTGATGCGCGCCGGGCGCCACTCGCCGTTGTCGACAAACGCGGGCTCGGGCCCGTGCATGAAGCCGTTTTCGTATTTCCCGTCGCGGTCGACGAGGTCGAGGGTGAGGGTCGCCCCGCGGTAGCGCACGCCGAGGGCGTGGAACGACCTGCCCCAGCGCCGAAGGGCGCAGCCGAAGCCGAAGTAGGGGTCGAGCTTCTCGGTGATGCTCCCGGAGCGCAGGTAGGAAAAATTCCACGGGTCGAGGGCGCCGTCGCCGTGTTTGTCGGAGAAGGCCGCGAGGGCGCGGTCGGTGCTCTCCTGGGTACGCTGGGCGAGGTCGTCGAGGGTCTCGAAGAGCCGCTTCTTCGACATGCGCTCGACGACCTGCACGCGCCAGTCGTAGTAGTCCTCGAAGCCGAGAGACCGGGCGAGGCGGTTGCGGAGTTTGACGATTTCGAGGAAGCCGTTGTCGAGGACGTAGCCCTCGACCGAGCGCAACCCTTCCCAGGCGGCCTTCCGGACGGCCGGGTCCTCGTGGGTGCGGGCCATCAGTGCCAGGCGATTGCTCGAAGCGCGGACCTGCTCCCCGGTGCCGGGGTCGCGATAGCCGAGCTTCATCGCACCCCGGGTCGTCGCGAGGTCGGCCTCGCGCTCTACGATCTCTTCCGAGAGGCGTCGCCCTTCGGGGCTCTCGACGACGTGGGCCGCGAGCATCGCGATCCAGCCTCCGGTGATTTCACGCTCTTCGTCGTCCGCGGCGGCGGCCTCGAGGCTGCGTAGCCCTTCGAGGCGCGCCGGGTCCTGGAGGAAAGCGTTCCACTTCTTCTCGGCGTCGGCGCCCCGGCGCTGGCAATCCGCGGCGTCGTCGGACAGGCCCATCTTGGATTCCCAGAAGAGGTCCTCCTTCGCGGTGTGCAAAGCGCAATACCGGTCCTTGAGGTCTCCGAGAGCTGCCTTCACGTCGCCCATCGGCGCAGTTTAGCGGTAACGGGGAGACGTGATTAACAAAAAATACTTCTGCTGGCCCCTCGACATCACCGTGAGAGGCTCTTGGGGCATCGATGATGATCCCTCAGAAACACCTCCAGCAAGCCTCGGTGATGCTGGCCGCGACTCTCCTCTGCGGCTTCGTCTGTAGTCTGCTCGCGTGCGGCGAGACGAGCCCCGCCGCACGCGAGCCCAGCCACCAGACTGGGGAGCCCAGCCGCCAGGTCGGTGAGTCGAGCCCACCCGCCGCGGCTTCGCCGGACGGTACGACCCGCATCGAGATGCGGTGTTTGTCGGGGCCGATCCCGGCGCCACCCGGCGACCGACCGGTGAGATCCCGCTCCGTGGAGATCTACGGCCCGCAGCTGCGCCGGATCGTCGAGTACACGAGCGGCGCGACCTTCGTGCGCTCGTCGCAGCTGTCGGAGACCGACCATCGCCACCTCGCCGACCTCTCGATGGTGGCCTTGGAGCGCGGCGCCATGCCTCCCGAGGCGAGGACGCCGGACGGGATGTGGTGCGTGCTCGAGGTGACTGCCGGTGGTGACGAGGTGACCCTCGAACTCGCTCTACCGGCGGCGAGCTCCTCGCCGAACCCGCTCCGAGACTCGCTCGTGGCCCTGCTCCCCGAGACTTTGCGGCCAGCTGGGCAGCGCGATGCGGACCTCGAGGCCGATGAGCAGAGGTGCCGGGAGCTCGCGGCGGCGAGCGTGGCTGCACAGGGTGAGTGGGACCTGGTCGAGGTCCGCGTGGACGAGCAAGAGCGCGTGTTCTTCTACTATCAGCGGCAAGTTCGCGAGGGCCAGGTCGCTTCGTCCGGGGGCCATTTCGCGTGCCGCGTAGACGATGGAGAGTTGCTTCTCTTGCTCGAAGGCTAGAGCTCGCAGCGGGTCTCAGAAGAGGAAGAGCCGCACCTTTGCGCCCTGGGTGAGCTGGTCGTGGGCGGCGAGGGCGGCGACCGAGAGGCCGAAGGCGGCGAGCATGGCGCCGAGGGCGATGAGGCCGATGCCCGTGGTGGCCCACCCCGCCGTGACGAAGGCGGCGGCGCCGACCCAAGGGCGGGCGGCGTCCGCGATGGGCAGTTCGGGGATCTCGAAGCGAGGACCCGCTTCGAGGCGGGCTATGAGCTCGGCGATGCGCGGGTCTTCCGGAACGGATCGGCGAGCTCCGCCCCAGGTGTCGACGACCTCGTCGGTACACCGAGGGCAGGTGTCTGCTACGGGGAAGGTGTCGTCGCAGCGGGGGCAGGCGTAGCGCTCGCGGATCGGCGCGGGCGGCGAGGCGGGTTCGGGGACCGATGCCGATGCGTTCTCGGTACCGCGATTCCGCCGGAAGGGGCCGCTTCGGGCCTCGCGCAGGGCGGCCTCGTACGCTCGAACGATGCCCTTGAAGCGCTCGGATGCTCCGCGGGTATTGCCGTGGCGGTCGGGATGCAGGAGCGCCGCCTTTCGCCGGAAGGCGCCGCGGATGAGCCGGGCGTCATTGGTGGGGGAGATTCCTAGGCGAGCAAAGGGATCGTTCATGGATGTATCGATGATACGCGCCAAGGCGCGCCTTTCTTCGCTCGAATCGGTGGCTTTGGTGCCGGAACAGCCCTTGGACAACCGTCCCAGCGCTTGGTTCCCGGGTTTTTTCACGTTCCGTGGACGAAGGGGGCGATCGGGGATATGTCCGCCCATATCAACCCGTTTTGGCGGAGGCAGTGATGGATACCCGGACCGAGAGCGACTCGATGGGCACGATTGAAGTGCCGGCGGAGGCCTACTACGGCGCCCAGACGGCGCGGTCGAAGATGAACTTCCCCATCGGCACGGAGCACATGCCCCGGGAAATTGTCCAGGCCTTCGGCGTGCTGAAGAAGGCCGCTGCGCTGACGAACAATGAGCTCGGCCTCCTCGATGACGCGGCCAAGGACCTCATCGTGCGCGCCGCCGACGAGGTCATCGCCGGCGACCTCGACGGTCACTTCCCCTTGGTGGTGTGGCAGACCGGGTCGGGCACGCAGTCCAACATGAACGTCAACGAGGTCATCTCGAACCGCGCCATCGAACTCGCCGGCGGCGAGCGCGGCTCCAAGACCCCGATCCACCCCAACGACCACGTCAACAAGAGCCAGTCGTCGAACGACACGTTTCCGACCGCGATGCACATCGCCGCCGTCGTCGAGATCGAAGACCGACTCCTGCCCCGCGTGAAAGAGCTCCGCGATACCCTCGCCAAGAAGTCCGACGAGTTCACCGGCATCGTCAAGATCGGTCGCACGCACCTCCAGGACGCGACGCCCCTGACCCTCGGCCAGGAGATCAGCGGCTGGGTGGCTCAGCTCGACCACGCGATGAACGCTGTCCGGACGACCCTGCCGCAGCTCCGGGAGCTCGCCCTCGGCGGCACGGCGGTCGGCACGGGCCTCAATACCCACCCCGAGTACGCGACCAAGGTTGCCGGGCACATCGCCGCGATCACGGGCAAGGAGTTCGTGACGGCGCCCAACAAGTTTGCGGCCCTCGCCGGGCACGACGCCTACGTCGGTACCAGCGGCGCCCTCAAGCAGATGGCCGCGGCCTGCATGAAGATCGCCAACGACGTACGCTGGCTCGCGTCGGGGCCGCGTTGCGGTATCGGCGAGCTTCGTATCCCCGAGAACGAGCCGGGGAGCTCCATCATGCCGGGCAAGGTCAATCCC
>QMMC01000113.1 GCA_003647065.1 Deltaproteobacteria bacterium | reverse complement strand
GACAGACCCCGGCGGGCACGGCATCGGGAGCTATTTGGGTGCACAGGTAATGGCGACGCGCTTCGCTGTATCCAACGCGAGCCTATGCGGAGTTCAGATCGCCGATGAGGCGACGATGAATCTTGCCGATGGGGAGGTCCGCGGCGCGCCCATCGGCGCATGCCTTCAGTCCGATGCCCAGGACGTGGGGGACCTGCAACAAGGTGTCCGCTACGTCGACAACGACTCGAACCTCGAGGCGACGACGCTGCCCGTGCCGGCGCCCCTTGGCGGCGTGGAGTGATTCTCCGTGATGGACTTTGAGGGAGGTCACCTCGCCGGCCCAGCACCGACGGCGCTGCTAGAGAAGCCCGGGACCGAGTCCGCGATCCTTTGCGTTGTGGCGTGCCCCGCGTAGTAGCCTTCTAGGGACATGATCGGTCCATGTAGGTGCTCGTCTTTCGTCTTGGCAATTAGCCTGCTCACGGCCTGCGGCGACGATGGGGGAGCCAGCGATACCGGGGCTGACGGCGGGACCGACGGCGGAACGGATTCGGGGCGCATGGCTGTCGGCCCGAACATTCCCTGGCTCGACGACGGGGTGCCGCCCGTCGCGCTGACGCCTTGTCCCACGGGGTGGCGCGAGGTGACCGGGGGCGACGTCGTCGAATGTGACCCCTATCCCGAAGGCGGCGCCGAGACCTGCGGGGTCGGGGAAGCACACTTTCCCGGGGAGGCGGGATGCCGGACCATCGGAGATGCTTGCCCCGCGGGGGACTTCGCGACCGATTTGCCGGCCGACGCACGAGTGGTCTACGTGAACGCCGCAGCTGCCGCCGGGGGCGATGGGACCCTCGCCTCGCCATACGCGGGACTCTCCCAGGTCAGCTGGTCTTCCCTCGCCGCCGGGACCACGGTGGCACTGGCTCGGGGCACCTACGAAGGCACGCTCCCCCTCAAAGCCGGAGTGCGCGTCGTCGGCGCGTGCGTTGCGGAGACCTTCGTGACCGGCGTCTCGGCTCCGGTGCTCGCGGTCGTGACCGTAACGAACGCCGGTGAGCCGGCGGTAGTCCGGAACATCACCCTCCTCGGGACACCGCAGCGCGCAGTGGACCTCGATGGAGGGCGGTCTCTCACCCTCGAGGGCGTGCTCATCGATCGCAGTAGCGAATACGGATGCGTCGTGTCTGGCGAAGGTACGACGCTGACCCTCTCCGATACCGTCGTTCGTGACACCCAGCCCAGCCCGGCGGACAGCTCCCTCGGTTATGGGGTGAACGTTAGCCGGGGCGCGCGCCTCGATGCGACCCGGCTCATCCTCGCCGAAAATCGTGAGATCAGCCTTGCCGCCTTCGATGCTGGTACCGTCGTGACCGTGACCGACGCCGTCGTCCGGGATACCCAGCCCAGCGCCGCCGGCGGCTACCTGGGCCGCGGCGTCAACATGCAAGACGGGGCGCGTTTCGAGGCGACCCGACTCTTGGTCATCGCCAACCGCGAGGTCGGCATCTTCGCGGCCGGGCCTGGGAGTAGCGCCCTGGTGCTCGTGGATACCATCGTCCGGGACACCCAGTCCCAAGCGAGCGATGGCCGGGCCGGGCAGGGCATCTTCCTCCAGGTCAGCGCATCCCTCGAAGCGACCCGGCTCCTCGTTGCGGGAAATCACGACATCGGGATCTCCGCTTCGAGGGAGGGCTGCTCGGTGGCGCTCGTCGATACAGTGATCCGAGATACCGCGCCCCAGGCGAGGGACGGTGCTCACGGTCGCGGCGTCAACCTGCAGGAGGGGGCACGCCTCGATGCCACCCGCCTGCTCATTCTTCGCAACCATGAAGCGGGCATCTTCGCCGCCGCGGACGGAACGGCGATGACCCTCGTGGACACGGCCGTTCGAGATACGCGCTCCCAGGCGAGTGACGGTGCGGTGGGCCGCGGGATCACGGTTCAGGACCGGGCGAGCCTCGATGGCACCCGCGTCGTGGTCGATAGAGCTCACGAGGTCGGGGTGATCGCAGTGACCGGCGCCGTCGTCGAGCTACGGGACGTTTCCATCACTCGGGTTCAGCAGGTGGCGTGCGCCGAGACCTCGTGCCCGGAGAGGACCTCGGGTTACGCAGCCGCTTCAGTCGCCGCCACGCTGCGCATTACGGGTTTCGAGATTCGCGACGCCGCCGTCTGCGGAGTCTTTCTTTCCCCGGATCCCGGGTTCCCGGAGGCGCCCTCGGTCGACCTCCAATCCGGCGTCGTCGCGGACGCTCTGATCGGGGTCTGCGTGCAATCCGATGGCTACGACCTGGACCGTCTCACCCAGGACGTCGAGTATCTCGACAACGGCACCAATCTCGACGTCACCATGCTCCCGGTCCCGTCGCCCGTCGGCGGCATCGCACCCTGACATTTGCCTGGTCGACTCTCCTCCTTCACCATGAACACGGAGATTCTCATGCGCCCCTTCGCCCACTCCGCTCCTTTTATGGTCGGCAACCTCCTGCTCCTCTGCGCCTTGGTCGGGGTCGACCTGATTTCACCGTTCGAAGCGGCGGCCCAGGACTGCGCCCCCGGCGACGAGTTCTGCTTGCCGCCACCGCCCTGCTATCGCGAGCCGGACAACCCCGATTGCAACCCCGACTGCACGTGTCTTTCTCCGGACTACCCCGCCTGTGATCCGTTCTGCGCTCCCGGCGACCTCTGCGACACCGATTGCGCGAACCCCTGCTACGACGAGTTCGAGGGTGACATCTGCTCTGACGACCCCCCGCCCTGCGCGCCGACCACCGGGCCCCCGTTCACCTTTATCGACGACATGGACGGCTCCGACGACGGGCAGATCTTCGCCCTCGGAAACCGCGACCCCACCCAGAGCTGCGGGACGCTGACCGTCGACGTCACCGGCTACTACTCGATCTTCGACACCGAGCTCTCGGAGAGCTGCGACGATCAGCTCGACGAGACCGGCTATCTCACGATTAGCAACACTTGCAACGGCGATGGGTGGGCCGTCGAGCGCAACGCCGAGGACCGCTTTCTGGTTTACGACTCGGACAACAGCCCGGACTGCACGACCGACGCCGAGTGCGGGGCCGGCAAGACCTGCCGCGCCGCCGACAGCCACGGCCGGTGTTGCGTTCCCGTAGAGCCGGTATTCATGGGCACGTATCTGCTCGTCGCGGGTGAGCCCAATACCATTTGCATCAACCACTGGTGCCCCGAGTGGAGCGCGGAGATCTCGGCTGGCCGCGACTTCGGTTTCGTCGTCGACGGCTGCGACGGAGTGAACTCGATCCACTTCAAGATCGGGGCGACCGCCATCGCCTGCGTCGAAGACACCCACCTCCAGCCGTGCTCTTGGGGTTGCGAGATGGGCGAGTGCTTGCCCGACCCGTGCCTGACCATGAGCTGCGCGAGCTACTGCATGGACGGCACCTGCCTCGACGATAACCCCTGCGCGTCGGTGACCTGCGAGCACGGCTGCGTGCGCGGCCTTTGCCTGCAGAACCGCAACGCCCGCGGCCCCGACCTCGATGACGACGGCTACAGCGACGTCGCCGACTGCGACGACGGCAACGCCCTAGTGCACCCGGGTCGGATGGAAGTCTGCGGCAACGGCATCGACGACAACTGCGACGGGTTCATCGATGAGCGCCCATGCGGTGACGGCACCGGTGGCCCGGACTCGGGAACCGGCGGCGACACCGGGGCCGGCGGGGGGCCAGGGACCGGCCTCGAAGACGGGGGATGCGGGTGCGGCACGGCGCCGAACGACGAGCCTGCGGGAGGCCTGGCGATTGCATTGCTCGTGCTGGCAACGCTCCTACGTCGCCGTCGCCGCCCTCTCCAATAGCCGTTGAGCCCAGTCAATCTGCCCGCTGACGCCGCGACTATCGCCTTGCCGTCTCGAACGGGCTGTGGAAAATCACGGCTGGGGAATCTCCGTGGAAACCGAAGAAGACGCGTCTGGGCGCCCGCCGTGGATCCGTGAGGCCATCCTCGCCGGCCAGCAGTATCACGCCCGCACCAAGACTCCTTGGCGCCACAACGCCATCAACCTCTTTGCCCTGACCGTCCTCATCGCCCTCGGCTCTGCCGTCGCCTGGGCCGGGACCATCGTGACGCCGGTGGTCTACATCCCGTTGGCGGCCTTCGCCTTCGGGAACCTCTACTTCGCGGCCGTCATTCTGGTCATTCATGAGGCGTCCCACGAGATGTTCGTGATCGGCCAGAACAAGAAGCTTCGGCACTTCATCAACCACCTGGCGGGCTGGACCGTCGCCGTGTTCATCGCGACGAACTACACGGTGCACTGGGAGGTCGGCCACCTCGAGCACCACGTCCGGCCCCTCGAGCCGAGCGATCCCCAGGGGCACAACATCTTCACCGGCAGGCGCCTTCTCCTTCGGGTGCTCGGCTGTCTCTTCGTGCCGGGCTATCTCTTTCTCGAGCGAACTGTCCTGCGCAAGAAGGACCGCGAGGGCAAGTCCGGGAGCACGGGCGCCGCCATCGTCGCCTTCGTCATCGCTTGGGGGGCAGCGCTCACGGTCCTGACCCTCTTCGTCGGTTGGCCCGTCGCGGTGGCGGCCTTCCTCGGCGTACAGGTCCTCGTCGCCTTCAATCACGCCAAGGGTTCTCTCGAACATGGCGGCGCCATCGGCCACGAAGCGGAGTTCTACCTGCGCTCCCGGACCAACTTCTTCTTCGGGCGGCGCATGCTCATGCCCTTCAACATCACCATGCACTTCGAGCACCACTTGAACGGCAGCGTGCCCTGGTATGACCTGGTTCGGTACCATCGGGACCTACGGCCGATCGTGCCCGCCCACGTGCAGGAGGGGGTCTGGAACCATCACCCCCTGAGCCAGATCAGCGGCGCCCTCGGCGGTGTGCCGCAGCCGACCGCGTAAGGTCCCTCGCTGTAGTACGCTGCAGTCGCGATGTATCCGCGATCCAGTCTATCGGTCCTCCTGGCATCATGCGTGACGCTGCTCGCCTGCGGTGACGACGCCGCTGCCGTCTCCGATGCCGGGACCGACGCGGGGTCCGACGCCGCCCTCGTGGCGGCTCCCCCGGAGATTCCATGGCTCGCCGACGGGGTGCCCCCGATCATGCTGGC
Source organism: Deltaproteobacteria bacterium (assembly GCA_003647065.1). GTDB lineage: Bacteria > Myxococcota_A > Polyangia > Polyangiales > B10-G4 > B10-G4. The sequence goes on along the minus strand of QMMC01000113.1, from coordinate 11,591 downwards.
CCCCTGCCCGGAGGGATGGCGTGAGGTCACCGGTGGTGCGGTACTCGAATGCGACCCCTATCCGGAGGCAGGGCCCGACACCTGCGCAGCCGGCGCGGCGCACTTTCCCGGAGAGGCGGCGTGTCGGCCCATCGGCGACGCTTGCCCGACGGGGGACTACGCGACCACGCTGCCTACGGATGGAACGGTCCTCTATGTGAATCCGGCTGCATCCGCCGGCGGGGACGGATCCCTCGCGGCTCCCTACGCGAGTCTCGCGGAGGTCGCCTGGATCTCGCTATCGGCCGGCACCACCGTCGCCCTCGCCAAGGGCACCTACGAAGGCACGCTTCCGCTCCGGGCAGGTGTCCGGGTCGTCGGTGCGTGCGCGCGAGATACGGTGATCACCGGTGTGGACGGACCGGTGCAAACGGTCGTGACCGTTGCTTCCGCTGGGGAGCGCGCCGAGGTTCACAACCTGACCATCGCCGCTCCGCGGCAGTTCGCCGCTGTCGCCCAGGGTGGGCGAGAGATCGCGCTCACGGGGGTGCTCATCGACGGTGCCCAACTCATCGCCGTGAGCGCCATCGACGCTGGGGCCGTCGTGAGTCTCGAAGACTCGGTCATTCGCGATACCCGGCCCGGCCAGCCGGACGGCACCCTCGGACGTGCCCTCGACGTCGAACGGGGGGGCCGAGTCGAGGCGAGCCGCGTCGTCCTGGAGCGGAATCGGGAGATCGCGGCCTATGCAGACGGTGAGGGGTCGGCCTTGGTCCTCTCCGACGTCGCCATTCGCGATACGAGGGCGCAGTCGAGTGACGGGGGGCTTGGCCGCGCCATCAATGTTCAGTTCGGGGCGCGCCTCGAAGCGTCGCGACTCTTGGTGACCGGAAATCGCGAAGTGGGTATCTATGTCGCTGAACCAGACACGATGGCGGAGCTCGTCGACGTGATCGTTCGAGACACCGAGTCTCAGGAGAGCGACGGGGCCGGCGGCCGCGGGGTCAGCGTCAGTCGCGGGGCGACCGTGGCCGGGGCGCGGGTCCTCGTCGCACAAAACCGTGAGGTAGGCATCTACGTTCAGGGTGCGGGTACGACCGTGTCGCTCGCAGACGCGGTGGTTCGCGATACGGCGCCGCAGGTTCTTCGCGACGAGGCCGGCCGTGGCCTCAATGTCCAAGAGGGCGGGCGCTTCGAGGGCATCCGAGTGCTCTTCGCGTCGAGTCACGAGGTTGGCGTCTATGCCCGGGACTCGGCCACGACCGTTTCCCTCACCGACGTCGTTGTTCGAGATACGAAGAGCACCCCCGGCAGTGGTGTTGGGGGGCGGGGTATCGAAACGCAGACCGGCGCTCGCCTCGAAGGGGCACGCCTGCTCGTCACCCGGAACCGCGACGTGGGCATTTTGGTCGCCGGCGCTGATGTCCAGGCAGTGCTGACCGATGTCGTCGTGCGCGACACGGGGGCTCGCAGCAGTGCGGTCGTCGCCGGAGGTACGGGGGTGCAAGTTCAGATCCGAGCACGCCTCGAGGGGCAGCGGATCGAGATCGACGGTGCAGAGAAGGCGGGGCTGGCCGTGGCCGCCGGCAGCTTCGCCGACGTCTCCGACGTCTCCATCAACCGAATCGAGCCCCCTCCATGTGCTACCCCGGGATGCGAGGAGGGGCTCTTCGGATATGGGGCGAGCTGCGTCGGTTCCGAGTTCCGCATGAGGCGCTTCGAGATTCGTGGTGCCAGGCTCTGCGGAGTGTTCGTTGCGCCGGGGGAGGTCTTCCCGGACCCGGCAAGCCTCGACCTCGAGTCGGGCCTGGTCGCGGGGTCCACGATCGGCGCCTGCGTGCAAGTCGATGGTTACGATCTAGGGCGGCTCTCGAACGACGTCGACTACCAGGACAATGGCACTAACCTCGACGCGACGATGCTGCCCGTGCCCGGGGTGATCGACACCCTGCCTTAGCGGCGTCGCGCACCCCGATACAAGTGCACTCGGCGTCGCTCGGTCATCTCACCGCCGTCGACCCGTCCCTCGACCAGCTCGTAACCCAGGAGCGCAAACACCCGGCCGCGCAGGAAGAGGGGGCGGGCGTTTCCGTACCAGTCGACACATGACACGACGCAGCGGTCGTTGATCTCGCCGCTCCGGGCCGAGAGGGCGCCGACCCGGCTGAACTCGAGATTCGAACCCGTTGAGCTTCTTCCTGGTCATGGGCCTACGACCACCGCGGGGAGGGCGAGTTTGGTGACCTCCCCGAAGTGTTCTTTTCGAGGAAGATCCCTTCGCACGCCCTGGCGTACGACCGACGCGGCCTACTCAGCCGGGACGCAGCGCCAGTCCATTTCGAACCCGTGCAGGATCGGCGTCTCGAGCCCGTCCGAGGAGGGCATCAGGTTTGCGGTGACCGATAGGTAGTAGTGGTTCGGCACACCCGCGTCTCGGAGAAGCTGCCGCATGTCGACGGGAGACACCGTGGGCGGCACCGGAATGACAATCGGGGTGGCCGATGCGACGTCGCCCTGCAGTTCGGCGGTACGGATCTCGAAGTTGATGAATGAATCTGAGGGCAGGGTCGTGGTGAAGCGGAACTCGTACCACTCGGGTGTCAGGCGAAGGTCGTTCATCCCGTCGCCCGTGGTGTCGATGAGGCAGGTCTCGGTCGCGTCGTACTCCCGGGAGTAGCTTCCCGGTACGTAGACTGCGAGGTCGCTGTCGCACAGGTAGTTCATCTCGACGGTCGCGGATGTGTCCGCCTGTATGCGCGTGCAGGTGGCGGTGCAGAGCGTCACCAACCGCCCGGCCTCGTCGGCGACGTAGGCGCCATCGAAGCACGCCGCGAGGTTGGCGACGCGGACGAGAGCCTCGGGGGGACCGCCCGTGCCCGGCAGATGATTGACGGTGAGCGAGCCCCAGGAGATGCTCTCTCCGGCGGGCGGGGCCCCGACCGGAAAATCGCAGTCGACCGCGGTGGCTGCGACGACATCGCCCGCGATTGCGGTGAAAACGTCGTCATAGTTCGCCGTTTGGCAGATGGGGTACCGGAGGCCCCCCGACATTCGGGCGAGGTGCTGGTAATCATCGCTCACGCCCGCTCCACCGCTACAACCGGCGGTGATGACCGGGTCTTCGGGGGGGTAGGGGACCACCGTCTCGTCGATGTCCTGGATGGAATGGAATATCCAGTTCGGATCCGCGGGCGTTCCGAAGTAGGCCGGAGGCTTCGAGTACATCCAATCCAGTAAGTCTGTGTAACTCTGGTTGGAGTTGTCGTCTGTGATCATCAAGAACGCGCGCAGGCCGCCAGGGCGCAGCCATTCGCTCCACCCCGAAGGTGCGGCTTCGTCGAAGCCGGCAGTGCCGCCGTCGTCAACGAAGCTGTAGCCAGAATCGTCTGAGCGGAAGGAACTGTTGGGCAGGAAGCTACCGGCCCACCCTGGCGGAGAGCCATCGAAGGTGCGCGCCATCTTCCTGAAAGCGTCATTGCTGTTGACGCACGTGCTGTAGTGCTTGAAACGGTCGGTCATGATCGGCTGGCTGTAGTTGTCGCATGCGCCTCCGGCCAGGGGGGGGGTGACGCACACGGCGTGGTCGTCACAAGAATTGACCCTCCATCCGGTCGGGCCGTGGCGGGTCACGAAGATGATTTGGTAGTCCGTGCCGGCGGCGTCGAGGATTCCGGAGAAGCTCGTATTGATGTTGTTGATCACCTGCGTGATCTCGGCGCTCATGCTCGACGAGTTGTCGATGGGCACGATGATATCGACTGGTTGGCTGCCGGGATCGCCGGTCGAGGTGACGCCCCCGCATCCCATGCCAGGGGGGACCACGATGGTCACCGGGATTGACTCGAGCACCGCCGCGCCGTTCATGATGTCGATCGTGAAATTGTACTCGTCGGGCATGGTCGCGCCGATGAAGTCATTGCGGAACGTGAACGCGAAGGTGATGTCGGTGCCCCCGGCGCAACCCTCATACCAGTCGGGGTGGACAGCGACGCAACCCGCGGTGGTCGCAGGCGAGGGCACGGTGTTGATCGCGTCGACGAACATGCGCTCATCGACAGCGGGTGTCCCCGGGTCATCATTCACGCGGAAGGTGATGTCCATGCCGCCGCCTCCGGCCGCAGGGCGGATCGCTGCCGCGAGGGCGTCCGCGAGATCGGCACCGGTGGGCGGCAAGGTCACTACCATCGAGCCCGGCGGCGACAACTGGGCCAGGCTGTCCATGTGATCGAAGGCGTCTGCGTCCGCCCCATCGTGGAAACCGATGAAGCGAATCTCGTCATTCCGCAGTGCTTGGGCCGCGCCGAACATCGTCGGCGTCGGATACGCGTAGTGGTCTTCACCGTTGCCACTCGCCGGGTTGCTCAGCCAAGAACCGAAGTCCCCGCCATCCCAGCCGCCGTGCATGGGGCTGCCGCTGAACATGACGATGAAAGGGTACGCTCCGTCGCGGAAGCACGGGTAGCCGAAGGTCCCGCCCGGGCAGGAGACCTGGGGAGCGACGTGTTCGCTGGGCGTCGGCCCGATGTAGACTCGGTAGTTGGCGTCCGAAGAACCGCCCTCCTCGACGCCGTCGGACTCGAGGACCAAGTAGTACTCACCGGCTTCGAGGTACATGTCGATGCGCGTTCCCTCGTCTCCGTTTGCAGAGGGGGAGTTCGAATCGTTGGGCTCGTACGTCGACAGGTCGCTGTACATGCACATGAACGGTGAGAAGGCCGAGTCTCGTATCTGGAGGGCCGAACGGTGGTCGTCGGTCCAACCGATGAAGGTCATTTGTTGCGCCGACGAGAGGCGGAACTGAATGACGGATTCGACCCCGGTGCGGCCTTCGAACCCGCAGTCGTTTGGGAGGTCGTAGTCGTCGTCCTCGTCGTCATGCTCACGGCCGCGCACCCAAATCCCCGTCGAAGAAACGTCGCCGGCGTTGTACGCGTCGCTCTGCCGGGTGTGGCACTCCCGACACGTCCGGTGGTCCAGGTAGGGTGCAAACGGCGGTACAGAGGCTGTGTTGGCGCCAATGGCGCTCCCGGTCGCCGCGGCGAAGATGGCCGCGAGGTGAGAGTCTGGGTCGTCTCCCCCGCACTCGCTCGAGAGGCTGGCCAGGTCCGTCCGGACTTGCGCGATGTTGGTCGTCATCGAGCGGACGTGTCCGTACGGCGTGTCATGGGACAGCCCGCCGGCGTCGCACGGGCCCGGGGCGCTTCCGTGGGGGCCGATTGGATAGTCGTCGAAGTAGCCGACGCCATATTGAATGTCGGTGAAATTCGCCTCGAAGCCCGGGAGATTGATCGCGTTCATGGCTTCGCCGAGGCGATCGATCCCGTTCTGATTCGAGTTCGTCGTATCGACGAGGAAGTAGACGTCGACCGGGGAGGCGATGGGGCCGACGGCCCCGGAACCCGCAGGACACGTCAGTTCGTCCGTCGCCGACGGGCCGTTGAGGGGCAGGACGTGGAAGATGGCCTTTCCGAGGGGAGTCCACACGGTCGGGTCTGTGGGATCCGAGTCCCATGGGTCCGGGACGCCATCCCCGTCGGTGTCCATGAGGGGGTCGTGTGGCGGCGCGGTGCCAACCAACCCGATGCCGCCAGCCATCGGGTCATAGCCCACCCCGTCTGAATTCGTTGGCGTCAGATCTCCATCGTTGGGGTAGTCGGTCGTCCGGCTGCATGCGGGATCGCAAGGCGAGCACTCCGCCGGAGGGCTGATCAGTGCCATGGCGTTCGCCGGCATTCGGTACGCTGGTCCGAGATTCTCGCACTCTCCGAAGTAGCCGCCCTCGCACATCGCGGTGCCGGCCTGGCAGCTGAATTCGTCGCCTCCGAGCTCCGGCGTGACGAAGCAAACCCCCATTTCACCAGCCTCGCAGGGGGTCCCCGGGAAGACCGTCGGCACCGAGCCATCGCTGCCTGCGTCGTGCGCGTCGACGCCCCCGCCGGCGGCCTCGGTCTCCATCCCGCACCCGGCGGGGCCTAGAAGCCCCAGCCCAACCAGTAGGACCCAACTCGCCTTGCCCACGCCGGAGCCACGCCCATGAGGGGAGGTCGGCATGGAGAGTCGAACACGGGGCCCTTGGAGTTTGTGATTCATGGTGCCTCTAGCCGCCAATCCAGGGTGCATGGATCGCAAATTTCGTTCCGGGCTCGACGGCGGAGTTTATCAATACAAAGGTGGTTTGGGAGCGGAAAGAATTTCCGGCGCCCGTAAACTTTGCGGTGTGCATACGACATGGGTGCCCCTCTGCCGTCTGCCAGCCTACACATCCTTGGTTCACCTACATACGCCGGAGACGGTTGACCGTTGGTGGATGGCCGGTAGACTGCGCATCGTGCAGCCAATCGTCTTTCGCGCGGTGACAGCCTGGGTCTTTATCTTGGGTTTTCTTTCGGGTTGCGGTGACGATTCGAGACCACCTCTTCCTCCGCCCAGCGATTCTGGCACCCGGGATGGTGGCACGGACTCCGGCCCCAGTGACTCTGGTCTACCGGGGCTGGACTCCGCCGTGTCGGACTCCGGCCGTTTTGATGGAGGCAACCCCGACGTCGGCCCGCCCCGCGACTACCCCGTGTGCCTCGAGGAGTGCGTGGCGGACGGCGACTGCACGCTCTCCGGCATGGAACTGGACCACTCCTGCGTCGACGGGCGATGTCTCTACGCGTGCGCCACAGGCAACGACTGCATTCCGTTTGCAAGCGGGTGGACGGACCGATGCGCGGCGATCAGCGACTGTCCCGGGGGCGCCCGGCGCAACTGGGCATGCATCGACCTCGGTGGAGAAGGCCGATGTGCGACGGACGCGGATCTCCGCAACTGCGCAGACCTTGGCCGAGTCGAAGTGCCTGCGACGCGCATCGATGGCGGCAGCGTCATGGTCTGCGGCGTCACGACTTGGGGTTGTCGTGCAGGTGGATGTCGTCGCCCGGTCCCGGACCCGGGCGCGCCTTGTGAAGCGGATGACGAGTGCCCGGAGCAATTCGTTTGTGATCTCCCGACCGGCAACTGCCTATGTGACGACGATGCAGATTGCGTCGGTTCGCCCGAGGATGGCCACGCCTGTGTCGAGGGGCGGTGCACCTGTCTCGATGCGGCGATGTGCGGCGGTACTGTCTTTGACGGAACGACGTTCGAGTGCGCCATCGAGTGATGCGCGACGCGACACTCGCCGGCGCAGCCGTCTGCGTGTGCGTGTGCGTCGTTCCCGCGTGTGATTCCTCTTTCGCGTGCGGGTCGGGGGCAACCGAAGGGACCGGCGCGCCGGCCGACGACTCCACGGAGCCGCGGCCTCCTGAGGCACTGGTTCATCCGCCCGACCGCGACTATCGGGCACCGGAAGAGTTCTTCGTCGAACTCGATACGCGGGCGGGGCCGGTCCCTATCAAGGTCTTTCGTGAGTGGGCGCCAAATGCAGCCGATCGCTTCTACACTCTCGTCGAGCTCGGCTACTACGACGGCGTGGTCTTTCACCGGGTAGTCCCGTACGTCCTCGCTCAGGCGGGCCTGCACGGGCATCCGGCCGTAAATCGCGCTTGGCGAGGTCGATCGATCCAGGAAGACCCCGCACGCGAGGGGCCGACCCGGGGCTTGATCTCCCTCGTCGCTTCTCAGGACGGTTCCCTCACGACTCAGTTCGTCATTCAGTCCGGTGATGAACTCCCCGGCGGGATCGGAGGCGCGCCCTTTGGGCGCATCTACGACATGCGGCCCGTGGATCGCCTGTCCTCGGACTACGGCGATGACGGCGAACCATCAGACCTGTCAGAACGCAGACTCGCCGCGGAGGGCAACGCATACATCCGCGAGAGCTTTCCGGCCCTCGATTCCGTCCTTGCCTCGAGGGTGGTCGGCCGCGATCGCGGAGGAGATGACGCGGACGATGAGGTCGACGAGAGCGAGGACTAGCGACGGACCCTAGCTTCGATTGGATTTGCGGTGGGCTGTCATGGCCGGGCGCATCGAAGCCATGCGTCCTCGCAGGTCAAGCGCACCGCGCGAATGACCGTGCCCTCAGGCTCCTGATCTGCCCATCCGAGGCCCATGACGCCTGTGCTCGTAGCCGCCAGGCTTGGGCGCCCGTCATCCCAGTTGCTGGCCGGGAACGAATAGCGCTCCACGACGAGGCCCGTGCTGCCGTGCACGAACACCACGTGCATTTCGTACAGGCCGGCCGTTGGCTGCGCGCGATATGCGATCGCGAACCCTCCGCCGTACGCGGTGACCGACGGAGCCCGCCCGGCGATTGGCGCGACCGACGTCGGCCGCTCACCGGTCAGCAGCGTACCGTCCGCGTCGATCAATCGAGAACGAACCTCTCGCCGCCCCCCGACGTTCACGGTGAAGACGACCACTCCGCTTTCCTCGTCGAACTCAGTGTCGATACCAGACTCGACGTTGCCTTCCGTGCTGACGAGCGTTCTCATACCCGAGGCCACCCCCGTGCTGTCCAGGGCCTCGACGAAGGCATCCCCGTCCGCGATCCAACCTATGAACAGACCGTCCGGCCCCTGGCTGAGCGTGATGTCCGAGTGGGTCGCGGACACATCGAGGTCGAGCGTATCGCCGAGGGTGGTCCCGTCATACGAGCGATAGCGGATATCCCAACGGGACGTCGCGTCGAGGACGGCCCAGGCGAACCACCATCCGTCACCGACCTGAATGATGGACGGACTGTCGGAGCGGTCGCTCGGCGCGCTCAGGAGAAACTCCTCGTCCGTGCCGAGGTTTGCCCCGTGCACGCGCGCATCGAGGCCGTCTCTTTCGAGCCACACCACCACCGAATCCGCAATGGAGGGCTCACGCAGCACGTCTCCGTCAGCCAGGGTCGTCGTGTTTGGTGTCGCCGCGTCTGCAGCCAGTTCGGCCACTCGTAGGAAATCACCGCGGGTAGGGCGATCGCTCCACGCAAACGCGAGATCGGTTCCGTTTCGGTCGGACGCAGCTACCTCCGTTGGCCGTCGAAGGGTATCTCGGGCCAGTTCGAATTCCTCGGCGTCACAGACCAGGAATGAGCCCCCATCGTCTGACGAATCAGGCACGCCGACGTCCGGCGTTGGAGGAGGGGTTCCCGTATCTGCGGGAGGCGTTCCCGAATCGCCGGGAGGGGGAGGTACCGGTGGCTTGTCATCGCCGCAGGCGACCATCACGAGGGTTGCGAACAAGATGGGTCCATTGCGCCACACACGGCGACGATACCACGCGGCGAGCGGTCCCGCACTGCGGCGGCGACCGAGGGTGCGACCGAAGATCCTCGGCGTTCCCTTCGCCGCGGTTCCCGACGTGCCTACGCCTCGCCGCTCATCAACCGCTCGATCCGGCCCGACCGCAGGCACTCGACGAGCTCGGCTTCGGGCATCGGACGGGCGAGGAAGAAGCCTTGCAACACGTCGCAGCCGGCGTGCTCGAGGAAGAGCACTTGGTCGTGGGTCTCGACGCCTTCGGCGACGACGCGCATGCCGAGGCTGTGACCGATGTTGATGACCGCCTTGAGCAGGACGCAGCTTTCGAGGGATTCCGGGACGTCTTCGACGAAAGCCCGGTCGATCTTGAGGGTACCCGGCCGGAGCCGACGCAGGTAGGCGAGGGACGAGTACCCGGTACCAAAATCATCCAGAGAGACGTGAATGCCGCGCGTGCTGAGGCTGAGCACGGCTTCCTGGGCATCCTCGTTGAGGATAGCGTTTTCGGTGACCTCGATCTCGATAGCCGAGAACGGCAGGCCTGCGCTTTCGATCTCCCGGGCGACCTCTTCGGCGAACTCCGCGCCCCGGGCGAGCTGATTTGGTGATGCGTTGACGGCGACCGAGGTTGGCCGCGAAGGGTTGTAGTACTTCGCCGCCGTCCGGCATGCCTCGCCGAGGGCCCAGCGTCCGAGGTCGTTGATGAGGCCGAGGCGCTCGGCCATTGGGATGAAGACCCCGGGGCTGATCTTTCCGTGGCGCGGCGAGGTCCAGCGCATGAGCGCCTCGACGGACGAGACCCGGCCGCGGAGGATGTCGTACTTGGGCTGGTAGTGAAGGGAGATCTCGCCCCGGCCGAGGGCAGCGCTGAGCTCGTTTTCGAGTCCTGCCGCGGGCAGGTTCACGAGGCCGCTTCCACGGGAACGCGCTCGGCGTCGTCGATGAGGGGGAAGAGCTCAGTCTCTTCCCGATGGATTCGCCGAGCCAGGGCCGTCAGCAGCGCTTCGGTTTCCGCGACGAAGGTGGCCCAGTCGCTGCCGATGGTCTGGGGCCGCTGCCACGTGTGACAGAACTCGGCGAACGCCGCCGCGAAGTGCACGATCTCGTCTTTGAATCCCTGGGTGGCGGTGCGCAGCGCCGGGGACGGGTGATCGAGGAGGCGGGCGTAGAGGAGCGTATCCTCGAGCTCGAGGTGGATGATGAGCTGCCCCTTCAGTTCTTGAAGTCGTAGGGCGGCTTGCTCGGCGGCGTCGATGCTCGCGGCCCAGGCCAGGACCGCACTCAAGCCCTCGACGGTCGAGTGGAGCTGAACGTGGTGGTGGCGAAAGGTCGACGTTCGGATCATCGGGATGGGTCCGGGGGGGCCTCGGCGGGGGAGGGGGCGACACCCTTCAGGGACCCATCATACCCTTGGTGGAGCCTCGATGGGTAGTGCGTCCCTCAGCGACTCTGGGCGAGCAACGCCCCCGGGGCCTCTTGCATCGTCGGCTCTCGGTCGAACGCCTCCCAGCGAACAGCGAACCGAATGCTCGTCATCTCCATCGCCCGGGGGAAGCGCCAGGCCGCGATCACGTCCTGGGTGCACTCCGCGAGGGGGGCCGTATCGGGGCCCGTGACGGCAATGTGGGAGGGCGAACCGTCGGGTTCGATGTGTAGGAAGACGCTCGCCTCGTGCCCCGCTTTCGGGTCGGGCATGAGCGGGCGGCAGACGTCGACCTCGGGTAGGTGGCGGCGAATGGCGCTGTTTACCAAGCGTCGGTCCGGATGCCGGGGCAGGGTGCGGATGGGCCTGGGGGCAGGAGCGGGTGCGATCTCTTCCTGTTCCTCCAGTTCTTCCTGGCCGTCGCCGTAATCCGCTGTGGCCATCGATACAATCACCGCCGCCTCGACCTCCGCGACGGCGGCCGTCGCAGCGGCATCCTGGGTCAGGATCGCGGTCAGCAGCGTCGCGCAGCCACTCGAGGTGGTCGCGGCGGCGACGAGCAGTATCGTCAGCAAACTACGGTGAGCCATGGCCGCCGCTAGAGCAGCATGTGTGCCAGGGTAGGAGAGCGCCTCCCGGCCCGAGATCCGGCGTGATTCCGCGCTGATCCGAGGCGCTTCCGCAGGAGCCTCGTGTCGCGCGGTGACCGTTCGTGCACACCGGGTGAGGCCGATCTTGCCACAGGTATCCCCGGGGAGCCGCCTCCTGAGCCGACCTTGCGCGCGGCGCCGGGCCCGTGTTTCGATCGGCTCCTATCTGTAACAAGGCTTGAATGATGACTGTGACCACCCCTCGATTCGTCCTCGTGCTCCTCGTCCTCCTCCTCGTCGCCGCCGCCGGCACCCTCGTCGCTTGCGGCGACGACACGACGACGACCGACAGCGGCACCGCCGCCGACTCCGGCACCGCAGACACCGGGACCCCGACCGACGGCAGCACGCCGGACAGCGGCACGG
>QMMC01000112.1 GCA_003647065.1 Deltaproteobacteria bacterium | reverse complement strand
GGCCCCGGAAGAGCGGGATGCGTTGCTCGCGGGCGTCGCTCACCGGCCGAGCCTACCAGGTGCCCGGCCCCCGGCCGCGCCTCGGATGCGCAACCGACGCGGGCGGGTTAGGCTCCACTGTGCTTCGTCGCGTCGCTCTGCCCATCGCTTGCTTGCTCCTGGCATGCGGCGGCGACGACGCGGTGCCCCCGCTCGATGCGGGTCTCGATGGCGGTGCCGACGCCGGTCCGGGGCAAACGGTCGAGTCCCCGGCGCCGCCGGCCGAGCCCCTCGGGCCGGACTTTGGGGAGTGTCGTCCCGGGTGGGTGCGTTTCGACGACGGCGGCCTGGGCGCCTGCGACCCCTTTCCATCCCCCGCGCCCCCCTGTGCCGACCACGAGGCGCTCTTTCCGGGCGAAGTGGGATGCCTTCGGGTCGGCGCCCCGTGCGGTGATGACGGTTGGCCCGAGGCCTTGCCCCCGGCGGGGGTGGTCTACGTCCGAGCCGGCGCAACCTCGGGCGATGGGACCCGCGGCGCGCCCTTTGGCGCTATCGGCGACGCCATCGCGGTCGCAACCGCGGGGACCACCATCGCCCTCGCCCGGGGTGAGTACCTGGGCAGTGTGCCGGTCGCCGCCGGGGTGACCCTCCGCGGCGCCTGTGTCGAAGGCACGACCCTGCGCGCGACCGACTCGGTGGGGACGGCACCGGTAGTCGAGGTCATCGGAGCCGGTGCGCGCATCGAGAACCTCACCATCACCGGAGCCCGCCCCGGGGTGCGTGTTCGCGGCGCCGGCCGGACGGCGATCCTCTCCGGCGTGATCATCGACGCCGCAACCACCGCGGGCATCACCATCGCCGACGGGGCCGAGGTCCATGGCACGGAAATCGTCATCCGGCGCATGACGTCCGCGGCCGGGGTCTTCGGACGAGGCATCAACATCGAGTTCGGCGGGGGGCTCATCCTGACCCGGGCGGTGATCTCCCGAGCTCGCGAGACTGGCATTCTGGCCCTCGAGGGGGCGACGGTGCGCCTCAGCGACGTGCACGTCCGCGACACGATCCCCATTGGCGGTTTCGGGGACGCCATCGGCGTGGAACTCGGAAGCACGGTGCACGGCGCCGGCTGCATCCTCGAGGACAACAGCGGGGTCGGCGCCTACGTGACGACCGACGCGACGCTCACCCTCGAAGACAGCATCGTTCGTCGCAATTTCCACGAAGGGCTCCAGGCTTCGTTCGGCGCGACGGCGACGTATTCGCGGGTTCGGTTGGAGGACAATCGTGAGGGCGGCATCCTCTGCGACGGTGACGGCACCGCCGTCACCGTCACCGATGCCGTGTTTTCCCGCCAGGGCCACCGCGCTGTAGCGACTCAGGCCGGCGGCGCCATCTCCATCACCCGTGCTTTGGTCCGGGACAACGGCTTGACCCGCCAGGAATCGGCCCTCTACGTCAACGGTGGCGACACCGCCCGGTCTTCGATGGTTCTCCGCGACGTTCGCATCGTCGGACATCCCGCCACCGGCATCGAAGCCCTCGGGGGCGCCGAGGTGACCCTCGATCGGATTGCGGTCAGCGGTACCCGCGGCACCGGCGTCCTGCTTCAGACCGGCTTGCCGACGACGGCTCGCGACCTGCACGTCAGTGATACCGAACCAGACATCGACGGGCTCTTCGGCCGGGGCTTCGAGGTCGGGGCGGGCACGGACTTCACCGTCGAACGCCTTCACCTCGAGCGCGTGCACGAACTCGGCGTGGTCGCCTGGGAGTCCCGGGGCACGTTCTCCGACGTCACGATTCGGGATGTCGCTGCTCGTCCCGATGGCACCTTCGGTCGCGGCTTCGAGATTCAGGGCACGACGGTCACGATCCAGCGTCTGCTCATCGAGGGCGCCCACGGCACGGCGATGCTGACCGGCACCGGCTCCTCCACCACGGCGTCGGACGTGCAGATCTTCGACACGTTCAGCAACGGGCCGCTGCTCTTGAGCGGCCACGCGCTCACCGTCAACTCGGGCGCCGAGACCGAAGTCACCCACGCCCGCTTCCTCGACAATCGCGAGGCCACCGTCGTGGTCTTCGAAGAAGGGTCGAATCTCGAACTGACCGACGTGCAGATTCGCCGCAGCCTGCCCCGTCAATGCACCGACCCGCGCTGCGCCGGCTTCGGCGGGGGCATCGGCCTCGGCATCTACGAAGGAGGGCGGGCCACGGTGCGTGACTTCATCATCGCCGAGAGCGCGCTCATCGGGGTGCAGCTCGCTCGCGGCGAACTCGACCTCATCGACGGCGAAATCACCGGGAATCCGATCGGTATCAACGTGCAGGTTCCCGACTATCCGCTCGAGAGGCGCACGGTCCGGGTCTCGTTCCGCGACAACGGGCGAAACATCGACGCGGAGATTCTGCCCCTCCCGGACGCGGTCGGTCCTTCCGAGCGGTGACCTTCGATCAGAGCGCGCCGACCGAATACGCGAGGTGCACGTTGGCGAGCTGGACGAGGACATGCGCATCGAGTTGAACGAGGCGGGCCCGGTTCAGCTGCCGTTCGTTGTCGAAGAGCTCGGCCGTCGTCGTGCCGCCGGCGCGGAGCTGGGCTCGGCGGCTCTCGTAGGCCGTGGAGGCGGCCGTGACGGAGGCCTCGGCGGCTTCGAGACCCCGCTCCGCAGCCCGAAGCTCCGCCTGGGCTCGGCGGACTTCGAGCTGGATCATGCGCCGCATATTCTCGATTTGCGCTTCCGTTGCGCCGACCTCGGAGCTCAATTGGTCGCCGTGGTGGACCGAGGTCAGCGTGTCGTTCGGGGACCACGTGAGGCTCGCCCCGACCTCCCAGCTGGGCTCCCAGTTCTGGGTCGGCGGCACCTGGTATTGGTTTGGGTTGGCGTAGTTGGCGCCGGCGCGGACCCGGAGGTGGGGGTATCCGCCGGCATAGGCGACCTGGGCGGCGCCGCGCTGGGCGGTGACCACTTCGCGTAGTGCCTGGAGCTCCGGGCGGCGGTCTAAAGCCATCGCGTAGTCGGCGTCGACCGGGGTCTCCTCGGCGAGGGCCACCCCGAACACCGCGCCGTCGTCGGCGCCGATGAGGGTGCGCAGCGCCGCGTCAGCGATCTCCACGCCGGACGTCGCCGCGGCGATGGCCTGAGCCGCTTCGGCGACCCGCGATACGACCGCGAGGCGATCTGATTCGGTCAGTAGACCGGCGCGTGTCGCCGCCTCGACCTCTTCGAGGCGGGCTTTGGCTTGCTCTTCGGCCTCGACCGCCACGCCGTGGGCGCCGCGTGCGCGGGCCAGGGTATAATAGGCCTCGTAGGCGCTCCGCCGTACCCCCGCCGTCGTCACCGCGATCTCGTATTCGCGAGCCCGGGCGCCGGCCTCGGCGGCGTCGACTGCGGGCAAGATTGCGAAGAAGAAGTCGCTCACCGGCCAGGAGAGGCGTACGCCGAAGTCGACGCGATCACGAGGCATCGGCACGGTCACGGCGTTCCCCGCCGCCTGGCCCTCGATCTGGAGGTTCCAGAGCGCCTGGGAGGCCGGGTCGGTGATCCGGGAGGCGAGCTCCCGCTGGACCGCGATTGCCTCCTCGTTGACGGGAAGAGGGATCGAGCCGTCCTCGAAACCGTCGATGTGGGCGTACATCGCCGACAGGTCGAGGCGCGGAAGCATCTGGGACCGCGCCCGCGCCACGCCGAACTCCGACGCCTGAGAGAGCGCCCGGGCGCGGGCGAGGGTCGGTGATGTGTCGACCGCCCGGGTGGCTGCGTCGGCGGCGCTGAGTGCAGGGCCGTCTGCAATCGACTCCTCTAGGTCGAACGACGGGGGCGGTGCGTCGAGGCTGGTGTCCTGCAGCTCTTCGGACTCTTGGTCCGCTTGCTCTTCTTGTGCTGCGGCAGGACCCGCGAGAGCCAAGATGAACGTAGCGAATAGGATGGACGAATTGCGCATGGATCACCTCATGGAGGAACGGAAGCGGAGGCTGGCGATGGTGAAGATGAAGAATCCCATCCCGCCCAGGATGAGCAGCTGGTTCGAGAGCTCGACGAAGCCAGCACCCCGGAGGAGCGAGCCCCGGAGGATCTCCGCGTAGTGCCGGAGGGGGTTGGCGAGGGTGAGGGTCTGCAGCCACTCGGGCATCGACAGGACCGGCGTCATGATCCCGCTGAGCAACGCCGCCGGGAGCATGAAGAGGAAGCCGCCGAGGAAGGCCTGTTGCTGGCTCTGGCTCACCGTCGAGATCAAGAGGCCGATGCCGAGGGTCGTCCCGAGGTAGAGCACGGTCGCGAGGAGCAAGAGCGCCATGCTTCCCCGGAGCGGCATGTCGAAGACGGTGGCGCCGACGATGAGGGCGAGGCCGAAGTCGAGGAGCCCGATCACGGCGAAAGGGAAGATCTTCCCCGCGATGAAGACGACGCTGGGGATTGGGGTGACGAGGATCTGTTCGAGGGTGCCGATCTCCCGTTCCCGGGCGAGGCCCATCGCCGAGACGATGGTAGTGATGATGAGCAAGAGCATCGCCGCCACGCCGGGGACCATGTAAATCGCCGATTCGAGCTGCGGATTGAAGAGCACCCGAGACTCGACATCGACCCGCGGCACGCGAGCCGCCTGGCCCCTCGACGCTGAGAGGCGGGTGACCTTGGCCAGGATGAGGGCCTCGCTCTGACCTTGGAAGTAGGCGCCGATGGCCGCCCCGGCGACGTTGGCCCGGTTGGGGTCGCTGCCGTCGAGGATGGCCTGGACGGACGCGCGCCGACCGCGGGCCACGTGGTCTTCGAAGCCGCGCTCGATGACCAGGACCACCGCCGCGGTGCCGACCTCGAGGCGCCGCTCGGCGCGGCTGACGCTGCGGTCGCGGCCGGCGTCGGCGAGGGTTCCGTCCGCGAGGAGGCGGCGGATGTGCTCCCGGCTGGTGTCGGTGTCGTCGAGATCGACGACCACCGTCGGCACCTGATCCACATCGAGGTTCACCGCGTGGCCGAAGAGGAAGAGTTGAATCAGCGGGACTCCGAGCAGAAGGACCATCATGCGCTTGTCGCGCACGGTCTGCCGGACCTCCTTCTTCACCACGGATCGCAGCATGGCGAGGTAGCGCTTCATGCGATGGTCCTCCGAAAGCGGACCGTCGAGAGCGCGAGCATGATGGCTGCAAAGATCGCGAGGGCGATCACCTGAGGCCAGAGTTCTTCGAGGCCATTGCCCCGGAGCAGGACCCCGCGGAGCCCCTCGACGTAATACCTCGCCGGGATGGCGCGGGTGAGCACCTGGAGCGCTTCGGGCATGTTCTGAATCGGGAAAATGAAGCCACTCAGCAGCAACGAAGGCAGCATCGAGCTGAGCGTCGCGGTCTGAGTCGCGACCATCTGATTGCGGGTGATGACGCTGATGAACAGGCCCTGACCGAGCATGCCGGCGAGGAAGAGAACGGAGAGCACGGCCAGGGCCGACGGAGATCCCTGGAATGGAACGTCGAACACCCATAGACCGACGGCGAGGACGAGCAGCACCGCGATGATGCCGAGGACCATGTAGGGGATGAGTTTGCCGAGGACGATCTCGAGGCGGCTCACCGGCGTCGCAAAGAGCTGGGCCATCGACCCGCGCTCCCATTCGCTGGCGATGGTCAGCGCCGTGAGCAGCACGGCGACGATGGCCAGGACGTAGGCGGAGATGCCCGGCACCAGGAAGACCGCGCTGCGTGCGTCTGGGTTGAAGCGGGTCCATAGGCGCGCTTCGAAGAGCGGGGTGGCGCGCATGACCCGCGTCGAGAGCCGCGCTCCGTGCACTCGGACGATGTTCTCGGCCTTTGCCTGGGTCTGGATCGCGGCGTTGTTGTCCGACCCATCGAGGATGAGCTGCAGGGTGGCATCATCGCCTCGCCGGAGGCGGGCCTCGAAACCTTCGTCGATGACCAGCACCGCCACGGCTTCCCCGGCGATGAGCGCCTCCTCCGCGTAGTCCTCGTCGATGAGGCCCGCGTCGTCGAGGTCGATGCCCGAGGTGAAGCGCTGACGAAGGGCTCGGCTGGATGCCGTTTGATCGAGATCGACGAACGCCACCCCGAGGTGATCGAGGTCGAAGCTCACGCCGTAGCCAAAGAGCAGGATCATCATCACCGGCATGCCGAGGGCCAGGTAGAGCGACCGCGGGTCGCGGATCACATGCAGCACCTCCTTGGCGGACATGGCCCAGGTGCGCTGGATGAACCGCTTCACGCCGCCTCGCCTTCCTGTTCGGCGTTCTCTTTGGCGTTCTTTTTGGCGTCCTTTTTGGCGTTCTCTTGGGCCTTCTTCTTGGCCGAGGCGCCGACGACGGCGAGGAACACGTCCTCGAGGGATGCGTCTACGGGCTCGATGCGATCGACGCGGCCCTTCTCAGCGAAGAGCTCGCGGATGGCGCTTTCGTTCAAGTGCCCATCTTCGAAGCGCACATGAACTCGCGCCCCGAACGGCTCTACGGCCAAAACGTGGGGCAGAGCCGCGGCGCGCTTCATGCCCGCGGTGAGGTTGCGGCCGGTCACCGCGAGGGAGACGCCCGGCACATATTCACGCTTGAGCCCTTTCGGGCTGTCGAGGGCGACGAGGACGCCGTCGACCATCAGGCCGATGCGCGCACAATACTCGGCCTCGTCCATGTAGTGAGTCGTCACGAAGATGGTCGTGCCGGCGTGGGCGAGCTCGCGGATCAGGCGCCAGAAGTCGCGCCGCGACGCGGGGTCGACCCCCGCCGTCGGCTCGTCGAGGAAGATGATCTTCGGCGAGTGCAGGACCGCGGAGGCCAGCGCCAGACGTTGACGGATGCCCCCGGGCATGGACCCGGTCAACGTCTTCCGGTGGGGGCCGAGGCCCGTGCGCTCGACGGCCGAGTCGATGGCGCGCTGGAGCGCCTTCCCGGACAGGCCATAGATACCCCCGAAGAACTCCAGGTTCTCTTCGGCGACGAGGTCCCGGTAGAGGCTGAACTTCTGCGACATGTAGCCGATTGAGGCCTTTACCAACATCGGGTCCTTGTCGACGTCGTGGCCGGCCACCATCGCGACTCCGCCGCTCGGCTGAAGCAAACCCGAGAGCATGCGGATGGTCGTCGACTTGCCCGCGCCGTTTGCGCCGAGGTAGCCGAAGATCTCCCCCTTCTCGACGTGGAAGGAGACGTCGTTGACCGCGACGAAGGAGCCAAACTCCTTGCGCAGGTCCCGGCTCTCGATGACGTGCTCGGTCATGAGGCGATCCGCGCCAGGAAGAGGTCCTCGAAGTCCGGGGGCACCACCTCGAGTTTGGCGCCGAGGGGCGCGAGGGCGGCGGCGAGGTCCTGGTCGTGGCCCGGCAGGACGACGACCCGGAGCCGCTCTCCGGCGGGGGAGGCGGCGATGATGTCGTCGCGCTCTTCGAGCATTTCGTGGAGCACCTCCCGGTCTCCGCCGACCACTTCGGCGACCACGTGCTCGAGGGCGTCGGTGAGGTCGCCGGGGGCCCCCTCGGAGATGATCTTGCCTTCGTGCATCAGGCCCACGTGGTGGCACCGGGAGGCCTCGTCCATGTAGGGGGTGGTCAGGAGCACCGCCATTCCGTCCGCGACGAACTCGTAGATGAGTGCCCAAAGCTCGCGTCGGCTCACGGGGTCCACCCCGTTCGTCGGTTCGTCGAGGAGCAGGACGTCCGGGCGATGCAGCAGCGCGCAGGAGAGCGCGAGCTTTTTGTACATGCCGCCGCTGAGGTCAGCCGCCCGCCGGTCCACGAACGGTGCGAGTCGGGTGATCTCCAGCAGGCGATTGCGGCGCTCGAGAAAGACGGACTTCTTCAGCCCGAAGAGCTGGCCGAAGAACCACAGGTTCTCAGCGATGGAGAGGTCGCCGTAGAGGCTGTACTCTTGGGGCATGAGCCCGAGGCGCTCGCGGGCGCCGGAGCCCCGAGCCATGGGGTCCTCCCCCACGATACGCACCGCGCCGCTCGTTGGTTTCATCAGGCCCGAAAGGCAGCTGATGGTCGTCGTCTTGCCGGCGCCGTCGGGCCCGACCAGGCCGTAGAGCTCGCCCGGCTTCACTTCGAGCGAAACACCGCGGACCGCCTGAACGTCGCCATAGCTGCGCTCGAGGCTGTCGATCGTGATCGCGCTTTCGCTCACGTACCCTCCCCGAGGGTGACGACCACCGGCATGCCCGTGCGCAGCAGGCCTTCATCGTTGGGCACCCGCACTTCGACGGGGAATACGAGGCGGTCGCGATCGGTGCGGGTCTGGATGTTCCGCGGTGTGAACTCGGCCTCGAGGCTCACCCGATGGACGGTCGCCTCGAAGGTGCGCCCTGGGTAGGCGTCCGCTTCGACGCTCGCATGGCGCCCGACCACCGCCGTGTCCACGTCTCCGTTGGGAAGGTAGAAGGTGGCGCGTACAAACGCCGGGTCGACGATTCGCGCGACGACGGACCCGGGCATGACCAGCTCTCCGGGCTCGTAGTACACGCGCTCCACGACCCCGCTTCGGGGGGAAATGATTTGGCACTCGGCGACCGCGATCTGTGCGGTCCGCACGATGGCCTCGACTGCGGCGATGTTCTGGAGCGCGGCCTCGGCCTGGGCGGTTGCGGCCCCCGCCTGGGAGCGCGCGGCGGCAGCCTGCCGTCGACTCGCAGCCCGAGACGCCCGGGCTCCAGCGGCCTGGGCCTCGAGGCGTGTCGCCGTCGACCGCGCCTGATCGCGCCGGGATAGCGCCGCGTGATTGCCCATCTCCTCGACCCGGGTGGCCTCGCGATCGGCCACGCTGCTCTGGGCGCTGAGGGCCGCGATATTCGCCCCGGCGGCGGTCACCGACGCCCGGGCGGCGCGGCTCTGGTCATGGGCGGCGCTGGCGCTGGCCCCGGCCCCCTCGGCCTGGGCCCTCGCGGCGCCGAGGCGGGCCACGGCTTCCGCGAGGCGGGCTTCGGGTTCGTCGCAGTCGAGGGTCAGCACGACGTCGCCGGCTTCCACCGAAGCGCCCTCGGCGACCAGAACCTCGTTGATGCGCGCGCCGAGGCGGGACGAGATATCGACGGCCTCTCCTTCGACGACCCCGGAGCCGGCCGGGGGGCCGTGCTCAGCCTCTTCCTGGGCTTGGATCTTCCATGCGATGGCGCCGGTGAGGGCGGCCGCGAAGAGGATTGTCGCGACGATGACCTTCTTCATGCTGTCTCTCCGGTCCCGAGACTAGCGAGCTTCGTGCCAGGAGCCTTCATAACGGGCGAGGCCCGAGAGTGTCCGGCTTTCCAGACACACGCCGTCCCGGTCTCCAGACAGAGACGGGTCCGAGCCCTTGCATCGGGGGTTGGCACCGAGATTGAAGAGCATCCCTGCGCATGGACCCGCCGGGCGCTGCTAGCATGGGAGAGAGCCCACATTGGTGGGTCCGAATGCTCGTGCCCGCTCGCCCCGCAATTACCCAAGCACGCACGTTTCACCGTACGGCGCGGGAAGCGGCGCTCAACAAGCTCGTGACCCTGCGTATGGTGTTTGCGCCGGCCTTGAGCGCCCTCGCCGTTGCCTTCGCGATCTTCGAGCCGACGACCTGGCGGCGCCTGGTGATCGCCGCCGTCGTCACCCTCCTGATGACCGTCACCCTGATCGAATGGATGCGCTTTCGTCGCCATGGCATCGAGGCGATCCGGGTGCCCATCAACCTCTACCTGATGGCGCTGGGGCAACTCGGGCTCATCTTCGCCACCGGAGGCGTATTCAGCCCCCTCATGCCGGCGCTGATCGCGACCCCCTTCGTGGGTGCGCTGCTCTATACCGACCGCCGCTTGCTCCATGGCCAGATCGCGATTTTGGTCTTGGCGCTATGGGCCCTCGCGTTTGCCCACGCGCGCTGGATGCTCTTGCCCGTCGTCTTCGGCGAGGCCCCGGCCCTCGAGCATGGCGCCGCTCCTTGGGCCGCCGCCTTCGGCTACACCGCGGCGGTGATCGTTGCTTCCCGCATGGGCCGGGCCGTCCGCGGGCTCTTCGAGGGGCTGGTGACCGAAGCCCTCGATGAGCGGGACGAGCGCCTCGGCATGTACGCGGAGCAAACGAGTGCCCTCACTGCCCTGAGTGCCGAAATCGCCCACGAGCTCAAGAACCCCCTGACGAGCGTCAAGGGCCTCGCGGCCCTGGTCGCGAAAGACGTCGAAGGAAAGACCGAGGAGCGCCTGGCGGTGTTGCGCCGTGAGGTGGACCGCATGCAGGACATCCTCGACGAGCGCCTCGAGTTCTCGCGGCCCCTGGTCCCCCTCTCGATGCAAGAGGTCGACGCGACCGACCTGGCGCGGGAGGTCGCGCGGCTGCATGAGGGCAGCGCCGTCGAACGCGATGTCACCCTCCGGGTCGAGGGTGGGCCAGCGCCGATTACGTGCGATGCTCGCAAGGTGCGACAGGTCATGGTCAATCTCGTTCAAAATGCCCTCGAGGCCTCGTCGCCCGGGGGCGAGGTCACGATTCGTGTCGAGGCGGGTGACATGACGACGCTTCACGTAGACGACCGAGGGGCGGGTCTCGACCCCGCGGTTTCGGGCCGCCTCTTCGAGGCGGGGGTGACATCCAAAGAGACAGGCTCGGGCATTGGGTTGGTCGTCGCCCGCTCCCTCGCTCGGCAGCACGGCGGTGACCTGGTGCTCGAGGAGCGCGAAGGGCCCGGGTGCCGGGCCACGTTGACCCTGCCGCGAACGGCGCAGCAGCAGGAGGTGGAGGCGTGATCCCCCGGGTCCTAGTCGTCGACGACGACGATGGGGTTCGGTACATGATCCGCGGCGTCCTCGAAGACGCCGGCATCGAAGCCGTCGAGGCGGGCGACGGCGAAGAAGCCCTGACGCTGCTCCGGGAGGGCGGCTTTCATCTGGTGCTCAGCGATTTGCGCATGCCCGGCCTCGATGGCCTCGGGCTTCTCGATGCGATGCAGCAGATGCACGACGCACCGCGGTTGATCCTCATCACCGCCCACGGCTCCGAGCGAACCGCCGTCGACGCGATGAAACGCGGGGCCTACGACTACTTCCGGAAACCCTTCGAGCTCGATGAGCTCCTGGCGGTCGTCGAACGCGCCGTCGAATCGGTGCGCCTCGCCGCCGACAACGAACGTCTGCTCGCGGAGCTTCAGCTCTCGCGCTCGATGATCTTCGCCTCCGAGTCGATGGGGCGCCTCGCGGTCCTCGTACAGCGCATCGCCCCGAGGGAAGTCACGGTGCTCATCACCGGCGAAAGCGGCACCGGCAAGGAGCGCATCGCCCAGGCGATCGTGCGCGCGTCTTCTCGGGCCACCGAGCCCTTCGTGACTTTCAACTGCGCGGCGATCCAACCGGAGCTCGCCGAGGCCGAACTCTTCGGCCACGCCCGGGGTGCGTTCACCGGCGCCGTGACGGCTCGCGGTGGCCTCTTTCGCGAGGCGACGGGCGGTACGCTCTTCCTCGATGAGGTAGCCGAGCTCGACCTACGCACTCAGGCCAAGCTCCTGCGGGTTCTTCAGGAAGGTGAAGTGCGGCCCGTCGGGGAGGACCGCCCCGTCAAAGTCGACGTGCGCATCATCGCCGCGACCCACCGCGACCTCGCGGCTCGGGTCACTACCGGGGAGTTTCGTGAAGACCTCCTCTACCGCCTGAACGTGGTGAATCTGCACGTCCCGCCGCTCCGCGAGCGTCCCGCCGACATCCCTGCCCTCGCGCGCCGTTTTCTCGACGAGTTTTCCGAGCGTTTCGGCGTCGGTCCCCATCGATTGACCGAAGCGATGCGCGCGAAGCTGCAGAGCTACCCCTGGCCCGGGAACGTTCGCGAGCTGCGCAACGCCCTCGAGTCCATGGTTGCGCTTTCCCCGGCGGACGCCCTCGACCTCAGCCTTCTCCCCGGCGCCGATGTCGCCGCGTCGCAGCGCGCGTCCCTCGACGAGCGCCTCGGCGCCTACGAGCGGGGATTGTTGGTAGACGCCCTCGCGGCCTCCGGGGGCAATCGAACGGAAGCCGCGAAGGCCCTCGGCATCGGCCGCGCGACGCTCTACGAGAAGCTCAAGAAGCACGACATCGGCAGAGACGAGTGACTCAAGGAAGTGGGGGCAAACAGGCCCGCACCGGCCTCGAGGCGCCCGCGACTCCTGCCGCTCCGAGCTGACCCGTGGAGCCGTCGCCCCAGCAATAGATGGCGCCGACATCGTCGACGACGCAGCTGTGGCGGTCGCCAGCGGAAAGGGCGACGTAATTGCTGCGCGTATCGACGAGATGGGCTTCGAGGCGATCGGCGGTGTCGCCGAGGCCGAGGCGACCGTCACCCCCGTCGCCCCAGCAGGCGAGGGTGCCGACACTGAGGATGGCGCAGCCGTGGACCGAGCCCAGGTCGGCACCGACGAGGAAGCCGCCGACGGGGGTCGGCCAGCGGCGGTCGATGCGGTCGCCGGTGTTGAGCTGACCGCGGTCGTTACCGCCCCAGCACCAGAGGGTTCGAGTGACCCCCTGGGCGCAGCTGTGGAAACTACCGGCGGAGAGGGCGATGAAGGGGGTCGTATCGTCGACGAGGGTCGGCGTCGGTCGACCGCGCGTGATGCCGCGCACGCCGAGGCCGAGTTGGGCGCGTTCGTTCGCGCCCCAGCAGTGAAGATGCTGATCGCCATCGATGGCGCAGGCGTGGCGGTCTCCTGCGCCCACGGTGGTCCAGGTCGCGTCCGCGGCGATGGCTGTTGGCATAGGCAAGTCGTCGGTCGCGCCGATGCCCAGCTGGCCGCTCTCTCCGGCACCCCAACACCGCAGCTTGCCGGTCCCATCGACCGCACAGGAGAAGGCTTTCCCGAGAGAGAGCGCCCTGATGTCTGCGAGCCCCGGGACGGGGGAGGGCACGTTGCGGTCCGCGCCGACGTCACCGAGTCCGAGCTGACCGCGCTCGTTCGCCCCCCAACAGCTGACCGTGCCTGCGTCGAGGATGGCGCACGCATGGGCACCACCGACCGCAACCAGCCTCGCGTCTCCGATGTCGGTCGGGGTGCCCACGACGGCGTCGAAGCCGCCGTGACCGACGGTCCCCCGGATGCCGCCGCCCCAGCAGAGCAGGTGCCCCGTGGTGTCGGTCGCGCAGGTGGAATCGCCCCCCGCGGCGACCGTCGCGGCGGCCCGCAGGGGAACGCAGTTCCCGTCGGTGCACGCATCGCCCGCGCACTCGCAGTTTCGGCACAGGGCGCCGGTGTCGCCGCACGCGGGGCCCTCGGTTCCTCCGAGGCAGGCCTCGCCGTCCCAGCAACCCGTGCAGCAAGCCCCGTCTCGGCAGATGCCGCCGCCGCAGCCACGACCGTCGGGGATGGGCCGGCATTCGCCGGTGACGCAGGCGGTGCATTCGGGACAGGGGCCTGGGCACGTGGGGGCCGCATCCGGTGCCCCGTCGATGGGCGCGTCAGCCGTTGCATCCGTTGGCACGTCGGGGCGAGCGTCGGCCGGGGCGGCATCGGCATCCCCGCCCGGCCCACAGGCCGAGCTCGTGCCCAGCGCGCCGCCCACAACGACGCCCAGAGCGATGCCCAAGACGATGCCCCGAAGAGTGACGAGGACTATGGGGGGTGGGGGCACGGGGAGAGAGTCTACCCCGAGATGTGGTCCGCGATGTCGCGAGCTCTCAGCCCCGAGTTCGCGTTGCCGGCCGCATATTGCTCGAACGGCGCGCTTCCCGGGTCCCTGTGGTACGTCGCCCCTCCTGCGCCCGACGAGCCCTTTGCCCCTGACGGGTCCTCTCGGCCCGACGCGCCCGACGCGCCCGCCGTGCCCTCGTCGCGCGGCGCCCTCGTCGCGCGGTGCGACGCTCGGCCCGGGCCGCGAGCTCGGTGGCCACCTCGGCGGGAAGGTCGACGAAGCGCGGCACCGGGTCCGTGACCGTGCCGTCCTCGCGGTACTCGAAGTGCAGGTGCGGCGCCCCCGAGAGTCCGGTGCTGCCGACCTCGCCGATGGTCTGGCCACGGGCGACCCTCTGCCCCGCGAAGAGATAGGCGGCGCGCAGGTGGGCGTAGAGCGAGGTGCTCCCATCCCCGTGCACGATCATCATCAGGTTGCCGTAACCCGAGACGCCGTTGTCGGCGTAGGCGACGATCCCGTCGGCGACCGAGCGCACCTCGGACCCGGCCGGAGCGGGGATGTCGATGCCGTCGTGGCGGCGGTGGCGCAGCGACGCCCGGCGGACGAAGCCGAAGCCTCGACCCATGGTGCCCTCGGGGACGGGGAAGAGGATGCCGTCGGCCGGCGTGCCTTCGAGGGTGAGGGCGGGGGTGACGGCCGCGGTCCACTCGCCTAGGGGCGCCTTCCACATCAACAGGGAGACGGTTCGTTTTTCGCCGAGGTCGAGGGTTTCGGCGAGATCCATCGGGGCCCCCGCCGGCTTGGCCACCATGCGCGGCCCGTCGCAGTAGCGGCGCGTGCCGCGGCTGCGGCAGCGGCGGAGGCGGGTCATCCACTCGGTCGGACGCGGCGTCGCGAGGGCGAGAGCGAGCTCTGGCTCGGGAATCATGTTTGCCGTGGCTCTTGCAGGAGGCATGGCCAGGTTCTGGGCACTCTCGACCGCCTCGTCTGCGGACGCGCGCGCTTCGACCTCTACGAGGCCGAGAGAATGGGACTCGGACGTCCCCTCTACGGCGTCGGGATGAGCCGGGTCGATGAGGAGGGGCCCCGTGACGAGACCGGCGAGCAAAAAGAGTGTTGCAACGTTCTGGGGCATCCGAGTCGACTCCTCTCGGGGGACGAGGCCACCTTGACCGGTGCTAACGATGAGGCTTCGGAGTCGACCGCGGTATGGGGGAACGCCCTGAAAAACAGAGGTTTTTTCGTCCGGGATCTCCCTGAGTGAGGTCTCTTGTCGGGGATATCCCCTACAAAGGGGGGGGGGCTGGCGGCGAGGACGACGGCTCAGGCGTCGTCCATCAGCCCGGCCCGGAGGGCAAACCGCACCAGCTCGGCCCGGGACGAGAATCTCATCTTCTCGTTGATACGCGACCGGTAGGTCTCGACGGTCTTCGCCGTGACGCCGAGGGCCTGGCCGATTTCCTTATGGGTATGGCCGAGGGCGGCTAGGCGCAGAACCTCGCGCTCCCGCTTACTCAACTTCTCGAGGCCGCTCACGGCCGGAACCACCCCCGTGTCCGCGTCGAGGTGGCCCGCCAGCTCCTCCGCGAGGCGATCGCTGTCGTCGTTCGATTGCACCGTGGTCAGGGTTGCACGCCGCTGCCGCTCGTCCTCTTCGACGAGATGAATCTCGTGTTTTCCGATGCCGATCACATCGCCGTGGACCAGCGCCTTCGTGCCATCGACGCGCACCCCGTTGACCTCGACCCCGTTGCGGCTCTCGAGGTCTTCGATGGTCACCGTGTCGGTGTCGACGTGGAGGACCGCGTGGCGCCGGGAGGCCTGGAAGTCGTCGATTTGTACCTCACACTCGGAACCACGGCCGAGTACGAAATCCCCCTTCGAGAGCGGGATGGCATTGCCCATGTACCGAATCGTCCAGCGCGCCACTGAGCGCGTATCGTACCCCACGAACGGGCAATCTTTGCTACACCACGTGTCGTGGGGACCCCGCGACAGCGTCCGAGTCGGTGGATCGCCCTCGCGGCCCTCGCCGCCGGGGCGTTGACGGTCCTGGTGCCCTCCCGGGCGCCGGCGACGATCGCCGAACAGCGCGCCCGCCTCCCGCCCCCGGCCGAGTGCGGCGACGATGTCGTCCAGGGTGTCTGGAAATCCCACAAGTTCGACGAGCGCTATGGCGAATGGGTCATCTTCACCCTCGAGGTCCACCGGCTCTCGGACCAGCCGACCAGGCTTCGGGGGCTCATCACCAATCATTCATGGAACGGGACCCCGGATCAGGAGGAGCCGCCCCCGTGCGGGCCCGGCCAGAGGGAGTGGGTGGTCGAGACCGACGCCGTCGGGAGCGTCGACCCGGCTGGCCGCATCCGCTTTTCCGGCGTCGGAGATTGGCGCCTTCGCCAGCAGGTCTGCCCCGGGAACATGTGGGGCGGCTACAATCTCGACAATTTCGACGGGACGATCGACGCCTCCTTGAACGAGTTCCAGACCCAAAACAACGACGGAGGCCGTGATGTGAACCAGCCCTACGTCTTCCGGCGGGTCAGCTGTTTTCCCGAGGGTTCGGAGTTTCACCCCCAGATCGTCACCGAACCGCCCCCATTTTACCCCGAGAAGGGCTGCGGCTGTTTCTGAGGGTTCCGGCGGTCTGTACCCCGGTTGGGTGACATTGGTGCCTCACCTTCTCACTGGGGGTGTGGACGCAGAGTCACGGTGACGCTAGAAAGACCTCGATTGTCGAGGAATTTGCTTCCGGCACGTTGGTTGCTAAACCTGTGACCGCCGATGTTCAGGAAGGACCATAACGATGGCGTGTGATTTTTGCCTCCGAGATGTCGATACCGTCGACGCCGAGCTCCACTACAACGTGGGCCTCGGGGTGACGCACATCGAAGGCGGCACCGAGCAGCACCTCTGCAAGCGCTGCATTCGCACGGCCTTCTGGGTCTACCAGCCCGTCAATCTCACCCTCGGCTGGCTCTCCATCGACGGGTTCCAGAAGAACGGCGAGATGGTGCGCGAGAACTTCCGCGCTTACGCCATGTCTTCGCGCATGAGTGACGGTCGCCCAAGCACCCGCCCGCCGGCCCCCGAGGTCACGGCCCCCGAGGTCACCGCGTCGGCTCCGCGGCCCGCGCGCACTGGCTTCTGAGCCCCGGCCCCCGAGGTTCTACCTCGACGACAAACGCCCCGTCGGCTCAGCCAACGGGGCGTTTCTCATAGGGGTCAACCAGCCAATCCGGCGACGGTCCCGGTCCCTCTCCGGCTCGGCGTGACTGCGTCACGCTGGCGCCTGCGAGTTCCCGCTCCCGTCGCCTTCTCGTGGGGGTCAACCAGCCAATCCGGCGACGGTCCCGGTCCCTCTCCGGCTCGGCGTGACTGCGTCACGCTGGCGCCTGCGAGTTCCCGCTCCCGTCGCCTTCTCGTG
>QMMC01000111.1 GCA_003647065.1 Deltaproteobacteria bacterium | reverse complement strand
CGGACCGCGGTGTTTCTCATGGTGTACTTCGGGATCAATGTGGCGGCGATGGCGGGCCCACTCGTCGGCGGTCAGCTCGGGGAGGCGGTGGGGTTTGGTCTCGTCTTCGGTCTGAGCGCAGCTGTCTGTTTGGTTTCTGCGCTGCTCGCGGCCGGTGTCGGGGGCGTACACCACAGGGTCGGGACGAAGCCCCAGCCGGGAACCTTCGGCGCCGGACCGGTACTGGGTGCGATCGTGCTGCTCGTATTGTCGCTCCCGTATTTTCTGGGCATGGGCGCCCTGGGCACCTTGCAGGTGGCCGCGACACCGTTCGGCGAACCGGGGTCCGACGGCCTCCCCTTCGTTGCGCTCAACCCCATCGTCATAAGTTTGGTCACGCTCTTCGCGGCGGTAGGTTTTGCAGTTGCCGCGTTCATGAAGGCTCGGCCTATGAGCCTCTATGTCGCCGGTGGTGGCTTGCTCGTCTTTGCCCTCGGGCTGGGTGCGGGCGCCTTCGTGGAGCCCGAGTCCGGTCTCGGGGTCGCCCTCCTCCTTGCCATCGTCCTCACCGCCATCGGCGAAGGACTCACCGGCGGGGTGGTGCTGGCGCGCGTCGCCGCCGACGTTCACCCTCGCCTCGGAACGCTCGTCTTCGCGCTCTTTCTGGTGCTGAGCAGCGGCGCTCCATATCTAGCCAGCTTCGCGAACGAAGTCGAATCCGTCCGCATCGCCGTCGGTGTGTGCGCTTTGTTCTCGTTCGGGGCGGGCGCGGTGTTGCTCGCAGTCGCCGGGCCCATGCAGCGCGCGTTCTACAGTCCCCGAGATGAGGCGACGCCTACCGGGGCTGAATCCGCGCCCTAGGCGACGCAAACCGTACGATTTCGCGTGTCGGCATCCGAGCCCAGACAAAGAAAAAGGCCGCACTTTCGTGCGACCTTTCGGTGGAGCTGTGGGGGATCGAACCCCAGACCTCTAGAGTGCGGATCTAGCGCTCTCCCAGCTGAGCTACAGCCCCGAGGGAGCGCACTATACACACGGACTTTCGGGGCGCAACCGGTGTCCCGGATCGGGGGCCGGGTCTGGCTTTTCTCAGGGCTTCGTGGCAGGAGGACGGCACGTTTTTAGTGCCCTCGGCGCGACGCCCCGTCGCCCAAAGGAGACCGCCATGGCGAAGAGCCTCGATTACTACCTCCTCGATGAAGAGCTCACCGAAGAGGAGCGCCTCGTCCGGGATAACGTCGGCCGCTTCGTCGACGAGAAGATCAAGCCGATCATCGCCGAGCACTACGAGGCCGGGACCTTCCCGATGGAGCTCATCGCCCAGTTCGGTGAGCTCGGCCTCCTCGGGCGAACCTCGAGGGCTACGACTGCCCGGGCATGGGGGACGTCGCCTACGGCCTCGCGATGCAGGAGCTCGAGCGCGGCGATAGTGGCGTGCGCTCCTTTTGTTCGGTCCAGGGCAGCCTCTGCATGTACCCCATCCATGCTTTCGGTTCGGAAGAGCAAAAGCAGAAGTACCTGCCTGGGATGACCCGGGGCGAGATCATCGGCTGCTTCGGCCTCACCGAGCCCGACTTCGGCTCGAACCCCACGGGCATGCTCACGAAGGCCGAGAAGCTCCCCGGCGGCGGCTACCGGCTCAACGGCACCAAGCGCTGGATCACCAACGGCAACCTCGCCCACATCGCCATCGTCTGGGCGAAGCTCGACGGAGTGGTCCACGGCTTCATCGTGCCCACCGAGACCAAGGGCTTCACCGCCGAGGTCATCAAGGGCAAGTGGTCGCTCCGCGCGAGCGTGACCAGCTCTCTCATCCTCGAAGACGTCGAGGTCGGCGAGGACGCCATCCTGCCCAACGTGAAGGGCATGAAGGGGCCGCTCAGCTGCCTCTCCCAGGCCCGCTACGGCATCGCCTGGGGAGCCATCGGCGCCGCCCAGGATTGCTACGAGACCACGCTCTCGTATGCCCAGGACCGGGTTCAGTTCGGCAAGCCCATCGCCGGCTTCCAGCTGGTCCGGCAGAAGCTGGTCTACATGTTGAGCGAGATCACCAAGGCCCAGTGCCTGACCCTGCGCCTCGGGCGCCTCAAAGAGGCCAAGAAGTGGAGGCCCCAGCACATCTCGATGGCCAAGCGGAACAACGTCTCGATAGCCCTCGAGTGCGCCCGCCTCGGCCGCGACGTCCTCGGCGGCAACGGCATCATGTACGAGTACAGCGTCGGCCGGCACATGATGAACCTCGAGACGGTCTACACCTACGAGGGCACCCACGACATCCATACGCTGATCCTCGGCCAGGACATCACGGGGATCAGCGCCTTCGAGTGAAGTCGCGTTTCGAGCCTCGAGACCCGGGGCCCGCGGGGCACAGTGGGCGGCGGCGACCACACGGCGGAGGTCGCCGCACCCTCATTCCGCCGCAAAGGTCATACGGTCGGTTCTTGGAATGATGTTTGCGAATGACCGTGGCGCTCGGAGGGAGCGTCATGGGTCATTCATTCCTTTTCTACGCCTTCGCGCTGTCGATGGCGCTGTACGCAGCGGTCGGTCATGCAGTGTCGGCCGATGCTCAAACGACCGGCTACCGAGAGGTGCAGACCGGCGAGTCCATCGATGGACGAGGGCCCCTGACCAACCAGGAAGAACTCGACGCCTTCTACCGAGGGGTGCAGAGGGGCGAGTCCGTCTATGGACGAGGGCCCGTGCCCAACCAGGAAGAACTCGACGCCTTGGCGGCTTCGCGTCAGAGCCGAGCGAATAACCTCTACGTGGCCTCAGGCGTCGTCGGGGGGGTGGGGCTGATCTCCCTTGGGGCGGGGCTGGCCGCCGCGCTTACTTATGAGGCCGAATACTGCTCGGTCCCCGGCGCGTGTGGTGGACCCTACGCCGCAGTATTCGCGGCGTTCGGCGGGCTCGTGCTCGTTGGTCACGCGCTGGGGTTGCTCATCCCCGCCATCATTCTCGACGTCATGGCCGGATCGTCGCACGACGGGGGAGAGGACCAGGAAGGAGGCGAGGACACGGCCGTCTCCCTGACCTTCGCTGCCGGTCCTTCCCACATCGGGTTCGGCTTGCTCGGGGCGTTTTGAGCGAAGATTACGGCGGTATTGTGGCCGCTATTCGTTCACGTGGCGATCCGTGAGCGGCTGGACTTGTCCCCGGCGGTCGGCCCGTGAGAGGTGATCGATACCGGCACATCGAGGGCGTCTTCGATCCAATCGACGAATCGGTCAGCGGGTGGGGTGCCGTGGTGACCGGGTAGGCCGGTGAGCTCCGCGTGGGCGCTCAGTAGATCGGCGGTCAGCCCCTCGCGGTCCGGAAGATCATCCGGGTCGCGTGGACGGATTTCACCCGACGGGTCGAGGGTTTCGGCTCCCGCGCCCCGATAGCCGCTGACGACGCGCCACTGCCCCGCTTTGGTGACGCGGTCGAGGTGGGTGACGGCGAGGGAGTCGACGCCTTTGGTGGCGCGAAGGGCATATCGCCAGAGGAGGGGGTCGGGCCACCCGCGGTGAAAGCGACCCTGCCATCCGGCGTCGGTATTGTGGGGTTCGTCCAGGTGGTCGAGGTCTGGCGTGGCCGAGGGCAGGGGGCCCTGGCCGTGGCGCGTCGCGTAGGTCCGGACGACCCCCACCCGGTGCACGGGCCCAGTAATTTCCTGGTTCGCCAGCCAGGTGAGCGCGTTGTTGGTCGTGCAGGAGCTCCAAGTCGTGTGCGGGTGAAATCCCCAATCCTCGTCGAGGAGGACGCCCTGGGCTCCTTCGAGGACGAGGGTGCTGTCGCTCGGGAGGTTTCGTCCGACCTCCTCGGCGAGCATTGTCGGGCGGCCCGAGAGGGGCGCGATGAAGTCCATCCAGCGACCGACCACGCCCTCGTCGTCGAAGATGCGCATCTCTTCCTGCGCCGCCCCGACATCGTCGCATTTCGACAGCTCGGCCCGTGCCTTGGGCCCGAGGCGTTCTCTCGTTCGGGTGAGTTTCGCGATGAGGGCGTCTCGTCCTGTCCAGAGGTCGGCCGCGCGGAGCACATCGTCCGGGTGTGAAATTGCGTCGCGCACAGTCTCGCCGACGCCCACGCCGCAGGTCCCGTGTCGCCCCTCACCACGTGCAACCTCGCGCAAGCGGCCGAGGGCTTGGTGATAGGGCGTCGTGACGCGGGCGGTGGGCGCGATGGTGAGCCGCTCCACCGCGTCGGGCACGCCGATGGACTCGAGGCGACGGTTTTCCACGAGCAACGCGCTCGGGTGCAGCACCACCTGTGCCGCGAGGTGGGTGCGCACGCCCGGGACGAAGGTCCCCGAGCCAAACTGGGAGAACGTGTGGTGGCGCCCATCCCCGGTCACCACGTTGTGCCCCGCCTGGGCGCCGCCGTTGAAACGGACCACGAGGGACGCCCCGCGGCTGCGCACCAGATAGTCGGTGATGGTCCCTTTTCCGGCGTCACCGAAGCCGAGGTCGACGACGACGAAGGCCCTCGCGTTCACCGGGACACGCGGCGATGGCGGCTGGGGCCTCCGGAGGCGTCCGGGAGCTCCACGCTCTCATCGACGTCGGGCAGCGGTGCACCGTCTTGCTCGATGGAGGCGGCGAAGGGCATGAGGGCCCGGGCGATTCGACCCACCCGGCTCCGGTCCACCTTGGCGATGCGTGCTGCGATCTGGTCCAGCGAAAGCAGCCTCTCGTTGAGGGCCACGAGCCCCGCGGCGGCGATGCAGGCATCGTCGGGGTGTTCGAGGCAGACGACCCGGTCGCCGAGGAGGTCCCGCCATACCCGCTCGGCGCCGCGACGGCGCTCGAGGTCGGGGATCAAGAAGAACGGCTCGAAGCTCCGCTGCACCTCTTCGACGACGGCGCGGGTCGGCGCATCGAGGTCGAGGTCGTCGCCGAGGACTTCCTTCACCGTGTGCCGTGAAAGGCGCGGATAGGGCTTTTCGTCACCGGTCAGGAAGAGGTAGCCCCGGCGCTCACGCTTGCGATAGCAGTCCATCTCGATGTGCTGCGCGCTAAAGTAGAGCGCGAGCTCGTACGACTCGAACTCACCCGCGCCGCCGCCGCCTTCGAGCCACGACCAGGTGAGCCACTGGTCCATCAGCTCCGCCGTCGACTCGAATTGGCCGACCTGGAGCGGGGCCCGGTCCCCCACCGCGTCCCCGACCGCGAGGAAGAGCACCTGGGGGTGCAGCACGCCGAAGTCGGCGAGGAGCTGCATGAAGCTGGGCAGCTCCCGCCGGGCCAGGGCTTGGGAGATCTCTCCCATCGACCCGGTGACGTCGAGGGCGAAGGTGATCGCCAGGGACTCGGGGTGGTCGCTGCTGTCGCGAGATTCGCGCGCGGCGATGCCAAACGGGTTCATCAAGGGATGGCACTCGCGCTGGGCAAAGACCCCTTGAGTCGGGACCGACGCCCGGGCCTCGGTGAGGGCGCGGTGCGCCTCGTGGCTGTAGGACCCGTAACCCACGATTACTTGGTGCGCTCGGAGCTCTCGACCCAGGGGGTGAGGGCCCGGATCACGTCCTTCGTTCGCGGGTACTCGGCGGCCTCGAATTGCTTTTCGAGTTGGTCGAGGTTCTCGACGGCGCCTTCACCGAGGGCGACGAGGCCGGCGGCGACGGCGCAGGTATCGGCCGGGCTCGGGGTCTCGATGACCCGGTCGCCGAGGAGCTTCCGCCAGGGACCTTTGACGTTGTTGTAGCGCCGCGGGTCTGGCGCCAGGAAGAAGGGCTCGTACATCTTCTTGGCTTCGGCGATGACATCCGCAAAGGGGGCGTCGCTGACCTCGGTGCCGATGACGTGTTTGACGACCTCGCCGCGAACGCCGGGGTAGGGGGGCTCATCTCCGGTGACGAAGAGATACCCCTTGTGCTGTCGTTTTTCGAAGCAGTCGATGGCCGTGTGGTGGGCGGCGAAGTGGAACGCCAAGTCGTAGGACTCGCGAGCGCCGCCGGCGTTGGCCTGGTAGGCGGGCGCCCTTTCGCCTCCGCCCGAGAGCGAGCACCGGGTCAGCCATTGGTCCATCAGCTCGGCGGTCGCTTCGAACTGCCCCACCTGGAGCGGCCGACCGTCGAATTCGTGGTCGGTGAAGGCGGCGAAGAGAACCTGCGGGCTCGCGATTTTGCAGCCCGTCATCAACTTCATGAAGCCCGGAAGCTCCTTCGTGGCGAGGAGCTTCGGAATCGCCCCCATCGAGCCGCTCACGTCGAGGGCGAAGACGATCGCGAGGGACTTTGGGTGCTCGTCACTGTCTCGACATTCCCGAGCCTTCACGCCGTAGGGATTCATCGAGGGGTGGATTCTCCGCTGGGAAAAGACGTCCTGGGCGGACTTACCGGACCGTGAACTGACGATCGCGTTGTGTGCTTCGTAACTGTAGGCGCCGTATCCCATCCCCATCACCTC
Organism: Deltaproteobacteria bacterium; assembly: GCA_003647065.1. Classification (GTDB taxonomy): domain Bacteria; phylum Myxococcota_A; class Polyangia; order Polyangiales; family B10-G4; genus B10-G4. The sequence goes on along the minus strand of QMMC01000111.1, from coordinate 10,637 downwards.
TTTCGGTTCTCAGCCGGCTGCGATGTTCCATCCGGGCATCGCGAACGGTATGAACTTTGGCGGGCCGTAGGCCTCTCTCGCGGCGTCATCGAGCTCGCCGATGGCCCTTCGAGCGTCGGTGAATCCACCTGCATCTGGGGCGGCGCAGGTCTCCATCAACCTCGCGAGGCCCGCCGGAGTGCCCTTCGGAGCCTCTCGAAGGTCCCCGCCGAGGATCCACAGAATGGACCGGGCGCTCATCGAAATGTCGGTCGCGGCGGTCGCGGGGCCGCCCTTCCAGGTAGCCCCTGGATAGAAGGCGTCGGCGTCCGCAGGAAAGGCGGGCAGCGGTTTCCCGAGGGCCGTCGCCGCCGACCAGCCACAGAGCCTCACTCCGTGGTCCCGGGCGTGGACCAGGAGGTGCCGCGGGAGGACCGCGCCGTGCACCCAACCACTCTCGTGCACGAAGGCCAGGAGCTCGAGGGTGCGCTTCCAAAGCCACACGGCGGAGCTCGCCGGAACGCCGCGGGGATAGGTTTCGCGCACGTCTCCGAATCCATGGACGAAGCCGCTCGCAAAGCCGAAGACCGAGAACCGGCGCAGGCCCTCGTCGCCGCGCACTCCGAGCCTGCCTTCGCCGTGGGCGACGGGCTGGGGCAAGAGTCGCGTGAAGTGCGCGCTGCCCCGGGCGGTCGACTTTTGGAGCTCCGTGAGCGTTCGCCATTCGCCATCGAAGAGGTCGCGGTCCTCATGGGCGCGGAGGACCTTGACGATGACCCGCTCGACGAGGCGGTGGTCACGAAGCGCGAGAAAGACGTCGGATGTCTCTCCCTCGGCGAGGCGGCCGAGCATCCGGTAGCGACTTCCGGCGAGCCAGAACCGCGGCCGGTCGGGGTTCACCAAGCTCTCTTCGGTGAAGAGGGACGAGACCCGGAAGCCGTCGCGGGTCGGGACCAAGGGGGTCGCGCAGTAGGCGCAATGGACGACGCCCGCGCTCCGCGCCGGAACCGCCGCCCCACACCTCGGACACTGATGTTCTTCGTACCCCACCCGAACGAACGCAGGCTAACCGAAACCGAAGATGAGAAGAAGCGGGGCTCGGGTTCACCGGATCCACCGGGCGCTCTCTCCGCCGCTTGGTGGGCGATACCGGGCGCGTTTTCGCGTGGGCCTCGGGCTCAGCCCGAAACGAGGGCGTAGAGGCCCGCTTCGATGACCGCGTCCGCGAGGGCTCCGTCGTCATCTGTGGTCCGACCAATTGCGAGGACCGGGGCGTCGAGGCGGGCGGCGAGGATCGTGCGGTTGTGGGCGAGGCTCGGGTCGTCGGCCCTGCTCTCGTCAGGGCGGTTCTGTGCGCCCGGCTCTTCCCTCGGGCTCGGCGTGAGCACGACGGCGAGGATTTCGAGGCCGCGCCGGGAGGCGGATTCGACGGCGGTGAGGGTGTGGGAGAGCACTCCGAGGCCGTCCCGGGCGACGAGGATGAGGGGCGCGCCGAGGGTCACCGCGAGGTCGGCGACGTCGTGTTCTTCATCGACCGGGACGAGGAGGCCGCCGGCGCCCTCGACGAGGGTCAGGTCGGCGCCCCGAGACCGCGCCTCGAGCTCCGCGGCGAGGTCTTCCGGGCTGGGTGGGGGCGCGGTGCCCGCGAGGGTTGCGGCCCAGGGGGCGAGGGGCGGGCGTGCCCGGTAGAGGCCCTCCGGCGAGGCCAGGTCCGGCCGTCCCGCGGCCCGCGCGAGGGCGCTCGCATCCGGGGCGGTCAGGGCGCTCGCCGCGTCGGTGGGGCAGCCGGTCTCGTAGGGTTTGAGGGCGGCGACCCGCCGTCCGTCGCGGGCGGCGGCGGCGGCGAGGCCCCGGGTCACCCAGGTCTTGCCCACGCCGGTGCCGGTTCCGGTGATGAAGACCCGGGAGGGGAAGCTTCGGTTCATGGGCGGGCGCTTTGCTGCGGGGCTCGCCGGAGCTCGGCGAAGACCGAGATCACGCGCTGGATCTCGTCGTCCGTGTGCAGCGCCATGGGCACGACGCGGATGCGGCTCGTGCCCTTCGCGACGGTCGGCGGCCGGATGCCGTGGGCGAAGATGCCCGCCTCGAAGAGCCGCCTGGCCATCGCCATGGTGGCTTCGGGGGTCCCCGTGAGGACCGGCACGATGGGGGTGCCCCCGCCCGGGACCTCGTAGCCGAGGGAGCTGAGTTCGCGGCGGAGGCGGGCCGCGTGGCCCAGGACCCGGCCTCGGCGGTCGTCCGCGGCCTCGACGAGATCCGTCGCCACCAAGATGGCCTCGGCCAGGGCCGGGGACGGGGCCGTCGAAAATACGAAGCTCCGGGCCCGGTTGCGCAGGACCTCGGTCAGGGCCCGGGACCCTGCGACAAACGCCCCCGAGACACCGAACGCTTTGCCGAGGGTGCCCATGCGGATTTCGGGAGTGACGCCGAGCTCTCGCGAGAGGCCGCGCCCTTCGGGGCCGAGCACGCCGAGGGCGTGGGCCTCGTCGACGAAGAGCCAGGCGTCGTGCTCAGTCGCGACTGCGCGCAATGCGGCGAGGGGGGCGCAGTCTCCGTCCATCGAGAACACCGCGTCGGTCGCGATGAGGGCCCGGCGATGCGTCTTGCGCTGGGCGCGCAGCAACGCCGCGAGGGCGTCGACGTCACCGTGGGGGAAGACGTGCACTGTCGCCTTCGACAACCGGCAGCCGTCGATCAGTGACGCGTGATTGAGGGCGTCGCTGAAGATGACGTCACGGGAATCGGTGAGGGCGGTGAGCACGCCCACGTTCGCGGCGTAGCCGGTGCTGAAGAGCAGGGCGTCTTCGGTGCCGACGAAGCGCGCGAGGCGTTGCTCTACTGCGAGGTGCTTCTCGTGGGTGCCCGAGATGAGGCGCGAGCCGCCGGTGCCGACACCGTGGGCCTGGGCGCCGCGGTGAAGGGCGTCGGCGAGGTCGGGATGTCGGGAGAAGCCGAGGTAGTCGTTCGAGGAGAGGGACAGGACCTCGTGTCCGTCGACGCGGATGGTTGGTCCGTGGGCACTCGCCACGGTGCGCGCGTTGCGTCGCAATCCGCGCCCAGCGAGCGCGTTCAAATCGTCTCTCAGCTCGTCGTCCATGGCGTGCGTCATCGAAGGCGCCGGAGCGTAGCAGCCCGCCGCGGGACCGCCGGTGTTCGTCCCGGCTTTGGCACGCGGGGCTCCCGAAGAAAGCGCGAGGAGCAGAGGAACCCCGCCGATGACGGATGAAGAAAGATACTGGAAAACACAGGGTGCCTAGCCCTACATGCAATGTAAGGCGTTGTGGTGTTTCACGTGAAACGTGCATGCCATGCGGTGTGATGTGGCCTCCGTGTTTCACGTGAAACGTGCATGCCATGCGGTGTGATGTGGCCTCCGTGTTTCACGTGAAACGCGCCGCCGAAGACCCGCCGTCCTTCCTCTGGACCACGCGCCGAGCACAAGCCGAGAGCCGCCCCTTCGAGGTGCGCGTCGCGGCTCGCGGACGAGTGGCGTCACTGCACGAGACTGGGTGTAAGCTGCGCGACGTCATGCGTGCCGCGTTCCTCATCGTCGTCTTCGTCTTCGCGTGCGACGGCTCATCCGACGGGTCTCCGTCGGAACCTTCGGAGATGCCGAGCACCGCGAACTCCGCGTCGTCGAACCAACAAGACCAACAAGACGATCACGACCAACAAGACGATCGCGACAGCAACGGCACGGAGTCCTACGTCGAGCTCGTGGTGCTCGCCGACCGTCGCGTTGCGCCGGATGCCTTCGAGAGCGCGCTACGAGCGCGCGCCGTCCAGACGCGTCGCACCGCGGCACGTTCCCTCGCTCGTCTTCATGACATCGCGGCGGTCACGCTTCTGCGCCGCGCGCTCCGCGATCCCGACGCGGAGGTGCGTCGCCATGCGGCCCTCGGTCTGGGCGGTCTCGAGGATGCAGCGCCGCCCGAAGCAGAGCGCGCGTTGCTCACGGCCCTGGCCGCCGAGGAGCTCGTCGACAATCGCGCCGCTCAGCTGTGGGACCTCGGGCGCATCGCCGGGGCGGGAGCCCTCGGTGCGTTTCGTGATGCCATCGCGGCCGACGAACCGATGCTTCGTGAGGGGGCGTGCCGAGGTCTCGGCGCGTACGGGTTGCGGGACCGGCCGCTCCCGGGCGCGCTCCTGCGTCGCGTCGCGTCGCGGGCCCGAGACGACCAGAACCGCGCCGTGCGCCTCGCCTGCGCGTATGCCCTCACGCGCATCGACCCTCCCGAGGGCACGGACCGCGAGGCGATCAAGGGCGATCTCGTGCACGCCCTCGAAGACCCCGCGCCCGAGGTGCGGGCGATGGCGACGCGGGCCCTCGCGGCGTACGGCCCCGCGGCCGCCGCCCTCGCGGCGCGCACCGCAGATGCCGACTGGCAAGTCTCCGTCCAGGCCTTCCGCGCTCTGGGCCGCGAGGTGGGTCTCGACCGGGGTCAACGGGCCGCCGAGGCCCTTCGGGGCTCCTTGGCCCGAGCCCTCGCCGACGATCGTGTCTCATCCACGGAGGCCCATGTCTTGATGACCGCCCTAGGCGCCCTCGAAGCCGAAGCGCGCTCTCCACGGGTATTCGCCGTTTCACGTGAAACCATGGACCGCCTCAGCGCGACCGCTGAGGGTGAGCCCGTCAGTCGGGCCCGGGGCCTAGTTCATTGCCGGGCGGCGGCGCTCTACGACCGTGGCCGCGGCTGGCCCGGCGCCGTCGCCGACTGCGGCCTCGGGCAGGTGGGCAGGAACGAGCAGCGGCTTCTCGAGGTTGGCGTCATCGCCGCGAGTGATGGGGCCGACGCCCAACGGGCGGTGTATCTTCGACGCCTTCACCGCGAAGGCGACAGCTCCGTGCGCCAGGCCGTCCTCGGGGCGATGGCGACCGTCTTGGTGCCCGAGTTGTGGACCCTGGTCCTCGAAGGCCTCGCCGCAGAAGATGACGTCGGCGTGGTCATCGCGGCCTGTGACGCCGTCGTCGCGCTGGCCTCGGTCTGGGCCGAGACCGCGAACGTAGATACACCGGTTCTCTCGGTGCGCGCCCCTGGGACGCCCGGCCCGCGGGCGGCCTTGGCGCACCGCCGGGGGCCCGCCCTCGGCGCCATTCATCGGGGTCTTGCGGCGGCCGGTGAGACCCTGGTCACGGGAGACGATCTCGAGGGGCTCCAAAGCTGGCTGCGCGCCGTGCGCACCATCGGTGACCGTGGTTTTCTCGAACGCCTTCGTGTGCTCGCGGGTCATGCGAACCCCACGGTCCGCGCCCTGGCCCTCGATGTCCTGGGACGTCAGAGCGACGAAGATCCACCGGAGGTGCGCAGCATCTCGAACGTGATTTTGCCGAGCGACGTCCCGACCCGGAACTCCCGCGTCGTCTTCGTGACCGACGCCGGCACGATCACGGTCGAGCTCGAGGCCGAGGCCGCACCCACGACCGTCGCGCGCTTTGTCGCCCTGGCCCGTGATGGGTACTTCGACGGTCTGCTTTTCCACCGGGTCGTGCCCGCCTTCGTAGTCCAAGGGGGCGACCCCCGAGGGGACGGGTACGGTGGCCCGGGGTGGTCCCAGCGCTGCGAAGACAACCGCCTACGCTACGAACGGGGCACCCTCGGTATGGCCCTCGCGGGGCGCGATACCGGGGGCAGTCAGTTCTTCATCGCCCACGGCCCGCAGCCTCACCTCGACGGGCGCTACACGGCCTTCGGCCACGTCGTCGATGGCATCGACCACCTCGACAACCTCTTGGTCGGCGCCCGAATCGAACGCGTCCGGCTCCTCGACTGAGACCTGAACGGCGTCGCCCGGGCCTTGAGGCCCAAGCGATGCTGTTATCACTCGCCACATACGCGCAAGAGTGTTGCCTGGGTCGTGAGACCCAAGCGAGGCGGTCTTGGTTTCGAGCAGCCCGCGGAGCCGACCCTTTGTCGGTGAGCAGGCAGCGCAGAAAGCGAGGCCGGATCGCGCCGGGTATCGCGGCCCAGGCGATGCTCTTCAGAGCTCGATGTGGGCGCGGAGGTCGTCTGCGTACTGCTCTTCGAGCTCGTCCAACGCCTTTTCGGTGTCTTCGTTTCCCGGGGGCGGGAGCTGGGGCTGGATGTGCACGTAGAGGTCGCCGCGCTTGCCGCCGCGCTCTACGCCCTTGGCCCGGAGCCGGAGCTTGGTGCCGGGCTGGCTGCCAGCGGGAACCGACAGGCTCACCTCTCCGAGGAGGGTGGGTACGCGAATCTTCGCGCCCCGATAGGCCTCGGCGAGGGAGACCGCGACGTCCATGTGTAGGTCGTCCCCTTCGCGGCGCAGGATCGGGTGGGTGCCCACCTGCAGCGTCAGCATGAGGTCGCCAGCGGGTCCGCCGTTGGGGCTCTGGTTTCCCTGACCCCGGAGCCGGAGCTTGTCGCCGTCTCGGGCACCCTTCGGAAAGCGCACCTTCAATGCGCGACCACCAGAGAAGGTGAGCTCGCGCTCGCCCCCGCGGAGGGCCTCGAGGAACTCGAGGCGCAGCGTCGCGGTGACGTCGGCGCCCTTCTGTGGGCCCCGGCGACGGCGTCCGCCGCCGCCCATCATGTCTCCGATGTCGGCGCCCCCGAAGAGGTCCTCGAGGTTGAAGCCAAAGCCGCCCTGGCCCGCGCCAGCGTTTCCACCGAAGCCGCCGCTCCCGCCGCGGCCCCCCTGGTAGCGCTGGTACTGGCGGTATTGCTCCGGGTCGAAGCCTTCCTTCAGGCCGACGTCGCCAAACTCGTCGTAGAGCTTCCGCTTCTTCTCGTCGTTGAGCACCTCGTAGGCGTGGGACACGTCCTTGAAGCGGTCCTCGGCGGCGGCGTCGTCGGGGTTCCGGTCCGGGTGCAGCTTGCGCGCAAGAGCCCGGTAGGCTTTCTTGATTTCGTCCGCGTTGGCGCTCCGCGAGACGCCAAGAGTGTCGTAAGGGTCATGCATTCGACGACCCATCAGTAAGGCCTACAGCCAGCCCTGTCCAACTCTCGGGAAAACGGTCGGCGGTACGGCAGCGACGGTTCGGCGCCCTCTGCTGTCCATCCACCTGCTCGTGGTTGCTGGGGTCTGGGACCCGTGGTAGCTGATTCACGATGGCCTTAGTGGATGTCTCCGCAGTCCCCCAGCACGTTGCGATCATCATGGATGGCAATGGGCGCTGGGCGCAGCAGCTCGGCCGCGCGAGGCCCCTCGGGCATCGCGAGGGCAGCCTCGCCGTGCGGCGTACGGTGCGGGCGGCGCGGCGTCTCGGCGTGCGCGCGCTGACCCTCTACGCCTTCAGCGAGCAGAATTGGGAGCGACCGGCGCCGGAGGTTCAGGCGCTGATGGTATTGCTCCGGGACTACCTCGTCAGCGAGCGCGGGGAGATCCTCGACAACGAGATCCGACTGCGCGCGGTGGGCGACACCGAGCGGCTGCCGCCCCTCGTGCGAGACGTCCTCGAACCCCTCGTTCGAGAGAGTGCCAACAACCAGGGGATGACCTTGACCCTCGCCCTCTCCTACGGTGGGCGCGAAGAGATCCTCACCGCCGCCCGAGCCCTCGCCGCCGAGGCCGTCGCGGGCAACCTCGACCCCGAGGCCATCGACGCGTCGGCCCTCGAAGGGGCGATGCCTTCCCTCGAAGTCGGCCCCGTCGATCTGCTGATTCGCACCGGCGGCGAAATGCGCATCTCCAACTTCTTGCTCTGGAGCGCTGCCTACGCCGAGTTGTATTTCTGCGACACGCTCTGGCCAAACTATTCGGAGGCCGACCTCTACGACGCGGTCGCAGAGTATCAAAAACGAAACAGGCGCTTCGGCCGGGTCGAGGCGTCGGTGACGGAAGCCCAAGCCGAATCCAAGAGCGAGCCCAAGGGCGAATCCAAGAGCGAATCCGAGGCTGAGCCGAGCACTTCCATTCGTCACGCGCAGAAAAACGCCGCGATCTGATATAGCCACGGTCGTAATGGCTGAGTCAGTGCCACCGGCGGAAGCCGTGAAGAAGAGCGGCGGTATGTCGAACCTAGTGGCTCGACTGCTCACCGCCGTCGTCGTCGTACCCGTGCTTCTCTACTCGCTCTTCTGGGCGCCGTGGTGGGCCTTCTTTTCCATCGCCATGGCGGCCTCGGCGGCCTCGGCGATGGAGCTCTCGGGCATGACCCTCGCCGGGCACCGGGGCCTCCAGGTCTGGTCGATCATCGCGGCCCTCGGGGTCTTCGCGGTCTTCTACTTCGCTCCCTCGAGCCTCGCGGTCACCAGCACCGTGCTCGCGGTGGTAGCCCTCGGCTTCTTGTTAGCGCTCTTTGCGCCGGACCCGATCGAGAGCGCCGGCAACCGCATGGGCTGGCTCGTCGTCACCCCCCTTTTCGCTGGCGGCATGCTCTCGGCGATTGCACAGCTCCACCGCCTCGACCACGGCGGCGCGTGGGTGGTGCTCAGCATGATGCTCGCGTGGTTCGGCGACACCGGCGGCTACTTCGCCGGCCGCGCCTTCGGCAAGCACAAGCTCTACCCGAAGGTCTCGCCCAAGAAGACCATCGAGGGCGCCGTCGGTGGCGCCGCGGCGAGCATCGGTGGCGCGCTGCTTGCTCACTTCTGGTACCTGCCGGATCTGCCTCTGCTGCACGCCATCGCCCTCGGACTCGTCGCGAGCATCGTGGGGCAGGCCGGCGACCTGACCATTTCCCTCATCAAGCGCAGCACCGGCTTCAAGGACAGCGGTTTTATCGTACCCGGCCACGGGGGTCTCCTCGACCGCATCGACGCCCTGGTGATGACCGGCTTCGCCACTTGGCTCTACGCCGTGTGGTTCCTCCCTCCGTCGTGAGGATTGACGCGCCGCAGGATTGACCGAAGACCCCCGGTCTGAGGACACTGCGTCGGTGCCTCGGCCGAGGCGCGGAAACAGGACGGTTCAGATGACCGCAAAGAAGCTAAACAAAGCTCAGCCAGCCCACGAGTACAAGTTCTTCGACGTCGTTCGCGGTTACCTCGACCACGCCGCGAAGACCGTCGATCTGTCGGATCACGTTGGGAAGATCCTCTCCCAGCCCAAGAACGAGATCATCGTGAACTTCCCCGTCCTGATGGACGACGGCAGTCACAAGCTCTTCAAGGGCTACCGCATCCAGCACAACAACATGCTCGGCCCCTACAAGGGCGGCATTCGTTTCCACGAGTCGGTCAGCCTCGACGACCTGAAGGCCCTCGCGTCGATGATGACGTGGAAGTCGGCGCTGATGGAGATCCCCTTCGGCGGCGCGAAGGGCGGCGTGAAGATCAACCCGCACAATCACTCCAAGCCGGAGTTGATGCGACTCACCCGTCGTTTCACCCACGCCCTCGGCGCAAACATCGGCCCCGAGTACGACATCCCGGCGCCGGACATGGGGACCAACTCCAAGACCATGGTCTGGATGATGGACACCTACATGAACACCGTCGGCCATGTGGAGAAGAACGCCCAGCGCCGGATCGTGACGGGCAAGAGCATCGTGAGCGGCGGCTCCCACGGCCGCACCAAGGCGACCTCTCAAGGGGTCATTCACTGCCTCGTCGAGTGGGCGAAAGAGAACCGCTTCGAGCTCGAAGGCAAGACGGCGATCATCCAGGGCTTCGGCAACGTCGGCAGCCACGCGGCGATCCTGCTCAACAAGCTCGGGGTCTCGACCATCGCCACCGGTGACCACACCGGCTACCTGCACAACCCCGAGGGCTTCTTCCCCCACAAGCTCGCCGAGCACGTGAGGACGAACGGCTCGATCGCCGGCTACCCCCACGGCGAGAAGATCTCCCGGGAAGAGTTCTTCGGCATCGAGGCCGACATCTTCATCCCCGCGGCCCTCGAGAATCAGGTCGGCGTTGAGGAGGCGAAGGCTCTCAAGGTCAAGGTCATCGCCGAAGGCGCCAACGGCCCTCTCAACCCCGAGGGCGAGAACGTGCTCTTGGACCGCAACATCGCGATCATCCCCGACGTCCTCGCCAACTCCGGCGGCGTGACGGTCAGCTACTACGAGTGGTGTCAAAACAAGCGCAGCGAGCGCTGGGAGCTCGAGCGCGTCGACGAGAAGCTGCACAAGGCGATGATCGATGCCTACCACCGGGTGATGTATTTCGCGCGCGAGCGAAACGTGAACCCTCGCATCGCCGCCTACTCCCTCGCTCTGCAAAACCTCTCGAGTGCGTACGAAGAGCGCGGAATCTTCCCCTGAAGACCCTTCGCGACTGGCTCGCCGAGGGGCCCTATGCCCTGGCTCTCTCGTCGGGCTTCTTTGGCTTCTACGCTCACACCGGCATGGTCGACGCCCTCGTCCGGAGTGCGCCGGCGCCGGCGCAGGTCTGTGGGGCGAGTGCCGGGGCTCTGGTCGCGGCGTGTTACGGGGCCGGGCTTCCGCCCACGGCGCTGGGTGAAGAGCTCGCTGGTCTCACGCGGAGCGATTTTTGGGACCCGGCCCTGGGCCCCGGGCTGCTCCGGGGACGGCTCTTTCGGGAGCGGCTCCACGGGCTTTTGCCCGGGACCTTCGCCGAGTGCCGCACTCCGGTTTCCGTCGCCGTCCACGACGTCCTGGGTCGCCGGCCCCGGGCGCTGACCTCCGGCTCCCTGCCCGCGGCGGTGCACGCGTCCTGCGCCGTGCCCTTCATGTTTCGTCCGGTCCGCGTCGGCGGCCGACTCTACGTCGACGGCGACGTCAGCGACCGACCGGG
>QMMC01000110.1 GCA_003647065.1 Deltaproteobacteria bacterium | reverse complement strand
TCCGATGGCCAAGGGTGGACGGCGCCGGAAATCGCCGAGGCCCTGTCCATGACCCCAGGCTCGGTGCGCACGCGGCTCAGCCGCATGCATACGAAGCTGCGCAAGTCTCTCTCGCTGGAGGGCGTGAGCGCGCCGGGGCTCGATTTCTCCAGCATCGACCGGTGACACCATCGGTGTCCCGACCTATGGGCCACCGTCTTCAGTCGCGGCGGTTCGAGTAACCAAAATACGAAGCGACCATCTCCCCCAGGCCAGGGCGGGCCGGACGGGAGCCATCAGTACGGCAGGCGCAGCGCCCATCGGTCGGGACGTCACCTAGGACCTGCTCGATGTGAGCACCACACCCGGCGTAATCCGGCTTGCCGCAGTCTGAACAGGTGGTTCTCGAACACATCTGAGCTCACTCCAAAAGGCTACCGACGCGTAGATGCGTCCTTCTCGGAGGAGCCAGGGGCGCGGGAAAGTGTGCCACGGTTTTTCGGGAATTTTCGCACCACTCCGAATTCAGCAACAATCTCGACTGCAGGAGCGTGGTAGGGAGGCAAATTGTGAAAGGCACCTCGAGCATAAATCACCCCGCTGTCAGCTTCACCGTGGCCTCGGCCCTCGGCCTCTTGCTGGCCGCAGCGGTATGCACGCCGGTCCGCGCCGACGACCAAGATGGCTCGGATGGCTCGGGCGACGACCCGTCCGCATCCGCGGACACGCAGTACTGGAACATCTTCACTCTCAAGGTGGGCCACCTCTACGCGGTCAATCAGCCCCGCGAGTCCGCATCGGGCCACGAGACCCCGGAGACCGAGCACCTCCTCGGCTTGGTGCCCTCCTATGGACGGGTCCTGATACCCCAGCGGCTGACCTTCGAGGTAGCCCTGCCCTTCTTCGCCAATACCGAGCGCTTCGACACCCCCATCGACCTGACGCTCATCTTCCCCTTCCGCTTCGGCAGCTTCGAGCCCTACATCGCCGTGGGCGCGACCATCAACTGGAAGATCTTCGCCGGTGAGCGCGGCGAGGCCGAAGGCACCGACGTCGAGTTCGTCGCGGGGTTCACCGGGGGCCTCGGCTTGGCCTACATCATCGACGACCACTGGGTCGCGGAGATCGAACTCATCTACGCCTGGATTCCGACGAGCCACATCGTCGAACACGAGTTCGCTCAGCTTGCGGGAATCGGCTACGCGTTCTGACACGCCCCGCCGCGGTCGGGTCCGGGCACCGCACGCCGGAGCGCCGCAGCCATGGTGCGGGCGTCGGAGAAGCGGGCGGCGGGCGCCTTTTCGAGGGCCACCGCGACGACGGCCGCGACCTCCGCGGGAACACCGCGACTCACTGCCGCGAGGGGCGTCGGCGGAGCGTCGCAGATCGCGGCGAGGCGTTCCTTCAGGCCTGCCCCGGCGAAGGGCTCGGTGCCGGTGAGACAAACGTAGAGGAGGACCCCCGCGGCCCAGACATCCGACCGCGCGTCCGCCGGCGCCCCGGCGATGCGCTCGGGGCTCGCGTAGAACGGACTGCCCATGACCCGATGAGCTGCGGTGAGGGGGTCGCCCCCAGCGAAAGCGCCAGCGCCGAGGTCGAAGAGCAGCGCGTGTTCCGCGTCGCCCCGAGTTTCGATGAAGACGTTGTCGGGTTTGACGTCTCGGTGGACCACCCCGTGGTCGTGCAGCGCCGCGAGGCCATCGAGGACCTGCGCCACGATTCGGCACGCGCGGTCGGGGTCGAGGCCATCGGGTTCGGAGGCGAGGACTTCGCTCAGACGGGGGGCGGCGATTCGCACCGTCGCGACGTAGGGTCCCACCACCGAGTCCTCTCCGGCCTCGACGAGGGCCAACACATGGGGGCACGCGATGCGGCCGAGGGCCTCCGCCTCGCGTCGCATGCGCTCGCCCATAGCCGCGTCATGACGGAGTTCCGGGCGCAGAATCTTCACGGCGACTTTCAGTCCAGCCGCGTCTTCTGCCCCGTAGACGAGCGCGGTCCCACCCTCTCCAATGAGTGCGCCCAGACGAAACCGACCCACGATCTGCACCTCGCCAGAATACACGGAGCGGCGGACACCGGTTGGGGATGGTAAGGAGTCCGCATGACTTCGACCGCAAGCGCCGCGCTGCTCACGTTCTTTGCCTTCACCTTCGCCGCCGGGTGCGGCGACTCGGATTCAACGCCGTTAGATTCCGGGGTGCCGGGATTCGACGTTGGGCCCCGCGATTCCGGCAGTGACACGGCGCCGCCCATGGACAGCGGCGGCTCCGACGCGGGCACCATGGATTCGGGAAGCGCGGACGCTGGTGAGGGCGACGGCGGCGGCGATGGTGGGGCAGACACGGGCGCGGCGGACTCCGGCGCACCGGATGGCGGCTCAGACGCTGGCGGCGGTGATGGTGGGGCAGACACGGGCGCGGCGGACGCCGGCGCCACGACCGCCCCCGGCCCGGGAGACCTGGTCATCGTCGAGCTCATGGGCAACCCGCAGAGCGTCACGGACGCGATGGGAGAATACTTCGAGGTCATCAACGTGAGCACCCGGACCCTCGATCTCAGCGGTGTGACGATCACCCACACGGCCTACTCCGGGGGCGAACCCACCGCCTCGACGGGCAGCCACGTCATCGGCACCTCGGTCGAAATCGCCCCAGGCGCCCGGGCGCTCCTCGGCGTGCACTCCTTCGTCGCTGGCGGCGGCGTCACCGTCGACTACGTGTACAGCGGCTTCCTCTTCAGCAACGGCAGCACGATGGCCAACCGCCTGCGCCTCCAGACCCCGAGCTGGGGCGGCACGGAGCCCCCCGCCGCGGCCGAGCTGATCGACCAGGTCATCGCCCCCGCGGGCACCTTCCAAAACACCAACCGTGGCCGCGCCTGGCAACTCGACCCCGCCCTCATCGACCCGCCGACCACCGCCGGGAGCGACGACCCGGCCAACTTCTGCCACACCCCGATGCGCGCTGCCCTCGAGTACCGCTCGACGAACTGGGGCACCCCCCGCGAGATCAACGACTGCACGCCGTGAGCCGAACGCGGGGATCGTCGATGTCTGGCACCGGGTTCCCCGTCAGCCCAGGGCGCGAACCGCACCCGCGAGGTCCGCGCAGATGTGGTCGACGGTCTCCCGGCCGGCTTCGAGGTTCCCGTAGCTTCGCGCCTCGCCGATCCGCAGGATGACCTTTCGAGGGCGCGGGAAGAGTGCTCCCTTGGGGAAAGCCTCGTATGCCCCCGCGAGGTACGCCGGCACGACAGGGGTGTCCGTCCCTTCCACGAGGCGGCCAATGCCAGACCGAAACCTTCCGAGGTCGCCGGTCGCGCTACGTGTCCCCTCGGGGAAAATGATCAGCACGTTCCCGGGGTTCCCGAGGAGCTGGCGACAAACTGCCAGGCTCTCGGCACCCTTCGTCTTTCTGTCGAAGGGCAGCCCGTTGATGACCACCGACGCGAAGGCGCTCCGCGGCAGGCTCGAGAAGAAATAGTCCGCCGCCGCCGCAGGGAACGTCCGATGCAGGTAGCGAAGGGGCACGCCGCTGGTGAGCATCAAGGCATCGAGGTGGCTCTGATGATTCGCCACCAGGACGAACGATTGGCCGAGGGGCAGGTTGTCTCGGCCAACGATCTCCATCCGGTGGTAGAGACGCAGCCACAGGCGAATGGCCAGGGCGGCGATGGAGCGGACCACGTACATCCATAGGTGCGGCTCCCGAGGAAAGCCAGCCAAGCGCTCGGAGAGGCCCTGGTCGAGATCCGAGGCGGGCCGGTAGTCCCAATCACTCATGGCACGCTGTTCCGAATCTCATCCGAACCTCATCCGAACCTCATTCTGCACTACACCCCGTGGAACCAGCGGACCATGTGAAAGAAGAGCGGCGCCACGAAGATGAGGCTGTCTACTCGGTCGAGGATACCGCCGTGGCCGGGGATCAATACGCCCATGTCCTTCACGCCGACGTCCCGCTTGATGAAGCTGATCGTCAGGTCGCCGAACTGGCCACCGACGCCCACGATCAGGCCCGTGAGCACGAGCTCCGCCGTGCCAAAATGAGGAAACGAGAAGTGCAACAACCAGGGCAAGGCCATGGACGTGGCGAGGGCGCCGAGGGAGCCTTCGACCGTCTTGTTCGGGCTGATCTCGCTGCGCAGTTTGTGCTTACCGAAGAGCTTACCGAAGGTGAACGCGGCGATGTCGTTCAGTTGCACTGCAAAGAGAAGGTAGAGGAGATACCCGTAGAACTGCTCGGAGTTGGCGAGGAAGCCGAGGTGGCCGAACATCCAACCGAGGTAGACGAAGCCGACGATCGACAACGAGACCCGTTGAAGTTGCCCCCGGGTCTCGTTGCGGATGATGGGAATCGTCATGAGCGCGGCGATGATGTAAGCGGGGCTCGCCATGAACATCCCGTACCAACCCGCGTCACCGGTGTTGGGGTCGGCGACCAGGGACGTCGCCGTGACCGCGGCGATACCCAGGTAGACAGCCACCACGTGCCACCAGTCCTCGTACAACCCGGTCGCCCGGGCAAACTCCTTGAAGCCGCGCATCGAGAGCAACCCGACCCCGATGATGGTCGCGACCCGACCCAGGTAGAGCGCTCCCAAGAGAGCGGGGATCATGATGAGCCAGCCGAGGTAGGTCCTCCAGATGCTGCTCACATCCTTCTTCATGATCGGGCCGAGGACCGTCAAGACCAGGCCCGCGACGATTAGCAGCCCGCCGATGAAGACCGCATACGCCGCAAAAACCGGGTCGAATACGCCAAGCACGAGCTCGCTCACGCCCCGGCCCTCAGCTTGGACGCGATGGCGGTCAATCGCGTCCACGCGGTGACCGCACACCCGATGGAGATGACGGCCAGCACGACGCCCGGAGCGCCGATGGTCTCGCCGACCCATGCCCCCTTCCAACTATCAGGCGCGGCGGCCTCGAAGAGGCACAGGAGAGTCACCAGGAACATCCGCTGGGGCTTCGCCATGACCCCCGCGAATATCTGCCCCGCCCCCGCCGCCGCGCCTACGGCGCGAAGGTAGGCCGTGAACACCGCAAGGACCGCCGCGCCGTAGCCGAGGTGCGGTGAGCTGCCGACGACGAGGCCGAGGGCTATGAAGACCGCGGCATCCGAGACTCGGTCCGGCACCTCGTTGAAGAGCTCTCCCACAGGAGACGCCCTGCCCGACTCGAGGGCGACCATCCCGTCGAAGAGATTCGCGAGCAATCGCAATTGCATCAACGCCGCCGCACCGAACCACGAGAGCCGCGCCGAAGACCCAGAGGCCCGATCGGCGCCGAGGATCGCGGCGGCTCCGGCGACAGCAAACACGGTGCTCATTACCGAAATCCCGTTCGGTGACACCTTGCGTCGCACCATCCAACTCGCGGTGGCCTTGACCCACCCGAGCCGCCTGCTCGCGATGGGGCGCCGATCACCGGGCTCGTAGTCTTGTCCGTCGCTCACTCAGCGCCCCATGCAATACATGCCGGCCACGAGGAGGCCCATGCCGCAGATGTTGACGACCTTGATCGGTGTACCGAACGCGTAGTGACTGATGACCGCCGCAAATATGAAGGTGCTCGAGTAGATCGGATAGAGCACAGCGAGCGATCCCCCGCGCTTGAACGCGGCGACGAAGAGCACCATCACGGCGGTGTAGCAAACGACCCCCGCGACGATGCGGGGATTGAGCAAATAGCTCGCGACCCCGCCGGTCGCCGCATCGGCGCCGCCCTTGTACAGAAACTGCCCGACGGCGCCGAACACCGCTGCCGCGAGGAAGAGAAGAATCGAACTGATGGGCGTGACCACATGCACCTCCGGTGGGGTCCATGAATGGCTGAACCCTCCGTCAGGCCCAAGAAACCCACGTGGCTTCATCCACGACCACCCGTAACCACGCAGAAAACTGCGAAAATGCCCTCATATTCGAAACTCGAAGCAACTGCGAGCCCGTCGGCCCGATGAGAGAGGGTGCACAACGCCTGGATCACGCTTCTCCTCCTCTCTTTCACGGGATGTCTCGAGCTTCCCGACGCGCCGGTTCGGCTCCCCGAGGCCGACGCGGCCGCCGATGCCCGCGCCCGCCCTCTCCCCCGGGCGGTTTTCGTCGAGGTGAGGGACCACAACGGCGTCGCGCACGTCCGTCATGAATCGCCGACTTGGCCTCGGATTCGCCTGACCGGCGACGGGATCTTCACGGACGCATCCCTAGCGGTCCTGGTCGAAGACATGTCCGCCGACGCGCTCCGAGCAGACCTCGGCAGCCCCTCCCTCGACGCCCGGACCCGCGCGTTCGTCGTCGACACGGCGCGGCTCCTCGATGGGGGCGACATCGTCCTCGAACCGCGGCGACACCTCTCGCGGGGCGCTCACTACCTCGTGGGTCTCGACCCCGACGCCCTCGATGACGACGCCGAGGCTTACGTCACCGAGCTCATCGTATCAACGGAGGCCACCGCGGGGGCGTGGGCCGTCGAGAGCTGGCCCGCGGATGGAACCTTCGGAGTCCCCTCCTCTTTGCCGCTGCTCGCGGTGCGCTTCGACGGGTCACTCGCCCTCGGCCCGGACTCGCTGGTCCTCGAGGGCCCCGGCGGTGTCGTCGCAGGGACGGCCGCGCCGGTGAGCTGCGTCACCCTCGGCTTCGGTCCGGGGAGCTGCATCGCGGTACGGCCGGGGGCGACCCTGGCCCACGGGGCGCCCTACACCCTGCGCGTCGACGACCGCGTCATCGACCGAACGGGCGCCCCGGCGGGTCCCTTCATCGCCGAGTTCGTGACGGCGGAGGCGCCACCTGCGGAGGTTCAGTTCGTCGGCGTAACGTGCGCCATCGACGAGGAGGCCCTCGGGCCCGCATGCGTCTTGGTGGACGATCAGCGGATTTCGCTGCACGTGGCGGCGACCGGACCGGCGCGCTTCTTCGTCACCGGAGGCGGCAGGAGCGACGCTGTGGTCGCGCCCCGGGGGGCGGCTCGGCTGACCCTCGAGGGACTGCCGGCAGGGACGATGGTCACCGTGGAACTGCGCCTGGTCGATCTCGTCCTCCGGGAGCGTGTGCACTCATTCGAGGTGGCGACCACGCCCCCCCTCGCGCCCCTTTCGATTACCGAAGTCCGCGCCGACCCCTCGGGGCCAGAGCCCGCCCAGGAGTACGTCGAAGTGCTAAACTCCGGCGCCATGCCGCTCGACCTCGCCGGATTTTGGCTCGCCGACCGCGAAGACCGCGAGGGAGACGTCGTCCCACGCTCGGTGGTGGTGCCCGCCGGGGGCCGGGTTCTCCTCGTCGCCGACGGTTTCGACCCACGGCACCCCGCGGATGCCCCGGTCCCCGCCGGAGTGCCCCTCGCTCGCCTGGGCACGTCACTGGCTTCCGGAGGACTGTCGAACGCCGGCGAAGCGCTCTTTCTTCGTGACGCCGAGGGCCACCGCGTCAGCGCCGCGCCAAAAACCACGACCGGCGCCGGCCAGTGTTTGGTCCGCCGGTCGGGGGCGGGTCGCGATGGCCGCCGGGGTGACGTCGATGCCTTCGTGGTCGGCCCCTGCACTCCCGGGAGAGAGCCCTGAGACCGCGACCGGAAGACGTCGTGACCGTCACCGTCGGGGAGATCGTCTTCCAGTCGAACGACGGACGGTACTCGGTCATCAAGGCCTCCCCCGAGGACAAGGACGACACGATTACCGTCGTCGGGGACCTCGGCGCGGTGGCCATCGGCGAGAGCCTACGGGTCCGCGGACGCTTCACCACCCACGCGACCTACGGAGAGCGCTTCGCCGCCGCGGGCTACACCCCGGTGATGCCCAAGAGCCGGGCCGGTGTGGTCCGCTACCTCGGGTCAGGCCTGGTCCCGGGCATCGGCCCGGCCCTCGCGGAGCGCCTCGTCGCCGAGTTCGGCGACCGCACCCTCGACATCATCGCCGGCCAATCGGTCCGCCTGACCCAGGTGGATGGCATCGGTAAGAAACGCGCCGCCGCCATCGCCGAAGCGGTGCGGGAGAGGCGAGCCGAAGCCGAAACGGTGTCGTTCCTGCACTCCGTCGGCCTCGGCCCCGCCCTCGCTCGGAAGGTCCTCCGGCGCTATGGCGACGACGCGGTACGGGTGATTCGCGAAGACCCCTACATCGTCGCGGAACAGGTCCGCGGCATCGGCTTTCGCACCGCCGACCAAGTCGGCCGCGAGAGCGGCATCGCCGACGACGACCCCCGACGGGCCGCGGGGGCGGTGCTGCACCTTCTCGGCAAGGCTGCCGACGACGGACACGTCTGTACGCCGCGGAGCGTACTGGTCGAAGAAGCCGCCTCTCTCTCCGTTCCCCGGGACCGCGCAGACCAGTCCATCGACACCCTCGCGGGCCGAGGCATGGTCATCCTCGAAGGCGCTGGCCCTGGTCGGGAAGAGCAAGACGAGGACGTCTATGCGCCGCCGCTCCATCGCGCCGAGGTGTCCGTCGCGAAGCACCTCCGGCGCCTCGCGGCCCGGACCCGGGAGGTACGGGCCGCGGACGAGCGCGCCGTCGCCGAAGCGAGCGGCGAAGAGCTCACCGCGGAGCAGCGGACCGTCGTGCAAGCGGCGCTGAGCCACGGCCTCGTCGTCCTGACCGGCGGCCCCGGCACCGGCAAGACCACCACCGTCCGGGCCCTCGTCCGCGCCCAGGAGATCCTCAACCGCCGGACCCTCCTCTGCGCACCGACGGGGCGCGCCGCCAAGCGCCTCGCCGAGGCCACCGGGCGCGAAGCCAAGACGATCCATCGGCTCCTCGAGTGGAACCCAGCCCTGGGCAAGTTTCGCCGCGGGGAAGAGGCCCCCCTCGACGCCGAAGTGGTCCTCGTCGACGAGGCGTCGATGCTCGACGTGCGCCTCGCCGAGAGCCTCGTCGCAGCCATCCCGAGCGCGACGACCCTGGTCCTCGTCGGGGACGTGGATCAGCTGCCTCCGATCAGCCCCGGCCAGGTCCTCCGGGAGCTCATCCGGAGCGAAATCGCCGAAACAGTGCGCCTCAGCGTCGTCTTCCGGCAAGCCAAAGAGAGCGCCATCGTCCGCGGCGCCCACCGCATCCTGCACGGCGAAACGCCCGAGCCGACTCCCGCCGGCACCCGCGGCGACGGCGATCTCTTCATCGTGCGCACCCGCGACCCGGACCGCATCGCCGACCGCCTCGTCGCGGCCCTCGAGCGCATGAAGCAGGTTTACGGCCTCGACCCGAAGCGCGACGTCATGGTGCTGTCGCCGATGCGCCGTGGCAGCACCGGCACCGAGCGGCTCAATGCTCTGCTTTCTCAGGAACTCAACCCGCCCCAGGGCAAGCCCCCGGCCGGGACGCGGTCAGGCTCTCTTCGCGTCGGCGACAAGGTCATGCAGCTACGCAACGACTACGACCGAGACGTATTCAACGGTGACCTCGGCGAGGTGCGCAGGATCGAGGGCGGCATCACCTACGTGGACATCGACGGGCGAGAGGTCCAATACCGCATCGATCAGCTCGAACATCTCACCCTCGCCTACGCGTCGACGATTCACAAAGTACAGGGCAGCGAGTTTCCGGCGATTGTCGTCGTACTGCACGCGGGGCACCACGTGCTCTTGTCCCGAGCACTGGTTTACACCGCGATCACCCGCGCCAAGCGCCTGGTGATGATCCTCGGCGACGACCGAGCGCTCCGCCGGGCCATCGGCAACGACGAGAGCTACGAGTCCCGGTCGCGCCTCGAAGAGCGCCTGCGAGTTCAGACTACCCCTTGAAGGTGGCCATGATTCCATCATGGAAGGCCGGCCGGAAGCCGCGGATTTTCTCGTTCGCGCGGCTCGGGTGGACTCGATTGGTGAGCAGGACGACGACGATGTCCACGTCCGGGTCGATCCAGATGCTCGTCCCGGTGAAACCCAGATGGCCAAAGGACCGCGGCCCGAAGCGGCGCCCGGCACTGCTCTCGGTGCCGCTCTTGCTGTCCCAGCCCATTCGGTAACGCGCCTCTTCGTCGCGGGGGGCGAGGGCGTCGATGAGAGCCTGGGCGGGGAGGTATGAGGACTCCCCGGCGAGCACGTCCAGCATCGCGCGACCGAAGACCGCCACGCCGTGGGCATTTCCGAAGAGCCCTGCGTGCCCGGCGACCCCGCCGAGGGCGGCGCAGTTTTCGTCGTGCACCTCCCCGACGATGAGGCGCTCACGCCAGTCGCAGAACTCCGTTGGCGGAGCCGTGCGCATGAGCTCCGCCGTGCGCTCGGCGCCGAGGGTCCCGGCGTAGTAGACCTCCCGGTCGATGCCGAGAACCGAGGTCACCTCTTGCTCGATGAGGTCCGCGAGAGGCACGCCGGCCGCCCGGGCGAGGAGCTCGCCGGCGATCATGTAACCGAGGTCGCTGTACTCGGTCTTCGTACCCGCTGGGCGCTCGGACCTCCGCGACGATTCGTTGAGCATCCATCGCCGCGCCGCCGGCGTCCCCGGCTCGTGAGGAACGTCGAGATAAAGCCCTCCCCACGCCGAGAGGCCCGAGCGGTGCGCGAGCAACTGCTCGATGGTGGCGCCGCCGCCGGGGCCACTTCGAACGTCGGGCAGCACCGAGTCGGCTCGCGCCCCGAGGTCGATGACCCCCTGGTCGGCGAGGCGCAGCGCCGCCGTCGCCACGAAGGGCTTCGTCAGCGAGGCGAGATCATAGGGAGTGTCTTCGCGGACCTTCGCCCCGCCGCGCGACAGATGCCCGCCGGTGCCGAAGGCATAGACGACCTCCCCCGCTTCACGGTATGCAACGCATGCCGCTCCACCGGGGAACACCTGTCCCGCCACGCCCGCCGCCAAGAGCCGGCTCGCTTCGGCTCTTATGCGGTCCTTCCGGCCACGCCCCACCTTTAAAGGGGTACCGGAGCGACGCACGTGGGTCTATCACAAAGAACGCTCACCACCCCGTCGTCAACCCCTCCCAACGTATGGACTACCCCGTCGAATCCCCTCCTTTTGCCACCCCGACGCTCTCCGGCGTCGGAGGCTCCCTCAAGGCCTCCTTGGAGGATTTTCGCGTGGACGAGGTCCCCGCCTACTCCCCGTCGGGGACCGGCACGCACCTCTTCGTCCACTTCGAAAAGCGTGATCTCGATACAAAACGGGCAGTTGAAGCCATCGCCCGGGGCCTCGAATGCGACCCCCGTTCGGTAGGCTGGGCTGGCCTCAAGGACCGTCGAGGCATCACCACCCAGTGGGCCAGCATCGAGGGGGGCGACCCCGACAAGGCCCTCGAGCTTCGCCTCGATGGCATCCGGATGCTCGATGCGAAGCTCCACGAGCAGAAACTTCGAACCGGTCACCTGAAGGGCAACCGCTTCCAGATCCGCCTCCGAGGCGTGCACGGAGACGCGGACGGGGCCCGGGAGATCCTCAGCGCCCTGGCAGAAACAGGGTGCCCCAACTACTTCGGGCCCCAGCGCTTCGGCTGGAACGGGAACAACCTCACCCGGGCCCGGCGATGGATCGTCGATGGGGGCCGGGCTCCGCGTAAGCGCTTCGAAAAAAAGCTCCTTGTCTCGACCTTTCAGGCCGCCCTCTTCAACGAAGTCACCGGGCGCCGCCTCGAGGACGGGCTCCTCGCCGAGGCCGTCGCCGGCGACCTCATGAAGAAAGAAGACAGCGGAGGCCTCTTCATCGCGGAAGACCTCGAAACCGAAGGCCCCCGGGTCAAAGCCTGGGAGATCAGCCCCACGGGGCCGATGTTTGGGGCGAAAATGCGTTGGCCCGAGGCCGAAGCCCAGATCCGGGAAGCGCGAGTCCTCGAAGGCTCCGGCCTCGAGCGGGCGGACCTCGCGAGCTTCCGGAAGGCCGGCGAAGGGACCCGACGGGCCCTTCGGTTTCGCCCCACAGACCTCGAAGTGGCGGCCGAAGGGGAAAATTTGCTGCTTGCCTTCACCCTTCGCAAGGGTTCATACGCCACGGTGATCACGAGGGAAATCATGAAATCCGGGGAATCCGCGGCCTAGGACCCCGGTTGAGGGGTAGCGAAAGCCCCCCCGCCCTTCCACCACGCCTTGTCGCCCGGGCAAAGCTCACCTAGGTTTCGCGGGCTTTCGCCTAGAACGCTGAAGGATCAGATGGATATCCAGGAACGACTAACTGCTTTTGCCATGCTCGGCGCCAGCTGGGTGATGTGGCTATTGGTCCTGCTTTCCATCATCGGGCTGGCCATCGTCCTCGAGCGCATCTACTTCCTCGTGTCCTCCAAGGACGACATCGGGGCCCTCAAGAAGGACATGCGGGCTGCCCTCGCCAAGGGGGACCTCGCGGCCGCAAAGAAGCGCCTGGGCCAGTCCAAGAGCATCGAGGCGGCGATCGTCAGCGCGGGCATCGCCGATACCGACGGCGGCCCGGCGGCGGTCGCGGACCGTATGGAGGGGCAGTCGGTCCTCGCCAAGCTCTCGATGGAGAAGAACCTCGCGTTCCTCGGCACCGTGGGGAACAACGCGCCCTTCGTGGGCCTCCTCGGGACCGTCATCGGGGTCATCCGCGCCTTCGCGGCCCTCGACGAGAGCGGCGGTCAGGCGTCGAGCGGCGTGATGCTCGAGATCGGCGAGGCCCTCGTGGCCACGGCGATCGGCCTCCTCGTCGCCATCCCGGCGGTCGTCTTCTTCAACCTCTTCCAGCGGGTCATCAAATCTCGCATGGGTCGAGCCGAGGCTCTCGGCCTCGATCTACTCGCCCATCTCAAGGGCCAGAACCACGGCGCCTCCGCCGAAGCGGCGGAGTAAAGGCCATGGGCGGAGGTTCAGGCGGCGGCGACGACGAGCTCATCACGGCGATCAACGTTACTCCGTTGGTCGACGTCGTGTTGGTCTTGCTCATCATCCTGATGGTCACGGCCACGGCGATCGTGAGCAAGACCATCCCCATGGAGCTCCCCGAGGCTGCGGGGCCGACCGATTCGGTGCCGACCACGATGGCGGTGTCCATCGACGCGGATGGCAAGCTCTACCTCGACGCCGAAGAGGTCGACGAAGACGGCCTCCGGCGCCGAATTCGGGCCGCCCGGGAAGCGGACGAAGACCTTCGGGCCGTCATCGCCGCCGACGGTCGCATCAACCATGCCCGGGTCGTTCAGGTAATCGACTTGCTTCGGCAGGAGCGAGTCACCAAATTTGCAATCAACGTGAGGCCCTCGGACCTGGAACGGTAGTGCACCCGCAGTTGAACGACCCGAACCCACTGCTCACCTACGCGGTCATTTTCAGCGCAGCTGCCCACGTCGTTACGTGGTTCGCCCTCGACCTGGTGCCCACCGAGGAGTTCACCCGGCTCATCTCCGAGGTCGAGCTCTTCGTCATCGAAGAGGTCGAAGAAGAGCCCCCGCCCCTGCCCGAGTTGCCGGATGAGCCGGAACCCGAAGTAGACGAGGAGCTCGAACTCGAGCCTGAGCCGCCCCCTCGGCCGCGTCCCCGCCCCGAGCCCGAGATGGAGCCCGAGGCGGACCCCGAGCCCCCCGCGCCTGCGGAGGAAACCGTCGTGGCTTTCGACAATCTGGTGCTGACCAACGAAATCGGCGAATCCGGGTGGGCGACTCAGCAGGGCTCCGGGGTGGAGCGCGAAGGGCCCGTGGGCCGGCCCAACGCCGAGGTCACCGGCCGCAACCGCCGGGGCGCCCGCAACGGGCGGGCTGGCGGGACCGGAGAGGCGCCGGCCGGCCCCCCGCTCCTGCCCCTCGCCGCCCTCAGCCGCCGCCCGGCCCCCCCGGCGGACCTCAACTCGATGCTCCAGCGCTTCTACCCGCCGGAAGCGCGACGCCAGGGCGTGGAAGGGCGATCTCAGATCCGGATCCGGATCAACCATGACGGCTCGATCCGGGTCCTACGCACCCTATCCAGCACCAATGAGGAATTTGCTCGCGCCTGTGCCCGCATGCTCCGCGGGACGCGATGGGATCCGGGCCTCGGCCCCGAGGGCCAGCCCGCGGCGACGGTCACCAACTTCCGATGCGACTTCGCGGTGGCCTTCTGACCCCTGCTGACCCGTCGCCTTCCAGGAAGGTCCTCAAAATCAGACCATCGGGCCATTGTTGGAATTTTCCCGTCGAGCCGTCGTGTTCCATTGAATCCGACGGCCCAGTGGATCTATATTCGGGCGGCGGGAGGGTTCAATGCGCCCCTTTATCCAGATCACCCTGGTCTGTTTGGCATTCGCTTCGGTTTCCAATTTTGCGGCTGCTCAGGACGGTGTTCTCGGAGACTTCTCCGCGTCACGATTCCGTCCTGCGCCGGGGCCGCTGAATTACCTCGGAACCGACGGTTCGAGTGTCGGCGGAGACATGCTGCCGAGCTTCGGCTTCATCCTCGACTACGCCCACCGACCGCTCACGCTCTATGGCGCGACGTGCGATCCGATGGACGCCACGGACTGCGAAACGACCGGGGCGGAGCTGCACCTCGTCGAGAACATGATCCAGGGCCACATCATGGGGAGCTTCTCCATCGCGGACCGGGTTCAGATCGGCCTGGTGCTGCCGATGGGCTACGTCTCGGGCCAAGGCATCGAAGTCGACATCGACGGCATGCGGAGGACCATTGGCGGCGTCGAGACGTTCACCTTGGGCGACCCGCAGCTCTCGGTGAAGGCGCGCATCTTCGGTGACGGCCGCGACGGCATCGGTCTCGCGGCCCGCTACTGGTTGACCTTCCCCGTAGCCCACGCGATCGCGCCGGGCTCCTTCATGGGCGACCCGTCGGTCACCACCGGCGGCGAGTTCATCGCCGAGTTCGGCATCGGCGGGTTCCACGCTGCGGCCAACATCGGCGGCTACTGGCGCGAGAAGCAGGTTCTGCTTTCGACCGAAGGCACGAGCCTGCTGACCTACCGGGTCGCGGCCGGCTACGACATCACGGAGCTCTTCACGGTCTTCGCCGAACTCGACGGCGCATCGAGCTTCAGCACCCAGGCCACCGAGAACCCCCTCGAGGGGCGCCTGACGGGGCAGCTCCGCCAGGGCGACTTCAACTTCCTCGTTGGCGCCGGCACCGGCTTCGTGAGCGGCATCGGGGTCCCCATGGTCCGCGTATTCGGCGGCCTGACCTGGGCACCCTTGCGCTACGACACCGACGGCGACGGCATCTTCGACGGCGATGACGGCTGCCCCTCCGAGCCGGAAGACATGGACGGCTACATGGACGAAGACGGCTGTCCCGAGCCGGACAACGACAGCGACGGCTTCGCCGACGCCGAGGACCAGTGCCCGAACGAGGCAGAGGATCGCGACGGCTTCGAAGACGAAGACGGCTGCCCGGACCCCGACAACGACGGCGACGGCGTGATCGACGGCTACGACTCCTGCCCCGACGAGCCGGAGGACATGGACGGCGACCGCGACGAAGACGGCTGCCCCGACGACGACACCGACCGCGACGGCATCCCCGACTCCGAGGACCAGTGCCCGAACGAGCCGGAGGATACCGACGGCTACGGCGATGAGGACGGCTGTCCGGAGGACGACTTCGACGGCGACGGCATCCCCGACGACAACGACCTGTGCCCCGACCAGCCCGAGATCATAAACGGCGTCGAGGACGACGACGGTTGCCCGGAAGAGGACCGCGACGGGGACGGGATCCCAGACTCGGTGGACCGGTGCCCGGACGAGGCCGAGACCCTCAACGGACGCCGCGACGACGACGGCTGCCCCGACGGCGACGCTCTCATCGTCGTCGAAGGTGAGACGATTCGCCTACTCCAGCAGGTGCAGTTCCGGACCAGCCGGGCGACGATCCGTGGCCGCCGGTCATTCCAAATCCTGGATGCCGTGGCGACCATCCTCGCCAGGAACCCGCAATACCAACGGGTTCGGATCGAAGGACACAGCGACAGCTCCGGAAACGCCGATCGCAACCGGACGCTCTCCATGAACCGCGCCCAGGCCTGCGTCGACTACCTGGTCCGGAACGGGGTCGACTCGGGTCGGCTCTACGCCCAGGGCCACGGCCCGGACCGCCCCCTCGGCGACAACGAGACGCGGGAGGGCCGCACCCAGAACCGCCGGGTCGAGTTCCACATCGAGCCCGTCGGGCCCGGGAGTGAGAACGTGACTCGGGAGGTCGACGCCACCGAGGCCGGCGACGCTCCGGCCCCGGCCCCGGCGGCGGACGAAGACGAGTAGCCCCGCCGCTCTGGGCCGCCGAAAGCGGCAGAAAACTTCGCGATATGAGGTGGACCGTCCTATTCCCGTAGGATGCGTCCCCTCATCCACGCCGCAGCCGCGCAGAAGGTCGTCCTCCTCACCGCCCTCGTTCTGGCCGTCGCTGGATGCGAGCCCAGGGACAACCCCGGTGAGACCATCGGTGTTTTTCAAGTCACGGGCTCCCTCGATGAGAACGGATGCGGCGCGGCGGTTCCGGCGCTGGACCCCATCAACTTCGAAGTCGAAGTCCGAGACGACTACGGGAGGGGCATCTGGGTCCGAGGTGACGGACCGATTCAGACCGGGGTGCAACTCCCCGATGGCGCCTATCGGTTTCGCTACGGCGCCACCGTCCCGGTGATTCCGGCCCAGCCCGGCTACCGAGGGTGCAACCTCCAGCAGGTCGAGTTGATCGAGGTGCATGTCACCCCGGTCGACCCCCTCGCTCCGGGCGGCGACGCCGACGGTGGCAGCGGTGAGGTAAACGACGGAGACGCGGGGACCGACGGGGGCGTGCCCGAGCGCGCGATGGAACTCTCGGGCATCAGCGAAATCCAGTACACGCCGACCAGCACCAGCGACTGCTCTCCGCTCCCGGTAGTCAACGGCGGCCCCTGGGCTGCCCTGCCCTGCACTCTTCGCTACACGCTCTTCGGTACGGGCACCGGTCCGGTCCCGGGCGATGATCTCGACGGCGGAACGCCGGCGCTCTAGGGGGCAACGGGGCACGCGCCGCGGAGAGCGCGGTTGAGCGCGATGACGTTGGTTGAGCGCGATGACGGCGTGCTTGGGGGTGCCTCCAGCTGCGGGGGGCTTTGTTACGCGACGACCGGAGTTGGTGCTGTGGTTTGCGGGGTTGATGTCGCGGGGACCCGAGGATGCCCCGTTGCCGGACGCTTTTACCTCCGCTGGAGGCACC
>QMMC01000109.1 GCA_003647065.1 Deltaproteobacteria bacterium | reverse complement strand
GCGGCCGAGGGCCAGGTCAGCTACGCGCCTCCCGATCTGTCGGGGGACGCACCCGAGGCGGAGGGCCAGGGCCAACGTCGGATCGAGGAGTTCGCCATCGGCGTCCCGCTCTTCTACGACGTGCCCCGGGATATCGTGAGGCCCGGGGTGAATTTCGGGGGCCGCATCGGCCTCGACTGGGGATACTTCGGCGCGTTCATCGACGCCGGGGTGGCCCTCATCCCGATCGACCTCAACGCCCTTCGTCCCGGCCTCGGCCGAGACCCCCTGGTCCGGCTCCACGGCGGACTCGGGGTGCGCCTCCAGTTCCCAACGAAGTACGTGCGCCCCTATGCCGACCTCGTCATCGACTTCAACGGGTGGAGCTTCCGGTCGATCGAGTTCGACTGCGTCGGGGTCCTCCCCGGGGGCTTCTGGTGCTACGGCACCGGGGCCTTCGAATTTTCGCCCGGGTGGTCAGGGCGCGCCGGCGTGAACATCAAGGTGAAGGGGCCCTGGTCCATCGACGTCGGCAGCGCGTTTTCGATGAGCTACCGGGGCAACCTGTTTTCGCGCCCGCAGTTCTGGTTGGAGCCATACATCGGTTTCACGATGCGGCACTGACGAGGGCGGCACTCCAGTCCCCAGGCATGGAGCCGAAGAGCCCCTGGGGCGCCTGGACCCTTGCAGATCTGCAAGAGGCACCGGGGTCATGAAACCTCATCTCTGGCGAATTGCAGCGGATCCAGGCCGGCACGTGCCTTGCGACGAGTTCCGGGTGACATGCTCTCCCACGCAACATTGATGTTCGTCGCGCGCATGGGCTGGCTCTTCGCCCTCTATTACGCGGGCGTCGGCATGGCCGGCAACTGAGCGGCTGAGGCGCCAGCGCGCGCTCGCGGCGTCGAACGTCGCGAGGGTCGCGAAGATCGCCGGACGCGCTCGTAGGTTAGACTCGGTTCGTGAGTCTTTCTGAGTCCGACCGGAAATTCATCGACGACAACCTAGACGACTACGGATCGATCTGGTCCGAGGGGCTCGCCGGCCTCGAGCGCGACTTCGAAGTCGACGCCGCGGTGAAGTGGCGAAAGTACGTGCTGAAGTTGGCCCTGCGCGAGCCGTCGGGATTTCGCGCAACCCTGACCCTGACGAAGGGTGACGGTGATCTCAGCGGCGGGTCGGTCTCCGTCCCGGACGGGCCCGAACTCTCGGCCGAGGAGCTCGGCGAGGCCGAAGCCGCCCTCGAGCGCGAAGGCTCGGTCCTCGTATTGGAACCCCTCAACGGCGAGTGCCTGCGCCTCGACCTGCGAGAGGGTTGCAAGGGCCTCCGAGGGGCGCCCTTGGATCTCTCGAGCTACCTCGACGAGAAGGGCAAAGAGATGAGCCGCTCGGCGCGGTCCCTCGTCACCCGGCGCCGAGGCGAATACGCCTGCTTGTACTTCCTCGCCGAGTCCGCCTGGGACGACCCGTTCTGCATGTGGCTGCACATCGACGGCGATGCGATGACCGTGGCCGGCGCAGGCTGGGGTGATGTGCCGGCCGCGAAGGGTCAGCTCCTCGACCGCGAGACCTTTGCCTTCATCGATGGCGCGATGCGGCGAAACGGTGACTTTGGCGTGTACGGCAGCGTGGTCGGCGGCTTGGTGAGCCTTCTCGACGACATGCAGGTGAAGCTCACCTTTCAGGATGGCGGGGCCACCGGCGAGGCCCCCTGCTGGTGGGTGAATGCCACCCCCCGAGACGGCTACGGGCACTTTCTGAACTTTCAGATCGACGCTGAGTCCGGCGCGATCGACGGCGCGATGGCGGGGCACTTGGAACCCTGCCCGGAACTCGAGCCCGAACCCCTGCCCTGAACTCAAATCCCGCGGCGGCGCTCGGGGCGAAGGCGAACCTCGCCGCGTAGCGCCGAGTCTATGGTCGCAACGATCGCTTTGCGGTCGCGGGGCAGCCGGCCCGCCAAGGGAAGGTAGTTCGATGCGTGGTTCGTGCGGAATACGGCATCGGTGGGGCGGGCCAGGTCGATCATGGTGCGCAGCTCGCGCAGCAGGTCCTCGACCCCGGGCACCTCGAACTTCCCTCGCGACGAGAGCTTTGCCAGCGGCGTGCCCGGGACGATGGTCACGGTGAGGGCCGCAAAATACTCCGGGTCCATCTCGGTCACCAGGCGCGCCGTTGCTTCGGCGTGCTCCTGACTGCGGTCGGACGCGATGCCGAGGAGCGCGATGACGCTGATCTTCATGCCCGCTGCGTGGGCGCGCTGGGCCGCCTCGACGTGGGCGGCATGGGTGTCGCCCTTGGCGATGCGCTTCAGCACCTCGTCGTCGCCGGACTCGGGGCCGATGTAAAGGGTGGTGAGCCCGGCTTCGTAGAGCTCGCGAAGCTCCTCGTCGGTCTTGGCCGCGACGTTGCGGGCCATCGCGTAGCAAGAGACCCGGCGGAGGTTCGGGAAGAGGGCGCGGGCCCGTTCGAGGATCGGACGCCAGTGCTCCATCGACATGCCGAGGGCGTCGCCGTCGCCGACGAAGAGCTTCTCGACCCGGGACACCGGGATCTCATGGCCGTCGACGGCCGCTTGGAGATCCTCGAGGCACTCCACGACCGGCCGCTCCGAATACGTCGGCTTGTCGCTGTACATGTCGCAGTAGGTGCAGTGATTCCAGCTGCAACCGATGGTCGCCTGGAGGATCAGGGCGTCAGCCTCGGAGGGCGGCCGGTAGATGCGTCCGACGTAGCGCATGCCGCATCTATCCCACGCTGCGAAGCGGGCGCAAGGCGCTCAGCCCGACGACTCGGGCGAACGCAACGACCCGAGGGCGCCCGCGCCGACGCGCAGGAGCGCGGGCTGGACTACCACCGTCGAGAGAAGGCAGAAAAACGCGGTCACCGCGATGAGCTCGCCAAAGTTGCGAACCGGGACGAAAGAACTGAAAAGCAGCACTCCGAAGCCCAACATCAAGGTCACGCAGCTGACGACGATGGCCCGCCCCGTACCGCGGGCGGCGCGCACCAGGGCGACGTTCTGACCGAGGCCGCGCTCCGCCTCTTCGCGGAAGCGCGCCAGCACGTGGATGGTGCCATCGACGGCGAGGCCGATGCTGATCGAGAAGATCACCCCCGTCGCGATGTTCAGCGGCATGCCGCGAACGACCATCCACGCCATGGTGCCGATGAGGGGGATGAGGTTCGGCGGGATCGACAGGAGCCCGAGGCGCACGCTCCGGAAGAGCACGGTGAGCACGACGAAGATGATCAGGATGGCGAGGCCCAGGCTGCGCATGATATCGGTCACGACGGCTTCGGTTCCGACCGAGCCGGTGAACGCTTCTCCCGTGAGCGCCACTTCGGCGCGTTCACGGATGGCCGAGAGTTCCCCTTCGAGGCGGTCGATCAGACGCATGGTCGCCTGGGCTCCGATATCGGCGACCATGATGCGTAGGCGGAGGTGTCGACCGTCACCGGTGAGGTAGTGGCCGAGGGCGTCGATCTCTCCGCGGCGCAACAACGTCGCGAGGGCGTCGACCTGTTCGGCGCTCGTGAAGGCCTCGGTCCGGGCACCAGGGTCCGCGGTCAGCTGGGCCCATGCCTCGTGCAAGACCTGGGAACCGGAGCTCACCCCGAGGACACCGTCCTGAGTCAGCGCCCAAGCCGCGACCCGGTCGATCTCCTGAAGCATCGCGGGGTCCGAGAGGACTCCCGGGTCCTCGACGCGGATGCTCACCTCGAGGGGTCGGACGCCTTCGAGGCGATCTTCGAGCAACCGGGTCGTGACGAAAACCGGATCGGACTCGTCGAACTGGTCCATCAGCGCGTGGTCCACCTCGAGACCCGCAGCGGTCGTGGCCGCGACCGCCGAGACGACCACCGTCGCCCCGAGGACCCACCAACGCCGCCGGATCACTTTCACCGTCAACGCACCGAGGAACCGCTCGAGGACGGCTTTCTTCGGCGGTGGTGCCGCATGAACCCCCTTCGACCGAGCGATGGCCGCCGGCAGGAAGGTGATGGTCACGACGTACGCCACCATCACGCCGATGGACGCGATCGCCGCAAACGTGCGGAACCCAACGGTGCTCGACACGAGCAGCGACGCGATTCCGATGGACGTCGTGAGCGAGGTGAGAAAACACGCCGTCGCCATGCTGCGCACCGTTGCCACCAGGGCGCGGCTGGGGTTTCCGCTCTCTCGGAGCTCGTCTCGATACCGCCCGACGAGGTGAATCGAGTCGCTGATGCCGATGATGATCAAGAGCGGCGGCACGATATTCGTCAGGATGGTCATCGGTTGGCCGACGATGGCCATGCCGCCGACGACGAACGCCGCCGTGATGCCGACGGTCATGAGCGGGAGCAGGGTGGCCATGGCAGAGCGGAACGCCGCAAAGAGCAGCACCGCGCAGACCAGGAGCGTCAGAGGCAGGAGCACGCGGTTGTCCCGCTGCATCTTGACCACGATGCTCGCCCGCACGTAGGGCAGGCCGCCACGGTACAAGGCCACGCCCTCGGGGGGCGGGTTCGCATCGAGCCAGGTGTCCATCTCTTCGATGACGGCGCGCCGGGAGCGGTGATCCGTCGGCAGCCCGAGGGCGATCGCCGTGACCGTGCGGTCCTCGCTCACCAGGCGGCCGGTCACCAGGGGCAGGTCGGCGAGGGCGGTCGAAAGCGCCTCGCCGTCCTCGTCGGTGACCTCATCGCCTTCGACCGCTCGCCGGGGTTCGAGCTCTCGGCGACGCTCGGAGATGTCGGTGAGCCCCCCTGGAAAACGTACTGGAGCGGCCAACGTCAGGGAGAGCAGGGCGTCCATCACCTCTTGGGGTAAGTCGTCTCCCTCGCTCTCGTCCTCGAGGGCATCGAGGGTCAGTTCTCCGCCGTCGTCGCCCTCGTCCCAGATGTCGAAGTCGCCGTCGGGGTCATCGCCGTCACCTAGGCCCTTGGTGATTGGCGTCTTGGTGATGCTGTCGACCCGGCGCACCCCCTCATCGGACTCGAAGTGCTGGGTCAGGGCGTGCACATAGGAGAGCACCGGCCGGGCCGTGATGTCTGGCGCCTCGACGAGGAGGACCGCGATCTGGTCCGTATTGCCGAAGTCCGCCTCGAAGGCCTCACGGATCGCTTCGTAGTCCTCGAAGGACGCGATCATGTCCTCGGGGGACGGGTTGCGGACGATGTTCGGGATCTGGCTGGCGACCCCCACGGCGAGGAGCAGCGTCACCACCACGATCGCGCCCGGCCAGCGGGTCACGAACGCGGCGATTTTGGACGGCAATTCGCTCATTTACTGCACGCCCCGGAAGAGAGAGCGCCTACTCGACTGACTAGTGAGAACCGGGGCAGGGACGCGCCCCGCTTGCTTGGCCTCAGCCCCTCTTACGGGCGCGAGCTTCGGCCTGCGTCTGCGGGCTGTCGGCCTCAATCATCAGCTGGGCCGCTTCGAGCATCGGGTAGCCCGCGGCGCGCTCCTCTTGGAACTTCTTGGCGAAGTCGCCGGCGCGGATCTCGCCGAGGACCTTTTCGAAGCGCTCGACCATCGGGGCCCGGTCGACCTCCATGGTGCGCATCATGCCGCCGTAGAGCGCCGTCGGGCCGTGGGACTCGGCGGCCTTGAAGAAGCCCATCGTCCGGAAGGCCGTGAAGACCGTCTCGAACTCGCCGGACATGTACATCTCGAGGACCAGGGCCTCGGGGGGGATGCCGTTCTGGGAGCCGACCTCGAAGGCCGTCATGATCGCGCCGCCGAGGAGCGGACCGACGGTCTGCTCGATGTAGAGGTCGATGGTCGCCTCCATCTCGGCGCCCATCTGCATCGCGCCGGTGCCCGGGGCGTCGTTGCCGTCCTTGTCAGCCCGAAGCGAACCCATGCCCGCAGCGAGGCCGAGCATGCGGCGCTCGGCCTTGCCCGAAGCGTCGTTCTCGACGCCCAGGTAAGCCCAAAAACCTTCGCCGCGCTCGAAGCGCTCGCGGGCGGTCTCGCCGGCCATGCGCGGGGCGACGAGCAGCACGTCGAGGGTGCTCGGCGTATCGATGAGGTCGTAGGCGAGGGTGTAGCCGGAACCAAAAGCGATGGCCGCGTTGTCTTTCAAGCTGGGCGCGATGATCTCGGCCCAGACGTCGGGGATCACTTCGTCCGGGAGCAGAACGAAGACCACGTCGGCCTTTGCGGCTTCCTGCACGCTGACGACCTCGAAGCCTTCCTTCTTGGCCTGGGCGGCGTATTCGTCGTCCTGGTTGCCGACGAGGACCGTGGTCCCGGAGTCGCGCATGTTGAGAGCGACGGTGCGCCCGAGGTTGCCGTAGCCGAGGACCGCGACCTTTTCGCCCTCGAGGGCGCCGGCGGGGACATCGGAGATGGAGAAGAAACGCTTGGGGTCAGACATGGCGCGGGACGCTACCCCGGAGACGGCCGGCGTGCAAAGGGGCGGCACGGGTGGTCACCCCTTGTGAATGCCCCAAGAAGGCGCTACTCCCCGCCTCTTCTGTGGCCCTCGGGCCCTCGGGCCCGCCCGGCCCTCGATCGCGAATCCAGCTGGATGTACGTCGACCTCCCAAACCTCACCGACGCCCTCCGGGCGACGATCAAGTCCGGCAAGACCTCGCCGCGGTACTGGGCCTGGAGCCTCGGGTTCTTGGACTTCTACGCCCTGATGGCCTCCTCCGTCACCGCCGCCCAGCGCCTCGACGACGCCCTCTACCCCGAGTGGAGGCGTACCCAGGTCAAAGAGCCGGTCTTCATCTTCGCCGGCGCCCGGAGCGGCACCACTCTGCTGCACCGACTCCTCGCCCTCGACGAAGAGCGCTTCACTTCCTTCAAGCTCTACCAGACCGTCGTTCCCGCCGTGAGCGCCTACAAGGCCGTCGACGCCCTCGGCGCCCTCGACCAGAAGTTCCTCGGCGGGCGCGTCAGCAAGAAGATCCTCGCCTTCGACCAGAGCCTCTTCCCGGGGTTCCGGGACATCCATCCGATGGGCCTCACCGAGGCCGAAGAAGAAGAGGCCCTCTTCATCTACACCCTCGTCTCCCCGGCGATGCTGATGCTCTTCCCCTTCATCGACGAGATCCCCCGGGCCTGGTCGATGGACCACCTGCCGGAGTCCGCCAAAGACAAGGTGATGGACTTCTACCGCGGCTGCATCCAACGCCACCTGACGGCCGAGGGCGTGGACCGCACGATGCTGGTCAAGAGCGTGCTCGCCGCCCCCCGGGCCGAGGCCATGCTGGACACCTTCCCGGACGGCAGAGTGATTCACCTCGTCCGCCATCCTTACCAGTCGATCGCCTCGGCAATCTCGCTGCTCACCCTCTCGTGGCGCAGCCTCTTCCCGGACTGGAAACCCGACGCCCCGGAGTTCCGGCGCTTCGGCTACCTGATGATGGACTTCTACCGGCGCTACTCGGAGCTCGGCGACCACCTCGGGGAAGACCGCTTCATCACCGTGCCCTTCGACGAGCTGACCAAGGATCCGCAGGGCCAGGTCGAGGCGATCTACGAACGCTTCGGCTGGAACATGCCCCAACACGTCCACGACCGCTTGGTCCGCGAGTGCTCGGTGAAAAAGCAGTTCAAGAGCACCCACAAGTACAGCCTCGAAGACTTCGGCCTGACCAAGGACGAAGTCTACGAAGAGCTCGGCGACCTCTTCGAAAAGTACGGCTTCGAGCGCTGAGCAGAGGGTCGGCAAACTGCCGGCCCCAACCTCCTGTAGGCTGACGACGTGGTCGACCCCTACCGCGGAGATGATGAAGCGAGCGCCCTTCGACTGCAGCACCTCGATGCCGAGATCGCCCGGAAGGAGAGCGCGCTGACCGAGGTCTTCTGGGAACGCGTCGCCCCGGTGTGGGGTATCCCAAAGGGCCTCGACGAGGGCCTCGCGCCGACCGACGCGCGACATGCTCGACTCGAGGTCCTCGACCGAGCGACCGCCCGCGCCAAGAAGGGGCCCCCTGCCGAACGGGAACTGCCGCCGCCCCAGCCGACGCCCACGGGACTGCTCGCCAAGCTCGGGCGCGCGGCTATGCCCTGCCCGTCCAGCGCGGCCATGATCCAATCGGCTCTTCCGGACGACGGGCTCGGGGAAGAAGCCGAGTGGGCCCATCGGGGGGGAGTCGTCTGGGGGACGCGCGTGCGGGTAGACGACGCGCCGGTCGGAGTGGAGCTAGCGCGGGAGCGGAAGACGGGGATCGAAGCGAGGATCGGCCAGAACTCCTACGAGGTCGGGTACTTCAGCACCACTATCGCCCCGGCGGCGCTCCTGACCCTCGAGCCTGAAGGCATGGGCCAGGACATCCTGGAGATGCTCGGCCTATCGTCGGAGATCGAGCTCGGTGACGAACAGTTCGACCCGGTATTCGTGATCAAAGGTGACGTCGCAACGTCGAACGTCTTCCTCGACCACGAGGTGCGAGAGCGCCTGCTCGCGGTGAACGTCCAGTCTCTCCCCAGCGTCAACATCGCCAAGGGCGTGGCGTGGATCAGCTGTGGCACTCTCACCCCGAAAGTGGTCGAGACCGTGTTGCAGGTGCTGGTCGCGTGGCACCGGGCGCCGTCCCCCCACGCGCTCCTGCATCACGAGCTCTTGGACAAGTAAGGCTTCGAGCGCGGAACCCTCGCGGACCGTGATATAGGTCCCGCCGGGACACCGTGGATCCGTTCGTTTACGTATACACCATCGGGGGAATCGTCTTCGGGGTGGGCCTGCTCTACGGCTTCCGCATGGGCTGGCTCGGGCTCAGTGGGCCGCCGCTGCGCAACCTCTTCGTCTGTCTCGGGGTCGCCGGGTTCTTCGCCGCGCTCCAGGGCGCGCAGCAGTACGCGCCGATGTCGGTCCTCGACCCGGTCGCCTACCAGGGCGGCGCCGAGCATGTGCTCACCTTGGCCGACGGCGCCCGGGGGACCTGGCTCGACTACGGCATCGTCGTCGCCTACTTCCTGGCGATCATCGGGGTCGGTGCCTGGTTCGGGCGCAAGCAGACAACCACCAAGGATTTCTTCTTCGGCGGCTCACGGTTTTCGTGGTGGCTCATCGCCTTCAGCCTGATCGCGACGACCGTCGGGTCCTACAGCTTCGTGAAGTACGGCTCCAAGGGCTACGAGTACGGGCTCTCGTCGAGCCAGTCGTACCTCAACGATTGGATCTGGCTGCCTCTCCTGCTCTTCGGATGGCTGCCGATCCTCTACTACTCACGCATCACCTCCATCCCCGAGTACTTCGGGCGCCGCTTCGGGCGCGGCGTACGCCTCGCGGCGACGGTGTGCATCCTGATCTATCTGATCGGCTATGTCGGCGTGAACCTCTACACGATGGGCAAGGTGGTGAACGCGCTGCTCGGCGTGCCCATCTTGCTCGCCGCGTTCATCGTGGCGGTGGTCTCGTCGAGCTACGTCACCAGCGGCGGCCAGACAGCGGTGATCATGACCGACCTGCTCCAGGGCGTGATGCTGCTCGGGACGGGCATCCTGATCCTCTACCTCGGGGCCGACTACATGGGCGGGGCCGACCAACTCTGGGGCCACCTCGACCGCGGTCACCGGATGGCCTTCCCGAACTTCAACGAAGAATCGAACTTCCCGACGGTGGGCATCTTCTGGCAGGACGCCATCGCCAACTCGGCGATGTTCTACTTCCTGAACCAGGGAATCATGATGCGCTTCATGGCCGCCCGGTCGCTGCACGAGTCCAGCAAGGCTGCGGTAGCGACGGTTCTGGTGCTGATGACCGTCGGCGCAGCGGTCGTCGGCGGCGGCGGGTGGGCGGCGGCGGCGCTGGTGCACGGGGGCTACCTCCCGGAAACGGTCACCCCCGCCGAGGCGTTCTACGTGGCGACGGAGCTCTTGAGCAAGCCCGGGGTCTTCGGCCTAGTCCTCGCGGCGCTCACGGCGGCGCTCATGTCCACCGTCGATACGCTCATCACCGCCGTCGCCGCGATCAGCGTCAACGATCTGTACAAGCCCTACGTGCGCCCCGACGCGAGCGAAAAGGAGATGCTCAAGGTCGCGCGCATCTCGTCGGTCAGCGTCACCGTCCTCGGCGTCGCCCTGGTGCCGGTGTTCATGCAGTTCGACTCGATCTACAGCGCCCACGGGGCCTTCACCGCCGCCGTGACGCCGCCCCTGGCGGTGACCTTCCTGCTCAGCGTCTTCTGGAAGCGCTTCACCCGGCCCGGGGCCTACGCGTCTCTGCTCGGCGGCCTGGGCCTGGTCGTGCTGTCCATCTTCATCCCCGAGATGATTACGCCGGTGGCCCACGGCGTGCCCATGGGTGAGGCCGGCGACGGCTTCGTCGGGGGCATGCAGCAGTACAAATACATGCGCGCCTTCTTCGGCATCCTCGTGAGCCTCGGCCTCGGCGTCGTGGTGGCACTGTTCACGAAGCCCGAGACGGCCGCCGCCCAGAAGGGCCTCGTATGGGGTACCGTCGAAGGGGCCCTCGCCCAGTTCAAGGAGACCGTGGGCCTCGGCAAGGACCGCCGGGGCCACGGCAAGCCGGTCCTCGTCGAAGACGAAGAGTACTCCGACGACGCCCAGGCCCTGCCGCTCATCAAGGTCGGCCGGGCCCTCGCCGCCACGATCCACGCCGAGCCCGGCGACCGCGTCTACGTGACCGACCGCCGGGCCTGGCTCGGCGGCCTGAACGCCGTCCAGGCCAAAGTCCATGCGCTCCTCGACGACGATGACCGCATCGAGCTCGGCCCCATCGCCTACGACTCGGTGGTCGCCAAGGGCCGGGGCGATGAGCTGGTCGTGATCCACCGGTCCTAGAGCGGCCGGATGCGGCAAGCACTACCGGCGCCGCTACGGTCGGCCGGTCGGCTCCGCACGCCTTCGCACTACCGGCGCCGCTACGGTCGGCCGGTCGGCTCTGCGCGACTGCGTCGCGCTGCCGCCTCGGGCCGCCTACGCGGCGCCTTCTTGTGGAGGCCTCCGGCGCGCTTTCGCCTCGGGCCGCCTTCGCGGCGCCTTCTTGTGGAGGGTGATAGCCTGCCCCCCCATGGGCAAACGACTCGATTCATTTGAAGGGCGCGGCGTATTGGTGACCGGGGCGTCGTCCGGTATCGGGCGGGGCCTGGCCATCGAAGCGGGGCGCCGCGGCGCTCGGGTGGCCCTCGTCGCCCGGCGCAAGGACAAGCTCGAAGAGGTCGCCGGGGAGATCGTCAAAGCCGGAGGAAAGGCCTTCGTCATCGAAGCAGACCTCGGCGACCGCGCCCAGGCGACGCGCGCGATGGCCCGGGCAGAAGAAGTGCTCGGCGCCGTCGACGTCGCCATCCTCAACGCCGGCTTCGGTCGTCACCAGACCCTGGTCGAGCACGACCTCGATGACGCCGAGCGCATGATCCAGGTGAACGTCCTCGGGACCGTCTACTGCGCGAGCCCCCTCGCGCGGACCATGGCCTCACGAGGCGAAGGTTGGCTGGTCTTCATGGCTTCGGTCGCGGGGTTGGTCCCGGTGCCCGGAGAGGCTATTTACGCCGCGACCAAGTTCGCTGTGGTGGGCCTCGCGGAATCGATCTCCATCGAACTCGAACCGAAAGGCGTGCACGTCCTGACCGTCTGCCCGGGCGCCGTAAACACCGCATTCGTCCCGCCCGAGGAGCTGGACCGCATGCCCGAAGCGGGGCGCAAGATGATGATCGAACCGGAGGAAGTCGTCCGGGCGACGATCAAGGCCCTCGAGAAGGGCAAGAACCGGATCATCGTGCCGAAGAAGCTCGAGGTCGCGGTGGCCGTGCGCGGGGTCGCCCCGTCAGTCGTGAGGAGCGGGACCGCCCGAGCGACGCGTAGCGTGCTGGACCGCATCAAGCGCTGAGCGAGGCACTCTGAACCGTCAGAGCCCGCCCACAAAAGCGCGCACGCGCTCGACGTAGGCGTCGTAGCCCAGAAGCCGCGGCACGTCGTCGTGGCCGCCCGGCACCCGCTCGATGTCACTGAGGCCGGGGTTGTGCTCCTCGTGATGGGCGAGGATCCGGTCGGCGTGGCGCACCGGCGGAAAGACGGCATCTGCATCGGCGGCGAGGACCAGGAGCGGGACCCCGCTCGCGGCGACGTCGTCGCGCACGCTGACGTCTCGTTCGAAGAGCGCCTCCGGGGGCACGTTCGTTCCGAATTGATCGACGACCATCGTCTCGAGGGAGTTGGGCGGAACCTCGAGGATGAGCCCCACCGGCCGGCGCTCCTCTGCCATGCGCCCGGCCGCGAGACACCCGATGGAGTTCCCGTAGACCACCACCTCGGGGGCGCCGAGCTCGCTGTCGACGAAGTCGAGGGTCACCCGAGCATCCTCGAGGAGCGAGGGCACATCGGTGCTCCCAGTGCTGACGCCGTAGCCGCGGTAATCGACTACGAGGGTCGGGTAGCCTGTCGCATGAAGCAGCCTCGACCGGGCCCAGTAGTAGTCGAGGTGCTCGGCCGATCCGTGGAAGAAGACGATCAACGTATCGTCGGACCCAACGTCGCTGTCGGCGAGGAGAACCGCCGCGAGGCGCTCGGTGCCGCTCGTGATCTGGACCTCGCGAATCACCCCCGGCACGACGGGGTCGAGGCTTCCGAGGGCCTCCCGGTCGAGCATCTCCCCGGCGTACGCGTCGTAGCTATAAGAATCGAGGTGCTGCCCATTGAAGAGCACGAAGTCGACGGCACACCCGCCCTGCAAGACAGCCAGAACCGCGACGAGCACGGGGACGGTATAAACTTTCTTACTTTCGCTTCGAAAGTAAGAAAGTTTATACCGTCCCCCAATGGAGCACCCCGTGGAGCAGCGTCTCATGGAGCATCTCCGCCGAGGGCCCAGCTGAAGCCGAGGACGGCGCCGAGGGAACCCTGGCCGCCGAGGTCGGCGACGTCGATGAGGCGAAACTCGTCGCTGATGTTGGGCGTGTAGTAGCGGAGCTCGACCGAGAACTGCCAGGTCTCGTTGCCGAATGTTTGGCCGAGGTGCATCACCGGGAGCACGCGGCTGAGCGGGTCGTTTCCGTCACCCCGGGAAGCGAGGTCGAACCACACGGTCACGCCCACGTAGGTGTAGAAGTGGCGGTCAGGCCACTGCCAGAGCGCCGTCGCACCGACGTCCGGGTAGAGCCGCATCGTATCGATGCCGCTCCCGCGGAAGGGCACCAGGTAGTGGAGCTTGACCGGGAAGATCAACCCCGGGCGAAGGCCCTCGGGGCGAAGGGGGCGAAAGTTGACGCCCGCGTCGAGGGCGAGGCCGCCGACGAAGAGCTCGGTGACCTGCAGGCCCGCCTCGAGGTCGAAGAGCTCGTGCAGCCCATAGCCGTAGCCGGCGGTGACGACGGGCGCGGGCACGTAGATGCCGCTCCCACGCCCCACCTCGGAGATGGGGCCGCCGAAGCCCGCGGATAGGATGTGCTGCCCCACTTCGACGGGGGCAACCCGTCGAATGGGGGCACAGGCCGCCACCGTGATCATCAAGAGGGAGACGAGGCCGGGCTTCGCTCCCGCGTCGATCAGTCGTCGTCCTCGGGAACCGCCATCGCGTCGAGGCGCTGAAGGCTCGGCGCCTTGGTGATCTCCGTCAGGAGATGGGCGATGTCGAAGAAGTCGCGTGCTTCGAAGCCCGCGTTGTTGAGGCCCTCGACGAGGCTCGCGCCCATCGCGACGAGGCGCGTATAGGTGAAGCCCGTGACCCGGGGGGTCAGGGAGAGGACCGGCGAGAAGCGCGCGAGGAAGCGCTTCATCGGAGTGACCTTGATCCAGAGGTGCTCATCGGGGTGCACCATCGCGCCGGGCGACGTGGCGAGCTCCCAGGAGACGTTGCCGCCAACCTCGAGGGCCTGGGCGAAACGCTCGAAGCGCGCCTCGTAGGGGCCCGTGCCGTAGAGCATGGCGATGACCGAAGCCTGGAGCTCTTCGAGGTTCTCGGAGGGCACGGCGTCGATCGGCGCAAGCTGCTTGGCGTTGACGAGGTCCGTCGCCTTGAGCACGTCCCGGAGCATGTCGCGGGCGGCCGCCGGGGTGAGAGCCCCAAAGCTGTCCTTGCCGAGACGCTCACGGGCGTCCTCGATGGCGGCGTCGCGGTGCCGCTTGAGGCGACGGGTCGCCTGGGAGCCACGGACCTTCGCGTCGTACTCGTCGCCCTTGAAGCCCTCGGGGAAGAGGTCCTTCGCAACGGTCACGAATGCGTCGAAGCCGAGGGCCGGCTTGTCCGAGGCCTTCGCCGGGCGCACGCGCTCGTCGACCGTCTTGGCGAGCATCGCC
This sequence comes from Deltaproteobacteria bacterium, assembly GCA_003647065.1. GTDB lineage: Bacteria > Myxococcota_A > Polyangia > Polyangiales > B10-G4 > B10-G4. Next base: position 2,883 of record QMMC01000109.1, on the reverse strand, counting down.
TTGAGGTTCGATACGATGCGCGGCGTTCCGTCGGGCTTCGGCAGCACGGGCTCGAGGAGCTCGTAGTAGCCGATCTTGAAGACCCGAAGGCGGCCGTCCTGGAACTGGAAGCCCCGGCGGTCGTCGCTCTCGAAGGCCAGGATCGCGTAACCCCACTCTTCGCGCTTCTTGCTGTGGGCGTAAACGGTGTCGGTTGTCGCGAAGGTATCCAAAGCTCTTCTCCGTCACGGTTCGTTCGGATGGCCGTGGGCCACGAAAAACCGTGCTAAATCGCATGCATAGCCCCAACTTGGGGCGGAATTCAGGCCGCGAGGCGCGTAAGCTTAGCAAGAAAATGACCTCGTGCGCCCGGTAAGTGCACATACCCCCCCTATTTGAGGACGTCATGTCACGAAATTATGAGCTTTTTTATTGGCCGATGATCCCAGGACGCGGGGAATATGTGCGTTTGGCCCTCGAACACGCTGGGGCCGCGTACGTCGACGTTGCGCGGAAACCTCCAGAAGAAGGGGGAGGGATCAAGAACCTCGTGGCTTTCCTCGGCGCCGCCGAGGCGCCGCTGCCCTTCGCGCCGCCGGTCCTCGTCGACGGAGAAGTACGCCTCGGGCAGACCGCCGCAATCCTCGACTACCTCGGCCCGCGCCTCGGCCTCACGCCCGATTCGGCCACGGGTCGGTCGACGGCGCTGATGCACCAGCTGACGGTCTCGGACCTGGTCAGCGAGGCGCACGATACCCACCACCCGGTCGGCACGGGGCTCTACTACGAAGACCAGAAAGCCGAAGCGCTGCTGCGCGCGCGGTCCTTCCGGGACACCCGCCTGCCGAAGTTCGCGGCGTACTTCGAGCGGGTCCTCGAAGGCACCGGCGATTGGCTCGACGCGGGGTTCATGAGCTACGCCGACCTCTCTCTCTTCCAAACCCTCGAGGGCATCGCCTACGCCTTCCCGAACACCTGGGCGCGCGTGTCATCCGATACCCCCGCCCTCCGCGCCCACCGCAACCGCGTCGCCGCCCTGCCCTCCCTCGCGCCTTACTTCGCATCGGACCGCCGCCTGCCCTTCAACGAGCACGGCCTCTTCCGCCACTACCCCGAGCTCGACCCGGCGTAGCTCTCAGAGGCTTCAGAATGTCCCGAGGGCGGCGAGGCCAGCCGAGTCGCCGGTGACGGTCGGGGTGAAGGTCACCCGGGTACCGGCGCCGAGCTGGACCTCGGGCACGGGACTGCGCGCGACGGTCAGCCCGGCGATGAACATCGCGAGGCCCGCGGCCTGGGCAACACCGGCCATGATGCCCAGGGCGATCTGGGCGTCGGTAGCGGCGTAGCCGAGCTGGATCCAAGGGCCCGCGATGGGCACCAAGCTCATGTTCATGTACTCGGCGCTGTTCTCATTGTAGGTCCAGGCCGAGAGCATCACCGAGGCCAACATGTTGGCGAGGTAGGTCCCGCCGAAGGTCACGGCGCCGCCGACCACCAAGCCCCGGTTGGCGCGGGTCGGGCCGCCGTCGACCTGAAGAGCGCCGACCTCGAGCTGCGTGGTCGGCGGCGACGCGAGCTGCTCCCCGGCGGTCGCCGGCGCGGCGTACCCGGCCGGGGTGACCACCATGACCTCGACCTGCGCCTCGGCGCCGTCGGCCAGGCCGAGCACCACCATCGCCGCTACCAGAACCGCTGCCATCTTCGTATTGACCATTGTCATGTTCTCCATCCGGAGTGGGCCATTTGCAGCAGGTGTGCCGACAGGTGAGCCACGCCGTGACACACGCCAAATGCCTATGATTACACTGTCTTACGCGACGCACGGAGAGGGATCACAGATCGGCGGCCCACTGTGCCATTCCGTGCAAGTGTAGGCGGCGGTTCATGGTCGCGAGTCAGCTCAGGAAAGACCTGGAAGCGAGCACCGCGACAGCATCGCCCGGGATCGCGCCCTCTGATGACGCGGTCGTGTACCCTAGTCGGCGAGAGACCATGGTCGGGCCCAAGCGATGAGCGATCTCGTTGTTCTTCACAGCGCCGTGGTGGCCGTCGTCGGAATCGCGGCGTGGACGGATGCGCGATCGGGCCGCATTCCCAACTGGCTGACCCTCACGACGATCGTCGGGGCGCTGGCCTTGCATCTAGCCACCGGCGGCCCCTGGGGCGCTCTGCTCTCGGTGATTGGCCTCGTGCTCGGCGCGGCGTGCCCTCTCCTGCTTTTCTGGCGCGGCGCCATGGGCGGGGGCGACGTCAAGCTCTTCGCCGCCATCGGCGCGCTCCTCGGGCCCGAACTCGCCCTCGAAGCGCAGCTCGCGTCGTTTGGCGTCGCCGCCTTCCTGGCGATGGTGATGATGGCCTGGCGCGGCACGATGTTCCGGACGCTCCAGAACCTGGCGCTGACCCTCGTCAGCCCGCTGCTCCCCGAATCCCGGCGGCCCGAGGTCAGCACCGAATTAACGTCGACGATGCGAATCGGCTTAGCGATCTTCGTCGGGACGACCCTGGTATTGGTCGGATCACATTCGGAGCTCTGGGCATGAGGCTCGCGAAGGACACCGGCGGTGTGGTGTACGTCGAGTTCCTCATCGCGTTCATGCCCTTCATGATGATGTTCCTCGGCATGATCCAGGTCGCGCTCTACCTGACCGCCAACCTCGTCGTACGTCACGCGGCGACGACCGCCGCCCGGGCCGCAGTCGTCGTGCTGCCCGACGACCCCCAGTACTACGACGACGCGGAGATCAATCGCATCGAACGGGGAGGCGGCGGCGGCGGCGGCGTGCTGGAGATTGGCGGTCTGGCCATCCCCGCAGGCGGGGGATCACGCCTGAACGCCATTCGTACCGCGGCCTCGATTCCCTTGCTCACCGTCTCTCCTTCGCACAGCCAACTCGTCGGTTACAG
>QMMC01000108.1 GCA_003647065.1 Deltaproteobacteria bacterium | reverse complement strand
GAAGGCCCACCGCGACGGGCCCGGTCGACGTGCAACCGAGGCCGAGGAGCGCTGGTCCCGCCTGGTCAAGGGGCCGGAGTAGGGGAGCTTGCAGCCCTGCTCGCACCGGTCACGGCGCCATGCGCAGGAGAGGCGGGTAGGCCCCTCTTCGATGGTGCGGTTACGCCGCCTCTAGGTTCTTCCTGGGGGCGTCTTGCGTTGGTGATTTCGTTCAGCGCGTCCGCTACGCGTCGACCGTGGGTAGTGCCGCCTGAGCCTCCAACCAGCTCAACGCCTCCTGCGTTTCATCCCACCCCGCCATCGCACCCGCGACGTAGTGCACAGCCTCGTTCTCGTCGCCGTACCCCATGTTCATAGGAGGCTCGTCCGGCATGGTCGTCTCGCCCAGCAGGAACCCAGGCACGTGCGGGTTCTGATCGAGGGCATCCGCAAGGGCCTCCCGCGCACCATCGCAGTCCCCGCCGCGGCGAAAGGCCAGCAGTGCGTTGGAGTAGAGCCAGCATGCCGTGCCGACACCAGGATGACTCTCTATCAGCTGGGCGGCTTCCTCGTCCTCGCCGATCTCGACCAGCAGTACGAGCAAGATTTCGCGATGTCCCTGGTGGTCCCTCGAGTCCAACCGCACCAGCTCTCGGTAGTGGCCCACGGCCTCGCGCGTCCCGCCCTCTTCCCCGGTCGCCCAGAGGTACTGGGCGAGGTTCGCCCGGGCTCGCATGTAGGGCCGCGTCTCGAGGACGCCCCAGAACTCTCCAGCGTTTTCCTCGAAGGCCTCCGGCCCGATGAGCCGCTCCCCCGCCGACACACCCTTCCGGAGCAGTTCAATGGCTTCCTCCGCCGTTGTCGCCTCCTCCTCGGCGAGGAGCACCCACGCGTCCGCGCAATCCGGCGAGACCTCGAGGGCCTGGTGAGCCAAGGCGACGCGCTCGGGGCCGCTCATCTTGTCGAACGCTTCGGACATCAGCTCTTGGGCCTGGGCGGCCGGGGTGTTCTCTTGCACGCCAAACATGCCCCGCAGCTGGGCCTCCATCGCGCGGGGGTCGGGCATCGGGAAGGGGATGTCGTCGGACGCGTCGCCGTTGACGGGGCGCAGCATGGGCATGGACGGGTTGCCCGCTCCCGACGCTTTTCGGGCGCGAGCTGCGTTCTGCTTGGCTAGCCGTTTCTGCCTGGCCTTGTCGATTTTCTTCTTGGACATATCCGTCTCCGCTCAGGGCGATGGCAGGGTAGGCCACGCGGGTGGGGCGCGCATCTCGGCTATCGAGCGAGGCGCCCGAGGAGCTTGGCGGCAGCCTTCGGATCCTCGAGCGCACGCTCGACCTTGGCGCGCTCGTTGTCGTCCAGGGCGTGTCCGGCGAGTTTTTCGAGATGGCGAATTACTCGGAGGAGCTCCGCCCTGGGTACCCGAGGCTTTGACTTCCGAGAGCGGCCAGGACGTCGCGACTGCGAGCGCCCAGTACGCGTGCCGCTTCCGATGTTCAACTTTGGCGGTTTAGGAGCCTTGGCTCGTCCGTCCCGAGGTGCCCGGAAGCGCCCAGGTGGGCGTTTGGGTACACGAAGGGGACGGCCGGTTCGTGTCGAGCTCGCGTCGATGGGAACCCATAGGGAAGTGCCTCGCGCATCGCGAAGGAGGGCGACGCACCACAAGTGATCGGGTTCAGACAGCGCGCCCCCATCGAGGACCCACCCCGTCGCTACAGCCGCCGGTACGCCGGCACGACGAAGCAGTTCACACGTGAGTGTATTGAGCTCATAGCAAACGCCAGCTCCCAGGTGCTTCCCGTCTCGGCCGGCGTGCAGCGCCGCGATGTGCCCGTTGGCCCGGCCTTTGGCGACGCGCGTGAGCCACCGCGCAACACCGGGGTCCTCGAGATAGCTCGGGTCATATCGATAGCGCTTGCGAACGAAGTCCCGAATCGACAGCGCTCGGGTAATCGGCGGTGAATCGGCGTCCAGATCACCCACGAAGTCGAGAACCTCGTCGGGGAGCTCGTCGTTCGGTACGAACGGCGCGAGCGCATCCCCGATGGGGGAAGGTTCAGCGCGCTCGAGATCTGGAACTCGACCGAGCGCAACGCGTAGCCGAACGTCTCCAGGTTCGTTCAGTCGCAGGAGATGTCCGCCAGATGGCCCGGGGGCAGGGAGGACTGCCTGCCCGTCGACCGAAAGCTGTTCGACGGTGCCGAACATCGGGACCGGAAGCACGGCTTCGCCCCGCGGTAGTCGCCCACGAAAGACCACCATGCCCGCCGGCGTGGTGGGCGGCGGACGGTCTAGACGAGCCGAGCGCCAGCTCTGGCCGCGCCGGTCGAACTCGATGGTGATGAGCTTTGGCGCGTAGAGCCAAGGCGTCGAGAGGTGGGTCGGCGTGAACGCGAACCCAAAGTCTGGTTGTCGCGTTCTCCTCGCGAGCCAGCCCTCTGACGAAGCGAGCTGCGGTCTGAGCTCTGATTGCGGCCGAAACAGGCCTTCGTCGAACGTTTTGTCCCGCTCTCGATTGCCCGCTCGCCGTTCGGCGGGAGTCTCCGTGGGTGGGCTGACCGGGGCGCGCTCCGGGACGACCCTCGGCTGACTCGGCTCACGTCTGAAGAAGCTCCGGACGCGATCGAAGATCCCGCCGCCCGCGTCACGGGCCATCTTGTGGTTTTTGTCCCTCAGCCGTTTGGGCAACGACGCCCATTCCCGTTTGGCGAGCCACCTCGCCATCGCCGCCCGCCTGCTCGGCTCACGCTCCAAGGCGGGCGCGAGCAGTTCGGGCCGTTCGACCGATGCAGGCGTGAGCCACAGGATGCCGTCGTGAATGACCGCGTCGACGTCGGTCGTGAAGAGGGTGTCGGATTCACGGGAGCCGGAACTCGTCAGCGTCTCGGGCAAGGTGCCCGCTACCGACAGCGGCTCGACAACTCTGACACCGAGATCGACGCGGTCACCAAGCGCCCGAAAAAGGCCCCTCTGAAGCTCGTTGGCTGCCTCGAGGAAAGCGGGCTGCTCTGGCCCCGGCAGCACTTCTCCCACCTCGAAGTCACACCATAGATCGCGCGCTCCAGATGCGAGCAGCAGGTTGGCGAGCCCTGTGCCCAGGCCCGCGGATGGCAGCAACTCGACCAAAGTTTGCAAAGCGATCGGTGGCAGTGACTCCGCGAGGGCAGCGGGTTCGAACATGCGGACCCGCGCGTCCGACAATCGGGCGAGGACCACCGCGCCATCACACAATCCGGCAACGAGAACTCCCTCGGGAAGGCGAAGGCCCGCACCGTCATCCACGGCCTGGCCGAGCTCTTCGAGACACCGAGGAAGCACCTCCCCAAGCTCCCGAGGGTCCTCCGAGCCTTGGGCCGACACGTCCTCGAGGAACGATAGGACCATCTCGGCGCTCGGCTCCCGAGGGATGCCAAGGGCGCGGGTCAAGTTGGGTAGACGTTCCCCCTCCGAGAAGTCTCCTCTCCGCGTGCCGAAGAGAGCGTGTGCCCCGTCGATGGCGAGTTCAGCGGGGGGCCGCAGTACGCCCTCGTCATCTCGGAGCAGCAGGCGTTGTCGAAACGAGGCGCGCACCTGGGGTGCTCTGAAGCGACCGTCTCGAAGCCCCCCGTCGAGCCAATCGAGCAGGGCGGCCGTTCCTTCTCGTTCGCCCGCGAACTGAGCCGCGTCGGCCAGGTCGAGATTTGCGGCGAGCTGGAAGCCCAGGGCCGCACCCGCTTCGTCCGGGAGATCGCGCACGACATCGCCGGCCGGGAAGCGGTCCGGCGAGGCGCCAAAAAGCGCTCGGGCGAGACCGTCCGGCCACAGCAGGTCCCGGGGCTTCGCGAGCTTCCCCAGCTGATCCGGAACCCATGGCGTTTCGTCGAGGCCCCAATCGTGCCGCAGCCGAGGTTGCTCGAGGACGCGAGTGAGCACGTAGCGGCTCAGGGAGCGCCGAGCCGCGTCTCCCGGCCGAATCAGCTCGCCCGACAGGCAGCCGGCCACGATCTTGTCGCTGAGCTCTTCGGTGGCGCCGCAAGCGACGAGCAACGCTCGGGAGGGGGCGTCGATTGGACCGAACACGATTCGTGGCGGCGCCTCCGAGCAGAACACTTCGACCTGCGCGGCATCGTCCTCGTGCGCCAGCCAAGCTCGTTTGGGCTTCTCCCATCGATGCTCGGCGACGGGTACCCTCAATCGGGCCCGGACCTTGCTGTAGCGTACCCGCTCTTCCAGTTCTCCTGGGGTGACTTCGCCGGCCCCGAGCGCGCGCGCGAGGAACCCCATCAGCTCACCCGCACGGGCCTTGTCGTCGTCCCGAGCAGCGGTCTGCACGCCCTCGAGCAGATATTCGATCACGACCCGGCGCGTCCGGCGGTCGAGCTCGATGCTCTTCGCGAGCCAAGTCGCGATGTCGGTCGGAACTTCGGCGGAGATGCCCCACCCGAGACCGAGGTCGGGCAGTGACGGATCGAGAACGAGATCCCTGGGTGCCCGGAGCGTTTGCTTCTGGGATGGTAGAACCGCCGCAGAAGCGAGCGCGGCGAGGGCGTCTTCGTCTTGGTCCAGAGACTCGCGGTTCTCGCGTAGCCATTCGTAGAGTGCCCCTAAGTCCGCGATGACGGGGTGGCCGGCGATGGGCAGTTCTTCCGGGCAGGCAACCTGCAACGCGTTGGCGACCTGCCGATGCGACAGCGACGTCAAGACCAGGGCCGCGGCGGTATCTGGAACGAGCCCGCTCCACTCGGAGTCCGCTAGACGACCTACGGCCGGGAGGCGAGCCACCAGAGTTCGTGTCGCCGGGTTCGCGGTAGCGAGGGGGCCGATGGCTAGGCGCTTCTGCGCATCCACCGCCAGGGGAGCGGACCGTGGGTCGATGCCAGCGCGCTGAACCAGCTCGAGAAGGCGCACCAGTGACGGGCGCGAGTTCCATGGCGCTGGCTGCGTTTCAAGTGGCTGGTCCGCCTCGAGCTCGCTCAGCATGTTCTGCGCCACGAACTCGCTGAGAGGGCGGGGTGATAGGCCCAGCCGGGCCACTAGGGCTTCTTGTGAAGCTTCCAGTAGGAGTGGTCCCGGCTGGAGTGCTTCGATCTCCGTGTCCGTGAGACAGGCCCTGAGCTCACGCCCGATGAAGAGCTCCGTGATACGCCGCGCTTCGCCGTTTTCGTTCTCGAAGATCGGAAGAGTCGCGAGGGACGCGCGGGCGTGCTCATCGAGGTCGTCGGAACTCTGGTGGAGTACTTCGCGAATGGCGCGCGGGTTTCCGAGCAGGCTCTCATCGACCTGGACGCATCGGACGAGATCCACTGCCGTGGCTGGCGGCGGTCCGGCGATATGAAGAAACTTGGCGAAGAGCTTTTCGTCGTCCTCCGAGAGAAGAGGAAACGTTCCGCCGCGCAGAATGGGGCGCATGGTCCCTGGTCGGTGGCAAGCTAGAGCATCGGCCTCGGCCCAAGTCGTGAGGGGCCGTGCCCGACCTGACCCATCTCGGAACAACGGCAGACGTAGCACTCGTCGGAGGTCGGCGGTCGACAGCTCATCGGTGGCTTCGTTGAGTAGGTCGGCTAGGACCGTTGGAGGGACGGACACCTCGCTGGCGTGTGAGACGAGGTCCTGAATGACCGTACGCACGGTCGAGGATGCCAGCTTGTCCGCCACGCGGAGCGCCATGGAGAGCGCCTCGCTCACGCCGTGAGCCTCGAAACGAGAGCCCATCGCGCGAAAGAAGGCCTCGACGTGGTCCGGTCCACCAGGGCGTCGGAGCGTATCGAGGGTCCGGCGTTGGCCGGTAGCATCTAGCCAGACGGGGGCGGCCACCAGTTGGTCTATGGAGCGCGTGGAGAGCTGGTCCGCGTGACGTGTGATCCACGCGATCACCAGAGCCCAGTGGTCGTCCCGTATCGAGTGGGCTTCTGCGGGAGCGGTGGCTGCCTTCACGAGCCCGTCGACCACGGGCCCTACGTGGGTCCACGGGACATTGGCCGCGCCGATGAAGGGACGGTCACGCTGCGCCAGCCACGGCCAATCGGGCAGCATTTGCGGCAGCTCTTCGTCCTCTGCAATGAGTGCACGGTCGGGTCCCACCAGGCGACGACGGACGCCGTGCTTGTCTCTGAAGATCGCGGCTGCAGCGAAGCTCCGCACGAGGTTCTGTCCCAGGGTGCCTGCGGCTCGATCGAGCAGGTCGAGGACTGCTTCCGCACCGTTGTCGCTCCACGGGGCCCCGTCGCTTGGCCAGGTCTTGGGGAGCATGTCTGCGAGCTCGGCGAGCCCTAGCGGTGGAACCCATTCCGTGACGAGCGGACCAAAGCGTTCCGCGAGGTCGCCCGCGAGCAGGGGCACCTTGTCGGCGAGGTGGGCGGCGAGCGAGTGCAAGTCCGGCTCCAAACGGCGAAGCCCATTGTCGATGGACCTTCGCACGCCGGCGGTCGTCCGCAGGATGGGCACGGCCGAGAGCCGTGTCCGGTCTGCCCTTGGGAGCGTGCCAATCGCCCCGAGGAGGGCGTCCTCTCGGGCGAGCAGGCGAGCCGCGAGCGCAGGGTCACGCAGGTCATCGATGAGGGTGGCAGGATCGTAGGGTGGGATGCTCAGACGACTTCGGAGTGACGCCGGAAGCGAGTCGACCAGTCGACGCTCGACCACGGGTTTGATGGAGACGTAGAGGTTGGCCCAGGTCGTCTCCGCCGCCATGGCGCGATCCGGTCGGACGAGATTGCCCGAAGCGTCGACGACCATCGGCAGCGCGCGAATATCGCGGTCGGGAGCATCAGAATCGCCCAGCGCCCCGAGCACAGCATCACAGAACCATGCTGGCGGTGGCGCGCCCTCGCGAAGAGAGCCCCGAGCAAAGGTCACGAGGTCGGCGCCGGTGAACTCGGTCGCACCGAGGGAGACGGCCACCGCCTGTTCGCGAGCAGACAGCTGTGCCAACGCGCGGGAACCACCGCCCAGGTCGAGTCCGGCGAGTGGAGCAGAGAGATGTGCAGCAACAACGCGGGCTTCCGTCGGCCGGAGGGAGGTGCCATCAGCGCCAGGAAGGCAAGGGTAGTCGCGGAGCTCCGCGACCAGTGCCTCGGCGAACGGGCGAGTGGCCGGCGCCAGCTCAGTCGGGGAGGACAGGACCGCAAGCGGCGACCGCCCCGACGTTGCCAATGACTTGATCGCTTGCGCCAGTCCACGGCCCGCTTCTCGCAGAAGTTCTTGGTTCCAGACCGAGTCGTGTTCGAGTCGCTCGCGGTCCAGGGTTACGTCGAAGCGGGCGTGCACCATGCACCGCAGCCCGGTGTGCTCTGCCGTGGGGAGGAAGGCGTAGATCGTTGGGCCATCGATTGGGCTCGGCTGCCCGGCGTCGTCGAGTGCGACAGCAACCAGCACGGGGCTGCTGTGCGTGCGGCCGTCTTCCCGCTTGCCGGAAAAGGAGAAGCGCCTCTGCACGCACAGGTAGCGACGTGTCTCGGTGGTGCCGTTGCGTCGTAGGGTGGCGACGTCGCCGTCCCACTCCTCCTGCCAGGACCACGCCTCGGTGGTGCCTTTCAGGATTTCAATCGAACGGACGTTCGGCAAAGTGAGGAGGGTTTCCGGCGGGAACGCCCTCGCTCGGTCATAGAGGTCGTCGGCGTTCACGTCCGCGGAGTACGGGAGTATCAGAACGGTCTGTCCGTCCTGTTCGTCCTGCGAGCTCTCGGGACGGACGGCCAGGGAGCGCGGGATCGAGACGTGGGCGATCTCGAAGTCGAATACGCCCGAGTGAACGCGCGGCCGTTCGCAGACCTCGTAGATGCTTTTGAAGCCCACACCAAAGAAGCCGATTTGCTCAGCGCGTTTGGTCGTCTGACCAATCGAGAGCACGCCGACGAGATCGTGAAACGAAAAGGGCTGCCCGTCGTGTTCGACGGTTACACCGTCGGGTCCGACCACCGCCCGCCAGCGGCTGGCCCCCGCATCCTCAGCATTTTGGAGCAGCTCGAAGAAGAAGTGGCCGGGGTCCGCATAGACACGTTTTGCAAGCAACGACTCCGCGTTCGCCTGCGATATCGACTTGGGCGCGCGCGCCAGCGCGTCCACCGCCTTGGCGACGGTTTCCGTCACCAGCGGCTTCCAAGCAGCCTGACCCGAGAGCTGGACCAAACGGTGTCCGCTCACGAAGAGCAGCCAGCGAGCATCGAGCGGTCCGTCGCCAGTCCGTTCGAGGGCGGATCCCACGAAGCTGCGATAGGCGTCGGGGAACCGTTGTCGAAGCCACCGCGACAGGAGGGCGAGCGCGCTGATTCTCTCGACCGGCCACCGGTTCAGCGCTCTCTCGACCAGTTTTCTGAGAGTCGCATCGACGAGCTCTCCGCTGCCCGTCTGCGCGAGCAGGTGCTGGAGGGCGGGGTCTGGCAGGTGCTCCGCAATTTGAACCAACCGCTCCAGCAGGCTCTCGGTCATCCGGCCCGATTCGGCGAGCACAACCACCAGGCGCGCCAGCGGCTCTGCGTCCGGGAGTGCCCCGGCTTCCCGTAGGAGCGGGGTCAGGTCTTCTTCGCCATAGGCGCTGGCCGCCTCTATGCGGGCAAGTTGCTCCTGGAAGGGGAGGGTGGCGAAGGATCCCATAGGGTTGGGCACCCTAGCTGGAAGATGACTGCGAGTCGCTGCAGATGGCCAATATCAACCACTGCCCCGCTTCTCAGCCCTCCTGGATTGATTGCGTCGTGGCGAAAGGGCGACGTGAGTCGACCGGAGCCGGGATCCTGGTCTCAGGGGCAGCCCACCGTGAGCTCGAGAAACGCCAGCCAGAGTGACCGCCGTGCCGGAGTGTGCCCGACCGAGCAAGTCTCCACCGCGCTTCACGTGTTCGAGGCCTACACCATGTCGGCACTGCCCGACGCCCTCTGCACCGGGTCAGCGCACGATGCCCATACGTCCATCCACGTCCCGCTGACGATGGTCACGGACGGCCGACGCGGATGGCTCATCCTCAGCACGGAAGACGGAGAGTATGACGTCGAGGAGGAGTTCACGGACCTCGTCGACTCGATCGCGCCGGGGAGCGCGTCGCGTTCCGAGTTCATCCTGCGCGGTGTCATCTTCGGTGAGTCGGTCAATGCCCGAGCCGGCCCCTTCGCCGCTGAGCTAGGGATGGCTCGATACCAGACGGCGACCTGGTCTGGGTGCGGCACATGGGGCAGTCCTCCCGCCGTGGCACGACGGACGACACGGTCCACCCGCTGCTCACTCACCCACAGACGCAAGAGGAACTCGGTGCGGGTGCTCTCGATGCGCGTCAGACCGCTGCGTCGCGGAGCAAGGTCAAGAGACCGGGGAGTTTGTTCTCGATGACGTCCCAGACAATGTCCTCGTCGAGCCCAAAGTAGCCGTGGGCGAGTACGTCGCGGAACCCGGCGATCTTCCGCCACTCGATCGCCGGAAAACGTGCCCGGACGTCGGCGGGAACGCCCTTGGCGGCTTCCCCCAACACCAAGAGATTCCAGAGAATCGCGTCTCGACGCTTCCGGTCGCCAAAAATGTCTGCGCTGTCGCGCCCGTCCGCGTACTCCGCGATGCGCGAGCAGGCCTCGACCATGTCGCGCAGGTAGAGGTTGGTGTCACGCGACACGAAGGAGGTCTTCCTCGACCTGCTCGCGGATCTCCTGCCGGAGTGCACCGGTCGTGACCAGATCCACCCGTCGATCCAGGAGGTCCTCGAGAAAGAGCTTCAGACCCATGAAGTTGTCGAAGGTCGCCGCGCCCCGGAACTCCACCAGGACATCCACGTCGCTCTCGGGTCCACTATCACCCCGGGCCACCGAGCCGAAGAGCGAGAGCTTGGCTATATCGAACTCGCCCAACTGGGGGGCATGGGCGCGGATGCGCTCGACGATCGTGTCCCGCTCCATATCGCTATACTAGCATCGGTGTCGTCGTTCAGCGAGGTAGGTGGCGCGGGGTGTACAGGACACTTGCCGCCCCCCCGGCCCCTGCGGGAGCGCGGCTCAGGCGTGGACAGGGCAAGCCTTGCATCCGGATGTGTGACGAGCCGAGGCCACGCCCGTCCCCCATGACGGCGCGCCCCCGGTTGACCTGACGTTGCCGCACGGCTTCGACATCGCGTGATTTCGAGTGACGACCCGTGATGCGGCGATGCGGACTCAAGCTCCGGTGATTGTTCATCTAATCAAGCGATTCTAAGCACTTCAATAAGCTCCCCAATTCGGCATTTTCTCTCCTCATAACCCGAAGGTCGTCGGTTCAAATCCGGCCCCCGCAACCAAGTAGAAGCGCCGCCCAGTGCCGTCCGGCGGGACGGACCGCAACTAGCTGAACATCGTTCGGAACATCGTTCGGATGCCCTAGAGAAGCCCTCCCTCCAAATCGGCGTTGACGAGCACCCGCAGAGTTCCGCGCCGCGCGTCGCTCGCGAGCACCGTCTGGAGGCACCGCCCCACTTCGGCCACCCGGTCGGGACCTCGAAACCGATTGTGGACCACGGTGCGCGGCTCGCCCGGTTCCGCGACCGTTGGCGCTGCACCGAGGTTCACTTCGAAGACCTCGTAGACAACCTCAATGCCGGAAATTGCGTCGATGCAACTCTCCACCGCCGTGCGACGCTCATCGAAGAAACGGCGCGCAGGCGCTGGGCCGTCAACGGCAAAGTCGAAGCGTAGTTCTTGCTTCCTTTGACGGTGGCGAACGAGCACGTCGCTCGGTGCGACCTCCCACTGGACTCGCACCACGGCCGTCGCGCCCACTGGATAGCGGACACCGCCCGCGCCGCGGAGGATACACCGCCTCTGGGCGGGGCTCATCGTGGAGAACTCACTCTCGACGTCGAGGACCGCTCCGTCCTCTTGAACCCGGTACCGCAACCATTGGTGACCAAGGGTGCGGGTCCTTCGAGTGCACCTGATCACGACCGCGCTCATGGCGTTGAGCCCCGCTCGAGTGTCGTCGATGAGCGGCACTTTTCGGTAGTTCGTCACCAAGACGGTGACGTCGCTCGATTGAGCGTGAAGCGGTGCCGCACACAGAAGAAGAAGGAACGGAAGCCATCGCCGGGACATCAAGGAGAAGGTAAACCGCACCGCCTCCGGCGTCACCTCGGCGGAGATCGGACCCCGGTTGCGATCGTTCCAAGGACGCTTGCTGTCGGCCTCACAGTAGGCCAATACGCCAGCACCGTGTGTTCCCCTCGCCGTCCCGCGGGAGGGCGTTCATGATTGCTAGCCGTCGATGAACTATGCGCCGCCGCCAGAGATCTTAGCTCGCCTGGGCGAGGCAAACGTCGAGGAGGCGTTGCGGGCGTTCTATGTGACCCGAGCCGGTAGCTCGCTGCGGCCGGAGGAGATCAAGAAGATCCCGCAGCTGGCTGGCATCCTGCCGGTGCTCGCGCGCACTCGCCGGGATCCGCTCTTGGTGGACGCGGCGGCGGGGCGGGCTCCCGTTGGCCTGATGGCCGCCAGGCTCTTGGGGTGGTCGAAGGTGGTGGTCATCGAGCGGGAGCCCGTGCGGGCTGCTTCCGCTCGACGGGCGGCTGCCCGGGCGGCCGGGATCCAGATCGACGTCCGCGAGGGCGACGTGGGAGATGCCGATGTTTGGCCCCGAGGGGCCGAGGTGGTGGTCGCCCTTCATGCCTGCGGTCCGGCGTTCGACGAGGTGGTCGACCAGGCCATGGCTAGGAAGGTGCCCTGGGTACTCGCGGTCCCCTGCTGCTATTCAGACGCCGTTGGATTTGCCGGCATCGCGCGGGCTTGGGCTGACCACCTGGGCGTGGCATCCCAAGCGCCCGTCCGGCGACGCTTCGTCGAGTCGCTGGTCGACACCGAGCGGACACTGCGGCTCGAGGCCTGCGGCTACCGGGTGTCGGTGCAGGCCTTCGTGCCACCGACGGTGACGCCTCACAATCTATTGTGGAAGGCCCACCGCGACGGGCCCGGTCGACGTGCAACCGAGGCCGAGGAGCGCTGGTCCCGCCTGGTCAAGGGGCCGGAGTAGGTGAGCTTGCAGCCGTGATCGCACCGGTTACGCCGGCTCAATGCTCCGCGAAACCCGTGTCGAGGACCTCGCACGGGCCGCCCGCGGCGAGGCCCGTGAAGCAGTGGGCAACGAGCTCTTGCGAGTAGCCCTGCTCGATGAGGGCGCCGTGGCGCTGGGTGACCGCAACTTCGTCCATGGGGGCTTGGACCAGGACGCGGGCCGGGGCGCCGGTGTGGGGGAGGACGACGCCCGTGAGGCCGGGTATCTCGTGGTGCAACGGGGTCGCGACAGAGACGCCGAAGGCCTGGGCCCAGCGGTCCGTCGAGTTGTTTGGGACGAGGGGGTCGTCGATGGCTTCGAAGAGTAGGAGCGGTCGGGCGCGGCCCAGGCTCTCTTCCCGCCCGGCGTAGGCCAACGGGTCGGCTCCGTTGAGCAGGAGCTCGATGATTGAGAGCACGCCGTGGCGGGCTGCACCCCGGGACCGAATGATGTCCGCGAGGAGGAGGTTGAAGAAGCCGTCGGTGAGCACCTCTTGGTATCCCCCGCCCGCGACGAAGAGGGCGGCGGCGTCGAGGGTCGGGGCCGACGCGAAGGTCATGGTGCCGGTGAACCCACCGAGCGAGAGGCCCATGTAGTGGGGCCGGGAGGGGTCGAGGACCGCCTCGCCGTAGAGGGGCATGAGGGCTTCGTTGATGACGTCGATGTGGGTGAGGACGGCGAGGTGGTCGGCGGACGCTTGCCTCAGGTTGTCCCGGGACCGGAGGGGCTCGTCGAAGACGAGGATGTCGAGGTCGGTGCCGCCGCCTTCGCTGGCTCGGTCGCCGTGGAAGGGCAGGTCGATGGCGATGAGGGCAAAGCCCGCTTCGAGCAACGGGCCCGCGGCGTGGGTGACGCTGTGGCGGTGCTGGGAGCCCCCGTGCTGATAGAGGACGAAGGGGTAGGGTGCGCTGCCGGTGGCCGGAAGGAGCACGGTGAAGCCCGGCGCCTCGGTACCGGTCGAGGTCGGCAGGCCCGCCGCGTCGACGACGAAGACCCCCTCGTCGTCTTGGTAGGCCGGGGTCGAGAGGAGGCCATCGGCGATGGGGCTCCGGAGGGCGCTCAGGACGTCGGCGCTGGGTGCGTCGTCTCCGAGGGTGTCCGCCATGATGGCGCCCGCGCTGGTGACGCTCAGAACACCTGCGCCGATGAGAGACTCGTAGAGGGCGGGGAGTTCGTGCTCGATGTGGCTGAGGGGGAAGCTGAAGGCGAGGGCGGTGTCCGCGGGCACGAGGGCCGCCGCGTCCGCGTAGTCCTCGTGGGGCGACCCGTCTTCGCCGCACCCGGGGACCGGAACGGCGCCGATGATGGCGTCCGCGCCGACGGAGAGGATGGCGCGGTCGAAGCGCGAGGGCAGGGCTGCGGTCGGCACGACGATGAGTGCGCCGCCGTCGTCCTCGAGGAAGACGTCGAGGGGGACGGCGTGCTCGGTCAGGGCTTCGTCCTCGATGCCATAGAGCTTGATGGCCGTCGGGTCGACGTCGGACGCGGCGCCCCACAGCGGCACGACGAAGGTGGGCCTCCGGGGCCATCCGTCGAGGCCCCGGGTGTTGGTCGCCCACGCCGGCCGTGGGGCAAGGAGGCCGAGGACGACGTCTCCTTCGGGGGCGCGGAGCCCTTCGGTGCCCGGGCGCTCCCACATCGGCGAGGGGATCATGAGGGCATCGGCGGGGGACAGGCATGCGGGTGCCGGACCGGCGTCGACGGGGCCCGTGTCGGCGGCGGAATCCGGTGCGCCGGAGTCGGCCGGAGCGGCGGCGTCGTCGCAGGCCGTCAGGAGGAAAGCCGGAAGGAGGGCTAGGACCGTCAGGCGAAAGAGGACGGCGAGGCGAGGCGTTCGTGGGTCGGACACGGCCCGGATTCTAGCGCATGGCGAGGATAGCCCGCGTCAGTTCTCCTGACGTCGGCTATCCTCGCCCCGATGGCGGACATTCCCTCGGCCCCTGCCCCCCCTGCGGAACCCGATCCTCCCTCGGAAGCGCAGATGATCGCGCTGGATCCCGACCGCATTCACAATACGGCAACGCGGCTGCATCGGCGGATCGTCGAGCGGTTCCCGGACTCCGGCCTCAGCCGAGTATGCGCCCAACTGGTAATACTGGCGGGTCGCGCCCGGGCGACCACCGTTTTGCTCGCGGCGCCCAACAAACGCCTACGGCTGCTGAGCTACGGCGTCATCAGCCTGATCGTCGTCGGGTCCGTCGCGGCCCTGGTGGTCGCGACGAGCTCAGGCGCCGGACAGGAGAGTTTTGGCTGGGCGGAGCTGGTGCAGATCGGTGAATCAGCGATCAACGACATCGTACTCCTTGGCGCCGCGATCTACTTTTTCGCGTCATTCGAACGGCGCGAAAAGCGTGGGAGGGTCGTCGAGGCGCTCAGCGAACTGCGCATCGTGGCCCACCTCGTCGACGTTCATCAGGTCGGCAAGAACCCCGAAGCCCTCCAGACCGAACTCGAAGATACCGAGAGCTCCATCGCCCACACCATGAGCTCCGACGAGATGGCCCGGTACCTGGACTATTGCTCCGAGATACTCGCCCTGACGGGCATCGTCGGGGCCCTCTACGCCCAGGGCTTCAATGACGCCGAGGCCGTCAAAGCGGTCGCCGACGTGGAGGACCTGTGCATCGCGATGCAGCGCAAGATCTGGCAGAAGGTCGTGATCCTCGAGACCCGGATGCCGACCGGAGTTGGACGCCCTACGCTCGTCTCTCGTGGGCTCTGAGTCACCTCGACGCGCCGCACCCCCGATGCGCCGGCCACCATGGACGACGTCACATGGGATGAAGGTCGGTCGTGCGAGTCGACTCCGACGCCCGCGTGTTGCGAGACCGATTTCGGCGGATGTATCAACGAAACGATCGGCGTCGCGATGCTCACCGAAGAGCGGGATCTCGTCCCCGCAGGATGCGCGCGAGCTCTTCTACGCCGTGATCGAATCCGCCGTGTTGCCGCCTCTCGACTCGCGGGGCCGTCACGTACCCGCTACAGGCTACACGTCTACTATCCGCTGCAGTATGATCGCCCGATGTTTCGCCTCCGGTTCGTGTTGCTTTTGGTACTGCTGGGGTGTGGGGGCGCGACGAACGGACAAGCCCCATTGCTCACCTCGGACCCGAGCTTCGAGGAGGAAAGGCCGGCCGGGGCCTCGTCCGAGGGCCCATCGCTCCAGAGTCGCCTGCTCGAGGGGCGGACCGAGCCGAGCCGCCTGGCGCGCCTCATCGACTTCGACCGCGGTGTCTGGGTGCAGATCATGGACCAGCACGGCGGGGAGCTCTTCTGCAGCGAAGCCGCGATGCGCAGCAGCCTCTCGGAGTCGGAGCTAGACAGCCTCTTCCCGATGGGTGACGGCGACTTCTTCGAATGCGCCGACGACCTCTCGTATTGCATCAACCGCCCCGGCGCCGACGGCTCGCCCTATCCCTGGGCCGACATGGCGGTGCGCTTCGCTTTTCACGAAGTAGCGAGTGAGCCGCGACTTCACGCCATCGACATGCAACGAGCCTACGACGACGAGGACGTCTCCGACGATTGGGACCCGTGGGAGTACGCCGGCGCCTCACCCGCGGACGGTTGTCGGCTCAGTCGCGCCGCCCAGGCGGGCTTCGAGACCGACGGTCTCGTCGAGATTCGACCGACCGCCGACGACTCGTCCCTCGAAGTGATCTCCCACTGCGGTTCGGACGCGACGGCGCGCCTCGGGGCCCTCCTGTCCGAACAAGAAGGGGGGGCCGACTGCGGGAACGGAATCTGTCGCTACTTCGGGGCGGGAGACGTCGTGGACTTTTACCTGCGCGGGGATCCTCTGCGCGTCTGGATGGTCGCGGCGATCACGACGAGCGACGGTTACAGCCTGGACCATGGGACCCAGTACGAGGCGCTGATCGACAATCCTCCTCCCCTCGACTGCCCGCCCTGAAGTCGACGGGGCCTGGGGTACGCATCCACCGAGACCCTCCGGTGCGGCGGTCTCGTGAACCTCCCCAAGGTCAGGCGTTTCGGCAACGGATGGTCCGAAGAACGGGGGCAGGTCCAGTATGCCGGTGCCGCCACCGCTGCCAGTGTCCGTGCCGGCGTCGGAGCGGCCGCCAGAACCTGCGCGACGGACGCTCAGGTCTGTCGGACCACCTTGACGAAGGCGCGTATGCCCGCGAGCAGGTCTCGGTCGTCGGTGAGCTTGTCTGCGGTGCGCTCGAGCTCGCGCAGACAGGCCGCTACCTGATCCTCGAAGGCCGCGGTGCGGGCCCGATGCTCGCGGTCGAGCGCGTCGACGCGACCGCTCAGGCGCTCGACGGAGGCGAGGGCCTCGGCGTGGTCCTCGCCGCTCTTGTCTTCGACACGGGCCCCGAGCTGCTCGAGCTCGCCGAAGCGGGCCACGAGGGAGACGACGTCCTCCCGGGGATAGCGCGTTCGGTCGCGAAGTTCGTCGAGGCGGAGCGCGAGATGATGGTAGAGCGCGGCTGCGGGCCGAAAGAACGTCGATAGGAGGTAGAAGCCCGCGAACCAATAGCCGAGCTGCCCCTGACTCGCCCACGTCGCGACGCCGATCACGGCGGCGGTGACGACGTGCAACGTCACGCAGAGCGCCAAGAGTCGTCGGGCCGTGCGCTGGGCGTAGCGCTGCTCCTCTGCGGCGACCTCGATCTCGCGGCGGGCGGCGTCCCGCTGGTCCATCACCAGGGCGCGCGCCTGCATGTAGAGGTCCCAAGGCAGTTTGACGAGCATCACCAAACCGATGAGCCCCGCCCCGGCGACGGATACGTTCAGCAGCGCGGGGAAGTCGAGCCACCCGAACCACTTCGCCACGAAGAGCGCCACCAAGGAGAGAGTGGCCAGCGCGATGAGACTCGGACCGATGCGTCGCATGACCTACTGCCATAAGCAGCATGCATGCCCGCCGGGAAACCCGGCAATTGCCCGGGGCAACAGGCCACCCGTGGTCAGCGGATGCTCGAACACCCGGCCCCGAGGTCACCCCATGTCCATGTCCGCGGTCCCGCTTCACAACCTCCCGGATTGTTCGCGTCGCGGGCCTTGCCCTCTTCCTCGTACCCGGCCCCTACGCGCTCGTTCGTTCCGCGCCTCGTCGACATGCTGCGCCGGAGGCTGGTTCGCGAGGAAGCTCGCAAGACCCTCGTTGGGCTCGGCGAAACGGCGCTCGGCATGCTCGATGGCACCCTCGCCGACGAAGGCGAAGACCTGCGCGTCCGGTTGCAGATTCCCAAGACGATTGCGAGGTTCGCCCCGCCG